>NZ_JBKFAQ010000006.1:0-324932 GCF_053345735.1 Bacillus sp. D48C
CCGGTAGCACCCGCAGGTCCTTGAGCGCCTGTATTGCCGGTAGCGCCTGTGTTACCTTGAGGTCCCTGAGGTCCAGTAGCGCCGGTAGCACCCGCAGGTCCTTGAGCGCCTGTATTGCCGGTAGCGCCTGTGTTACCTTGAGGTCCCTGAGGTCCAGTAGCGCCCGTGTTACCTCGAGGTCCAGTGGCACCAGTAGCGCCTGCTGGTCCAGTAGGCCCAGTAGGTCCGGTAGGTCCTTGAATGAACGAAGCAGAATTAACTAGAGCAGTTTGTAATGCTGCTATTAATTTAAGAAGCTCTTGAAGTGTGCAAGGGTCAATTCGGAATAATTTTGTAATGTATAGTAAATAGTTAATGAGATTTTGAAGCTCAATAAATACAGCGCTTGCTACAAAGGTTGGATTTCTTAATATAGTTATTAAGTTTTTAATAATAGCTAACCCTTGTGCTTTCAGGGAGGAAGTAGCGTCTAGTGAACAAATAAATTTACTTAGTAGGTTCAATGTATCGATTAGATCTTCAATGTTTTGGGGAGATGGATTTGCGAAAAGTTTTGGGATTATTTTTGTTAAATCAATAATAATCGCACGAAATGTTCTAAGTTGAGCTTTAGTAATTGGGATTGATGGAGTATTTGGGATTCGTCCGGCGCTACTTGGAAAGCATGGTTTGGAGAATTTGTTTTGACTGTCGTTATAACGAGACATTAAATCTCTCCTTTCTCATGAAAATGTGAACGAAACTCATCATAGTAGATGCAGAAATTAGTTAAATGGTCATAGTAAAATCGTTTGTTTAAAGAAAAAATAGAAAAAACGCCTTACAATAAGGCGTTTTTTCTATTTTCTGCGTATTGATAATATCGCTTTAATGAAATTTTTGATTTGAATCCAGCGAGTTTTATAATTTCTGATTCAGGAGTTTCTTTTTTTATTAAGTTTAAAATATAGGTGTTACGAAAATGTTGTCCTGAAATTCCTTTACGTAAATTGGCTCTAGCCACTTCGAGGCGAATCATTTTTTGTATAGCAATTTCCGTTAATGCCTTTGGTGCATCATTTTCATATACCCACCTGTATGTTCCGCGGTTAAAATCAAATGCGACAAACAATGAATCATCACTATGATACTTAGGACGAACTGGTTCTGGGATACTTTTGTAATAATTATATAGTTGTTTTTTGTCTTCTTTTGCTAATGTAATTGTTCTTTCTACACCTGCGGTTGCTGGGATTGACAATGTGTTAGTTTCAAAGTGAACGTGATGCATTGTTAATGCTGTAAGTTCCTGTAAGGATAAACCGTAGTCGATCAATAGATTTAAAATAGCAATATTGCGATCCATTAATAAAGGGCGCACAGGAAGTTGTTTTTCTGAAAGTCCTTCTAATGAAGTGACTATATACTTTAATCTTTTTTCTTCATCAGGTGAAATGAAATCTTCGTTACGAAGTGTACGGTCTGGTTGAATAGATATTTCCATATTCTTCAATGGATTGGGAATGTTTAGAAAGTGATGCATTCTATTTAATACAGTAAATACACGATGCATCGTTTTTTCTGAGTAATGTCGATTCGTTTTTAAATCGGAAAAGTAATCTTCGTAGTCTTTTGTACAAAGTGTAGCCCATATATTACTGGAAGGGAGCTTTTTGTTTTTTTCTAACCAATGTCCGAAGTCTTCAACGTCATAAACATAACGTTTAATAGTTGAGGGTTTTCGGCCTTTATTCAATAAAAAAATAGAAAAGGCTTGTATTGTATCATGGAATTCCGTTGTCTCCATAGTCCCACCACCTTAATTATTTCTTATATTATAGCAAACTTTTCTGAAAATAGGCATTTACAAGGGGGACAGGAATAATAATATTTGGTGAGTGGATAAAGTGAAACTATAATCAGTGGGGATTTTGTTCATCCTCTGCGATTATTAGTTGAACCAATCGGGCATTTACGGGCGGTTATCTCCCGCTTAAATACCAAGCGTTTGCTGAATGTCGAGGTGGGAGTCTTACTGCCCGCAAATAGCGGGATAAAATGAGGTGATTGTATGGAACAATCGATGCGAAAGAAAAACAACAATCAAATTAATATTGTGTTAAACCATCGAAAGAAAATTTCTTTGCCAGCCACAGAAAATAAAACGGTAATTTCAAATGAAACTACAATTAAACATGAAATGCTGCAGAGAATTGAAGAAGAGATG
This sequence comes from Bacillus sp. D48C, assembly GCF_053345735.1. Classification (NCBI taxonomy): domain Bacteria; kingdom Bacillati; phylum Bacillota; class Bacilli; order Caryophanales; family Bacillaceae; genus Bacillus; species Bacillus sp. D48C. Next base: position 2,207 of record NZ_JBKFAQ010000006.1, read on the forward strand.
GGGAAGCTTGTTGGGATGGATGATATAAAAAAGATAATAAAAGAAATATATGCTTGGATTTATGTGAATAAAAAAAGACAAGAGAAGGGATTGAAGTCTGAGAAGCAAGTACTTCATATGTTGTTTAAAGGGAATCCGGGTACAGGGAAGACAACTGTTGCTAGAATGATAGGGAAATTGCTGTTTGAGATGAATATTCTATCGAAAGGCCACTTGGTTGAAGCTGAACGTGCTGATCTTGTAGGAGAGTATATCGGCCATACAGCTCAAAAAACAAGAGACTTAATAAAAAAAGCAATGGGAGGTATTTTGTTTATTGATGAGGCTTATTCTTTAGCTCGAGGAGGAGAGAAGGACTTTGGAAAAGAAGCAATTGATACGCTTGTAAAACATATGGAAGATAAACAACATGGTTTTGTATTGATTTTAGCTGGATATTCAAGAGAGATGAATCACTTTCTTTCATTAAATCCAGGGCTGCAGTCTCGTTTTCCATTTATTATTGAATTTGCGGATTACTCGGTAAATCAGCTATTGGAAATTGGAAAGAGAATGTATGAAAATCGTGAATATCAGTTATCAAAAGAAGCTGAATGGAAATTTAGGGATCATTTACATGCGGTGAAGTATTCGTCGCAAATTACATCGTTTAGTAATGGGCGGTATGTACGGAATATTGTTGAAAAATCAATTCGTACACAGGCGATGCGGTTGTTGCAAGAAGATACGTATGATAAAAATGATTTAATTGGAATATCGAGTATGGATTTGATGCTCGAAGAGGAGACGCACAGTACATAAACTGTGCGTCTATTTTTGTGTATAAGTTCGTTTACTCTTTTTTTGCTTTTTCTTGGTGCGCTTTATGGAAGCGTTCCATTTTAGCGCTCTTTTCGTGTGCTGAATTAGGGTCGTGTCCAAATTGGTTTACTGAACTTTTTTGAGCTCCTTTATTAACGTGGTTTGTCATTTGTATTCACCTCACTTTAAAAATTAGTATAAACATTATATAAAGAAAAAATCGTTAGAAAAGAAAAACCTCTTTACGATATGTAAAGAGGTTAGATTGCTATTTATGCATTGAACGTTCTTTCGTTTCGATACGTCTGTGCGGTAAATGCCATTTGTAATGAATAGAAACCATGCGGAAGCAAACAATTAAAATGAATAAAATGTAAAGAGCCCAATCGCTAACAATAATTTGAGCGCCAATTAAGAAACCTGCTAAAATTGTCCAAAAGGCATATACTTCAGCTCGAAGAACGAGAGGTTTTCTGCGGGCTAAAAGGTCGCGAATGATACCGCCGCCGATACCAGTTAAAACAGCTGCCACGATTGTGGCGCTAATTGGTAAATTTAATTTTTGAGCATATAATGCTCCTTGTACAGCAAATGCTGATAAGCCGATAGCGTCAGTGATATTTTCCCACTTTTTCCAATGTCTAATTAACTTATTTGGAAAAAGAAAAATAATAGTCATTGATAAAAGTGCGATTTGGAATAACATGTCTTGTTGCCAAAACGCGACAATCGGATAACCGATTAATAAATTACGAAGGGCACCTCCCCCAAATGCGGTTGCCATTCCTAAAATATACACCCCGAAAATATCATAATCCTCTTCCATTGCAACAATGGCTCCGCTTAGTGCGAAAGCGATTGTGCCTATGATGCTAAAAATCTCCCATGCCATGAATTTTCTCCCCCGCTAACTAGATGAAATGTGCTTCCTCTGCTATTATATTAGAAGGTTTAAATTTCGAAAAGGATGAGTGAACATATTTGATGGAAGAAAAAGAAAAAGTCATATTAGTAGGCTGTCAATTGCCGCAAGATGATGATGAAAAATTTATGCATTCCATGAAAGAGCTTGCATCACTAGCTAAGACTGCGAGAGCGGAAGTGTTAGTTTCAACAACGCAAAAACGACCAAAGTTTCATCCGGCAACTTACATAGGTAAAGGGAAATTAGAAGAGCTTACAATGCTAACTGAAGAATTAGAGCCGGATGTTATTGTATTTAATAATGAATTAACGCCGAGTCAAATTCGGAATTTATCCTCAGTATTAGATGCGAGAGTAATTGATCGAACGCAACTAATACTAGATATTTTTGCGCAACGTGCGAAGTCGAGGGAAGGTAAGCTTCAAGTAGAATTAGCTCAGTTGCAATATACAATGCCACGTCTTATGGGTCAAGGGTTGTCCTTATCACGTCTTGGTGGTGGTATTGGAACGAGAGGACCGGGTGAGACGAAACTTGAGACGGATCGTCGTCATATTCGATCGCGTATTGATGAAATAAAGAAACAACTTGCAGTTGTTGTGGAACACCGAAAAAGATATCGTGAGAGAAGAAAAGACAATAAAGTATTTCAAGTTTCATTAATAGGCTATACAAATGCAGGGAAATCGACACTGTTTAATAGATTAACGGAAGCTAATACGTTTGAAGAAAACCTTCTGTTTGCAACACTAGACCCAACGACGAGGAAGATGCCGTTACCTTCTGGTTATACAGTATTACTAACTGATACTGTTGGTTTTATACAAGATTTACCCACTTCATTAATTGCTGCTTTTCGTTCAACACTGGAAGAAGCGGGGGAAGCAGATGTTATTTTACATGTAGTTGATTCTGCGGATCCTAACTACATAGGGCATGAAAGAACAGTAAAACGATTATTATCAGAACTTGAAATTAATCATATTCCTATTATTACGTTATATAATAAAAAAGATGAATTACATCAAAACTTTATTCCGTTTCCGAAAAGTGATTTCTTAATGACTAGTGCTTTTGAAGAAAGTGATTTATTGCGTATAAAAGAAGCGATAGAAATGAAAATGAAGAAAGAAATGGATCGTTATCGAGTAGAAATCCCTCCGAGTGAAGGTAAGTTATTAACGCTTTTAAAGACGGAAACGCTATTAGCAAAGATGGAGTTTCTGGAAGATAAATTTGTATATGATTGTGCAGGGTATATTTTTACTCATTCATCGCTTAATGTGCAATTAAAGAGATTTTTAGTGGAAGAAGGAGAAAATAAAAATGTTTGATCGTTTGAAAAATGGAGAAAAAATTGCTCCAATCGTAAAAGAAGTAGAGAGTCAGATTACAGAAGTACATAAACGTGCGGATGAAGTAATTGAAAGTAATCAGTTTCGTGTATTAGAAAGTTTTCGTAAACATAAAATTAGTGACTCGCATTTTATCCCGACGACAGGTTATGGTTATGATGATATTGGCCGTGATTCGTTAGAAAAAGTGTATGCTGATGTGTTTGGAGCGGAAGCTGGACTTGTTCGTCCGCAAATTATTTCAGGTACTCACGCTATTTCTACAGCGTTATTCGGTATTTTACGTCCAGGAGATGAGTTATTGTACATCACTGGAAAACCGTATGATACGTTAGAGGAAATCGTTGGCGTGCGTGGGAAAGGTGTAGGTTCATTTAAAGAATATAATATTGGTTACAATGCAGTTCCGCTAACTGAAGGTGGGCTTGTTGATTTTGAAGCTGTTGCAGCAGCGATTCATAGTAATACGAAAATGATCGGTATTCAGCGTTCGAAAGGTTATGCTACTCGTCCATCGTTTACTATTTCTCAAATTAAAGAGATGATCGCGTTTGTTAAAGAAATTAAACCTGATGTTGTTGTGTTTGTAGATAACTGTTATGGTGAGTTTATTGAAGAGCAAGAGCCGTGTCATGTTGGTGCAGATTTAATGGCGGGTTCGCTTATTAAAAACCCAGGCGGGGGAATTGTAAAAACTGGTGGTTACATTGTCGGTAAAGAACAGTATGTTGAAGCGTGTGCATATCGTTTAACATCTCCGGGAATTGGTGCGGAAGCTGGAGCGTCTTTATACAGTCTGCAAGAAATGTATCAAGGGTTCTTCTTAGCGCCACATGTTGCAGGACAAGCGCTGAAAGGTGCAATTTTTACAGCTGCGTTTTTAGAAAAGTTAGGAATGAACACGTCACCAGCGTGGAATGCACCAAGAACAGACTTAATTCAATCTGTTCAATTTGATGATAAAGACCGTATGATTGCCTTCTGCCAAGCGATTCAATATGCATCTCCAATTAATTCGCATTTTACTCCGTATGCAAACTATATGCCAGGTTATGAAGATGATGTAATTATGGCGGCGGGAACATTTATTCAAGGTGCAAGTATTGAATTGTCTGCTGATGGTCCGATTAGACCACCGTATGTTGCATATGTGCAAGGTGGATTAACGTATTCGCATGTTAAAATTGCGATTTGTTCTGCGATTGATGAATTGATTGAAAAGAATTTATTAACAATTTCTTAAAGGGGAGCTGTCGATATCGGCAGCTTTTTTCGTATAAAAGTAACGATTTATGCGATTAGAAAAAAGAATGAAAAAATTTATAAAAAATCATGTAAGAAAAGCTAACATCTATTGACACTAAACATAACATGTTATAAAATGAGAAGCAGTTAAGGCGAAGGAGGAACTGAAAAATGAAAGAAGATAGACGTTCTGCCCCGCTGTTTCCAATTGGTATTGTTATGGATTTAACACAATTGTCTGCACGTCAAATTCGCTACTATGAAGAGCATAATCTTGTTTCTCCAACCCGTACAAAGGGGAATCGTAGATTATTTTCATTTAACGATGTAGATAAGTTGTTAGAGATTAAAGATTTGTTAGATCAAGGCTTGAATATGGCTGGTATTAAGCAAGTGTTACTAATGAAAGAAAATCAAACAGAAGCAGTGAAAGTAAAAGAAGAAACAAAAGAAATTTCAAAAACTGAGCTTCGCAAAATACTTCGAGATGAACTACAACATACAGGTAGATTCAATCGAACTTCATTGCGACAAGGTGACATTTCAAGATTTTTTCACTAAAGATAACTGATTCTGAAGGCGATTAGAGGGACTAAGGAGGAATTTATAATGTCTAGATACACAAAAGAAGATATTTTCCGTTTGGCGAAAGAAGAGAATGTAAAGTATATCCGTTTACAATTTACGGACCTTTTAGGGGTAATTAAAAACGTAGAGATTCCAGTGAGACAATTAACGAAAGCTCTTGATAACAAAATGATGTTTGATGGATCTTCGATTGAAGGTTTCGTACGTATTGAAGAATCTGATATGTATTTATATCCTGATTTAGACACTTGGGTAATTTTCCCTTGGACAGCTGAAAAAGGTAAAGTAGCTCGACTAATCTGTGATATTTACAATGCAGATGGCACTCCATTTGATGGAGACCCACGTAACAACTTAAAACGTGTGTTAAAAGAAATGGAAGCTTTAGGATTTTCAGACTTCAATCTTGGACCAGAGCCAGAATTCTTCCTATTTAAGGTTGATGAAAAAGGAAATCCAACATTAGAATTAAACGATAACGGTGGATACTTCGACCTTGCGCCGATGGATCTAGGGGAAAACTGTCGTCGTGATATCGTTCTTGAACTTGAAGAAATGGGATTTGAAATTGAAGCATCTCACCATGAGGTTGCTCCAGGGCAGCATGAAATTGACTTTAAATATGCAAATGCAATTCGCTCATGTGATGACATTCAAACATTCAAACTTGTTGTAAAAACAATTGCTCGTAAACATGGTTTACACGCAACATTTATGCCGAAACCACTATACGGTGTGAACGGTTCAGGTATGCACTGTAACTTATCATTATTTAAAAATGGTGAGAACGTATTCTTTGATGCAAACGGTGACTTACAACTAAGTGATGATGCTCGTCACTTCATCGCAGGTATTTTAAAACATGCACCAGCATTTACAGCGATAGCAAATCCAACTGTAAACTCATATAAACGTCTAGTACCTGGATATGAAGCGCCTTGTTACGTAGCATGGTCTGCACAAAACCGTAGCCCGTTAGTACGTATCCCTGCATCTCGTGGTATTAGTACACGCGTAGAAGTACGTAGTGTTGACCCAGCTGCAAACCCATATTTAGTAATGGCTACATTATTAGCTGCAGGTCTTGATGGAATTAAAAACAAATTAACTCCACCAGCTGCAGTAGACCGTAACATCTATGTAATGACAAAAGAAGAGCGCGAAGAAGCAGGTATCGTTGACTTACCAGCAACATTAGCGCAAGCGTTAGTTACATTACAATCTAATGAAGTAGTATGCGGTGCACTAGGAGAACACTTACTTGAGCACTTCATCGAAGCGAAAGAGATTGAGTGGGATATCTTTAGAACACAAGTTCACCAATGGGAACGCGATCAATATATGTCTCTATACTAAGAGGCTTGAACCCTTGATACAACTCGTATCAAGGGTTTTTTAATTCCCTATTATTACAATTTTATATGGTTGCAAAATGAAAAGCAGCCACATAAAAGCCAATAATTAATAACAAGTAGTGATATCATAGAAAAATATTATCAGATAAATGTAAGTTTTATATAATTTGTGAAATGAAAAAGCCTTGATACTACGGTATCAGGGCTTTTTTAGTGAAGTTATTGGATATGTTAACTACTAGATAATGGATTGTTTTTGGTTATTTTGAATCATGTTACTAAGAAAATCTTTTCGAAAGAATTGATCTTATCTTTTTTTTAAATCACTTGTGCTATGACTTAATAATTCTTTACTGCCTGTACAACGCGACCAATGATTTTTACATCTTCAGCTGAAAGATCGTAAGTTTTTGGTTCGTGGATAGGGTCATTACTCAATGGTATTAAAGTAATGATGCTTCCAGATTTTGAAATCTTTTTCACGGTAGCATCATAACCATTGACTTTTACAACAGCAATTTGTCCGTTTTCAACATAAGGAGTTTCCTCTACTAAAACATAAGAACCATCAGGGAATTCGAGATTCATGCTAGTGCCTTTTACAGTAAGGTAAAAATACTTTTTACGCTTGTTTAAAAATGTACTTAGCATTGGTAAATAGCCTTCGATATTTTCTTCAGCGAATATAGGTGTACCAGCTGCTACAGAACCAATGATAGGAATATGAATAATATTTGATTGATCGTTTTGGATGGTTTCATAAATAGAAACTTCTTCTTTAACAGTATTGTCCTCTTGGGTTGCGAGTTTTTCTAAATCATCAGTAGTGATTCCTAATCCCTTACAAACTTTTATTACATTATCAACAGATGCTTTACCAATCCCTCTTGATAACATGGATTGCAGTGTTGTGGGGGGGAGACCTATTTTTTCGGCGAAGGCTCTTTTGCTATAGCCAGCTTCTTTTATTAAGCGTGTTACAACCTCTGCTTTTTTCATTACTTTCACCATCTTTCGTATTAAAATGTATACGATATTGCGTATTTCTGTATATATCATAACCTAACTGAATTTGTTAGTAAATAGAAATGTATACGAAATTGAGTATTTAAATACGTTTTTTTTGTTGACTAAATACGAAATTGAGTTTATATTTAAATGGGAATGAACGCAATATCGTACATAAAATAGGTGGTGAGTTGATGTATCCGAATTTGCGTGCAGAGATGGCGAGAAAAAGAATTATGATTACACAAATTTCTTCGCATCTGAAACTTCGCCACGCAACAGTGAGCGACAAAATAAATGGTAAATTTCGTTTTTATTATGATGAAGCTTTTGAAATTAAGAAAACTTTTTTTCCAGAACATAATTTGGAATATCTTTTTGAATTTGAAGAAAACGAAGCGAATTGAAATCGGAGGAGAATTGCTTAAAATGGATAACTGAATTATTGAATAATGACTTAATAAAAGGGTTTATATTATAGTATTTATATTAAATTTCGATAATTAGTTAATCTGTAAAAAGAAAGCAACGAATTATGCGTAGTGCGAAATTATCTCAATACAATAAAGATAGTTCAAAATTAGTAGTGAGGAGGAGATGAGGATGGGGCAATTAACTGACTCATCAGTACATAGTTCATTAGTATTTGAAGTTAATGGCAAAGTAGTAACGGATAGTTTGGTAATTGCAAAGATATTCAAAAAAGATCACTTCGACGTTTTGAAGGAAGTTCGAAAACAAATTGTATATGTAGATGAAGAGTTTGGAGGAGAAAATTTTCACGAGTCCACTTATGTTAATTCAAAGAACAGGTGGATCCCTAAATATGATTTAACAGAAGAAGCATTCACGTTACTTGTTATGGGATATACCACTAGAGAAGCGGTTGGAATGAAAATTAAATTTATGAAAGAGTTCAAACGAATGAAGCAGTATATACAAAATCAACAAAATGTGCCAAAGGATCCAATGGGGGTTTTAAAGTTAACATTTGCTGCGTTAGAAGGGCATACTCAGGAGATACAAGAGATTAAGTCTGAGGTGAAGGAATTGCGAGAAAATACGCCGCTTTATGCTATTGAGTGTGAAGAGATAATAAGGGCTGTAAAGAGGTTAGGTGTTATGTTATTGGGAGGTAAAAATTCAAATTCTTATCAGGATATCGGCCTTAGAAGAAAGTTATATAGAGATATTTATAGTCAGTTACATCGGGAATTTGGTGTGAATAGTTATAAAGCTATTAAACGTTATCATTTGGATAGAGCGATACAAATTATTAATGAAGAATATTCAATTCCAACTGTTTTAAATGAAGAAATTACAGTTAAAAACTCACAAATAAATATGGCAGAAATTCAGTAGGAGGAAAGAACATGCAAAGAAAGATTTTAGTCATTACTAGCAGTTTAGCAGGACTACCAACTGTCAGTGAATTTAAAACAAAAGAAGATGCAAAAGAGCAGGTTAGAAAGCTTATTCAAAAAGGAGTGAGTCAAAATGTGATTCGTATAACACAAGAAATTCCTATGAATATCGAAATTCAAGTGGATGTTGAATTTGAGGAATAAGAGAGGTTTAGGAGAAAATTGATACGGATAGCATAATTGTTTTGAATGAATGTATAAGAAAAGAATCCGTTGCAGCGGATTCTATAAGAAAAAATATCTCTAGATAAGTATACCATTGAATACCGTTTTTGAGAATTTATGAGGTGGCTAGTATGGGAATTATTCGAGTGAAAAAAGATAGTAATTATTCCGTTATAAATAATACTGGTTTAAAAGATGAAAGGTTGTCTTGGAAAGCGAAAGGAATCTTAGCCTATGCGCTTACATTACCAGACGATTGGACTTTTCATATTAGCGAATTAGCTCGACATGCTAAGGATGGAGAAGATTCGCTCCGTACAGGTTTTAAGGAATTAAAAGAATTAGGTTATGTAAAACGTTATCCTGTTCGTGATGGGAATACCAAAAAAATTACAAGGTGGGATACGGAAATTTACGAAACGCCACAAAGGAACATGCCACAAGTGGAAAACCAAGATGTGGTAAAGCCATATGAGGAAAATCAAGCACTACTAAATACTAATAGAATAACTACTAATAAACGAAATACTAATATACAAAATACTAATCATTATGATGATATTGATAAATTAGATTCTTGTGTATCCAGCAATGAGAAGGTTAAAGTAAGTTGCAACTTTATTAAGGGGACGGGCATTCCGTTAAGTGAAATTGCAATTGCAGAGTTGGGGGATTTTTGTAATTTGTTTAGTGATGAATTAATTCAGCATGCAATTAATAAAGCCGTTGATGAGAATGCACCAAGATGGAACTACATTAAGGCTATATTGAGGAATTGGAAGGAGCAAGAAGTTAAAACATTAGTTGATGTGGCCATACTAGATAGACGTTTCGAAATGAGCAAGAAAAAGAAATATAATGGGATAGGTAGGAAGTATTCAAATAGAAAAGAGATTGTACCTGATTGGTTATACAAAGATGATGAATCAACAAATCAAGAAGAGGAAAGAAAAATCGTGCAATCTACTGATGAAGAGCGTGAGAGATTACAAGAAGTGTTAAATAAATATAAGTCATAAGAAAAAACGTTAGATGATTTTGTTATTTTGAAATATATTACCTTAATAAAAAATAATACATTTATATTCTTTAAAGATTCCCGATGCATAGTGAACAGTATTATAAAGATATTAGTGAATGTTTGGATCAAGTATGAACCATTTGTAATTTCAGTTTATTTCTTAAAGTTCTATGGGAACTGTTAGAAGTTTTTTCAAAAGGATTCAGGAATTAATTACAATATCTGAATTCTAAAGATGTAAGGAACTTATCAATAGAGGGTAAAAAAATGTTAGGAAAGGGTTGTGTTTATAAAATGAAAGATAATTTACAAGTAATAAAGATTGAAAAAGTTAATAAGCATATTCATTCTATTAAATTAGTATTAAGAGACTTTGTAAAAAGAACGGAAGTGGGTGAATCGGTAAGTGTTCGAATGGCTCAAAGATTATAAGAAGTTAGAAGAAGAAATTACTTATTTAGAATACAACTTAGATAAATCAAAAGCCGAATTGAAGCGTTGGATTAGTGGTGATTTGCAAAATGTACGATTAAACGCTGAATCGGAAGGGGCTAAGGTAGAAGGACGAATTGAAGTAATTGAATATGAATTAGCTTATAAGATGAATGAAGAGTATGATTTAAAGCTTTTAATTAATAAGTTTACAGGACTGGATCATCAAATACTTAAAATGAAATATGTTGATGGAATGACTTTAGAACAAATAGCGTTTGAATTACATTATAGTACAGGCTATATCCGCCGAAAACATGCTGAAATAAGAAAGATTGTCAAGTTTTTAGATGGGTTTTAATGTTACCTTTTTGTAGGATACATGCAGTGTACAGAAAGTATTGAAAAAGTGATTTATAGTAGTAATATAAGATTTCGACGAAAGGGCAACTATTTTTATGGTTGCTCTTTTTGTTGTGAAAGAAGGTGAGTAACATGAAGTGATTTTATAGATAAATGGGCATTTGGCTTCCGGTTATATTTAGTAAAGTAGTAGGTTTACAGGCGAAAATAATAGCAAATAAGGAGATGTTTAATGATGAATTTATTAGCTGCTTCAGTCAAAACAAAGAATTTGCCACAACAAGTGTTACGTTGGCAATCAATGGTAGAAAGTGAATGTTCCGCACAAGGAGTACCTGAGTTAGTTCCTTACGTACTTGGAATTATTATGGTGGAAAGTGGAGGGAACTCTGAAACAACCCCCGATATTATGCAGTCCAGTGAATCACAAGGTTGGCCAATGAATACAATTAAAAATCCTAAGGATTCAATTTATTACGGAGTAAAGCATTTAAAGGGAGCTTTTGATGATGCAAAGAAAAATGGTATTACAGATTTAAGTGCCATTGTTCAATCGTATAATTTTGGACGAGCTTACCTTCGCTGGTTAGCTTCTAACAATAAACAGCATTCATTACCGGTAGCAGATTTGTATTCTAAAACAGTTGTTGCTCCATCACTCGGAAATACAACTGGTGCTATGGTGAAATATAGTCACCCTATCGCTGTTGCCTACAATGGTGGTTATCGATATAAAAATGGGGGGAATTTCTTCTACTCTGAAATTGTTAAGCAATATGTTGATTTTAACGGAGGAACTGATGGTGGTGACAATAAACCGTTACAACCAAAAGGACTAGGAATCGCAACGTCTAAATACCCAGAAGGATCGGGTATCAATTTATATAGTGGCCCTGGAAAAGATGCTTGGTTCACAGGTCATGTCATTAATACAAAAATGCCATATTTAATTATAGATGCTGCTTGGTATGGTGGGAATGAAAATATGTTGTGCCTAGGTTGGGAAGCATGGGCGAAAGAAGAACACTTTGAAGTAGAGTGGTTCCATGCTTATTCAAAATATCCAGCAGGTTATGGTATTAACACATATGATGGTCCAAATGGAAATTATAAAGGAAATGTAGATGGATCTTATCCATATGGCGTTTTTGCGAGAAAAGATGGCTATATCGATATTGGACAAAATACATGGGTAAAAGAAGAACATTTTAATGTAAGGTAATAACAAAGGGTTTCTTATTCTGCGATTATAAATATTAAATTTAAATATAAAGAAAAAATGTTATGAAAGGGTGCTTTTTTAAGTGCCTTTTTATATCACTTATAAATAGGAAGGAAGATTATTATGGCGAAATTTATTTATCCAACCGATACAACGAGAGTAACAAGTGGTTTTAGGGGGAGTAGACCAGATCATCATGGGATAGATCTGGCTGAATCGGGTTATCATCCGATTTATGCAGCGGCTAGCGGACGAGTTAGTCGTTCTTATGTTTCATCTAGTTATGGTGAATGTATTATGATTGTGCACACTATTGATGGGGGTACATGGGAAACAGTATATGCTCATATGCGTAGCGGTTCTCGAACGGTGAAAGAAGGTGATTATGTTACGCAAGGACAAACTATTGGAGTTATGGGTAGCACGGGAGAAGTTACTGGTCAACATCTACATTTTGAATTGCATAAAGGGTCTTGGAACGTTAATAAGAGTAATGCTGTGAATCCATTAGATTACTTAGGAAAAGGAGACGGTGGTGGTACAACAGATCCTTCTAATAAACCACTACAACCAAAAGGGCTAGGTATCGCAACGTCTAAATACCCAGAAGGATCGGGTATCAATTTATATAGTGGCCCTGGAAAAGATGCCTGGTTCACAGGTCATGTCATTAATACAAAAATGCCATATTTAATTATAGATGCTGCTTGGTATGGTGGGAATGAAAATATGTTGTGCCTAGGTTGGGAAGCATGGGCGAAAGAAGAACACTTTGAAGTAGAGTGGTTCCATGCTTATTCAAAATATCCAGCAGGTTATGGTATTAACACATATGATGGTCCAAATGGAAATTATAAAGGAAATGTAGATGGATCTTATCCATATGGGATTTTTGCAAGAAAAGATGGTTATATCGATATTGGACAAAATACATGGGTAAAAGAAGAACATTTTAATGTGAGATAAGGATATTAGAGTAGGGTCACTCGTGTGATTCTTTTTAATTTTTGAAAAGGAGATGAGAACGATGGAAGAACAAATCTTCAATTCAATGATTCAACAAGGAGCATTCGCAGCTTTATTTGTGTGGATGCTGTTTACTACGCAAAAAAAGAATGAACAGCGCGAAGAACAATATCAAAAAGTTATTGAAAAAAATCAACAGGTCATTGAAGAACAAGCAAAAGCATTTAGTTCGTTGTCAAAGGATTTATCAGATGTTAAGCAAAAAATATTGGGAAACGGGGATGAGAAATAAAATATGATATTAAATTATTTGTCGCGTATGTAGGTTCTCAAATAGAAATTCAATTAATATATAATAATGAGAAAAAGCCCTAATACCGATAAGTATTGGGGCTTTTTCTCATTAGCTATAGTGAATAAGGTTGTGGTGGATTCTTCAAGAGGAAAGAGTGAATGAAGTCTAATATTTAATGTAAATGAAATGAAACCTTGAAGGATGCTTAGTTATAACACAGTCTTATTCAGGGATTCGTTAGTTCGCTTTCTAAATTTAGGGAATAAATATAGCTTAGTACCTTGCAATAAATAATACTAAGTGGTATATTATGGATAAATCAGGTACCGTGTATTGAACAGTACTGAGATAGGGAAGGAGGATGGCACTTGAACGTTCAGTTTAAAAAAGGTGTGCTTGAACTTTGTGTATTAGCACTTGTAAAACGTAAAGATAGTTACGGTTATGAACTTGTTCAGCAAATCTCTAATAAATTTTTAATATCGGAAGGGTCAGTATACCCTTTGTTACGTCGTTTGACGAAAGAAGGGTATTTTCAAACGTATTTAAAGGAATCTACGGAAGGGCCACCTCGTAAATATTATCAATTAACAGAACAAGGGGAGACGCAATTTCATTTGTTAGTAACAGAATGGCGTGATTTTGCGAAAGGGGTACAAGAAATTATTGAAGGGGTGGAATGGGATGAGTAAAGAAGGGTTTCTTAAAGAATTATCAAGTTATCTTAGAAAGTTACCAGAGGAAGAGAGGCAAGATATTTTATTGGATTATGAAGAGCACTTTCAGTTTGGACTAGAAGAGGGGAAAACTGAATCAGAAATAATACAGGGCCTTGGTTCTCCGAAAGTAATCGCAAAAGAATTACTTGCGATGTATCGCTTCGATGAAATGAAAAAAAATCCATCGACTTCAAATGTGACAAGAGCTGTTATGGCAGCGATTGGACTTAGTTTGTTTAATTTTATTATTGTGTTAGGCCCGTTAGTCGCAATTATTGCTTTTATATTTTCTTTTTGGATTGGTGGTATTGCTAGTGTAGTAACACCATTTTTCGTTATTGGAAAAGTATTTATGGGTACTTTTATATGGTTGGATCTTTTCGTTAGTATAACGTTTGTTGGAGTAGGTTTGTTGTTATGTATTATCGCTTTTTATAGTACAAAGTGGTTTAAGAGATTGTGTGTACGATACGTAATATGGAACTTCAAAATGATAAAAGGAGAGTAAATGATGAAAAAACTATTTTTAATCGCTATCGCTTGTATCATTATTGGAGTAATAGGAATTTCCCAAACATATGAAAAAGCAGTACAAACTGCTGAAAAAGGCGATAAAGAAGATGTAATTAAAAACGAAACATTAAAAAATATAGAAGTTAAGTTAGATGCCGGAGATATTGTTATCCAAAAATCTCCTGACTCTTCTTTTTATGTAAAGCAATCAGGAGATGTACGTAAACAAGTGATTCGTATTGCAGAAGATGGTGACACATTAAAAATTATTGGGGAAAGAGAAAAAGGTGCTTCATTTGATTTTTCTTTTTACGATTTTAGGTTCCAAACGTCTAAATTGACTCTCCTTGTGCCCGAACGCTCTTATCAAGATGTAAAAGTAAATTCATCTGCTGGACAAATCGAAATGAGTGATGTGAAAAGTGATAGTGTAAGTGTTAGAACACTTGCTGGAGAAGTAGAGCTGAAACAAGTAACGTCTAAGAATGTGGAGGGATCTACAAAAGCTGGTGAGGTGAACTTTAAAAAAGTAATAGGGAAAGTGACTGCAAAAACAACAAGTGGGGAAATAAATATTCAAGATCATGATTCTAAGTATAATCTAGAAGCAAGTTCAACTGCGGGAGATATAGATATTACTTTATCGGAAAAACCACAAGATGCGGTAATTACTGGGCAAAGTGCTGCCGGAGATGTAACAATTTTTAATGAAGAAAATAATAACGTAACAATTGGAAATGGTAGTAAAAAGATTAGCGGTAAAACGGCTGCTGGAGATGTCACGATTGAAACTCGTTAATAAGAAATAGAGTGCATGGAAATCTATCAAAATACAAAAAGAAGATAATTACCGTATATAAATAAGGTAATTATCTTCTTTTTGTTATTTTTAATGTAAATCACGATATACGCCAATTACTTTCCCGATAACTGACACTTGTTTTAAAATGATAGGTTCTAATGAAGAGTTTTCTGGTTGTAGACGGAAATGGTCTTTTTCTTTATAGAAACGTTTAACAGTTGCTTCGTTATCTTCTGTTAAAGCGACTACAATTTCACCATTATATGCAGACTGTTGTTGGCGAACAACAACTAAATCTCCATCGAAAATACCAGCTTCAATCATACTATCTCCAGAAATACGTAACATGAACACTTGGTCTGCTCCGGAAACAATGCTAGCTGGAAGTGGGAAATGTTCCTCTACGCTTTCGACCGCTGTAATTGGTAAACCAGCAGTAACTTTTCCGACAATTGGAACTTGAATAACAGATTGTGTTTCCGTATCCATTCGGTCTTCGCCTAAAATTTCAATGGCACGTGGTTTTGTTGGATCGCGTCGAATGTATCCTTTTTCTTCTAATCGTGATAAATGTCCGTGCACTGTAGAACTAGAAGCGAGGCCGACTGCTTGACCAATTTCACGTACGGAAGGTGGATATCCTTTTTCTTGTACTTTTAGCTTAATAAAGTCGAGAATGTCTTGCTGGCGTTTCGTTAACTTTTCCATGTTTTCTAACACCTCGTTTTCTTTCATTTTTCTTATTAATAAGTATAACATGTGAAAAAACATTCTACAAACATAAGTTCGAACAAATGGCAGATTTATGTTACACTATAGGGAAATGATAGGGAGAAAGAGGGGTTCAAAATGAATGCAATTATTTATGCACGTGTGAGTACAACGAAAGAAGCGCAAGAAACATCATTATTACGTCAAAAAGATGAATTATTGCATTTAGCTGAGCGCTATCAAATGAATGTTACTAAGGTGATTGAAGAGCAGGCTAGTGGGTATACAATTGAACGTGACGGTATATTAGAGGTGTTAGATACAATTCGGGACGAACAAATTGATGTGTTACTTATACAAGATGAAACGCGCCTTGGTAGAGGGAATGCGAAGATTGCATTAATGCATTGTTTACATAAAGAAGGCATAAAAGTATATACACATACACATAATGGTGAATTACAATTGTCGGATTCTGATTCGATGGTATTAGATATTATTGGTATTGTTGAAGAATATCAAAGGAAGATTCATAACTTGAAAATTAAACGAGGTATGCAACGTGCAGTAGAAAAAGGTTATCGTCCAGAAAATAATTTAAAAAATCGTCATTTAAGTGTAGGAAGAGAGAAAAAAGAAGTGCCAATTGAGGAAATTGTACGTTTGCGAAAAAGTGAACTCACGTTTGAAGAAATTGCAGCAACACTACGTGGATTTGGTCATAATGTTTCAAAGGCGACTGTACATCGTAGATATGTAGAGTATACGAAGCAATTGCTTGATAAAGAAGAGTAACTATTGTATGATAATAATCAGTTTTGATTAGAAGGGGGATTCGAGATGATTAATCACGAACTCGTTGAACGCATTAACTTCTTAGCGAAAAAAGCAAAAGCTGAAGGTTTAACTGAAGAAGAGCAACGTGAGCGTCAATCGCTACGTGAACAATATTTAAAAGGATTTCGTCAAAATATGTTAAACGAACTTAAAGGTATTAAAGTTGTTAACGAAGAAGGTACAGATGTTACACCGACGAAATTAAAAGCTTTAAAAAAGCAAGATAATGCAAAATTAAATTAAAAGATGGGCGAAGCCCATCTTTTTTATTTGTAAAAATCCTTATTTAATAACTTTCCAGTTGTTATTAACGGTTGCTTCTATCGTTCTATGTTCCAATATATAATTAGCGATAAGTTCAGACATATCAGTGGGTATATCTTTTACTATCGGTTTGTTTTGAAACATAAAGAAATTTCCCCCGCCACTTGCACGATAATTATTCATTACAACGTCATATTCGTCATTCATATTAAGAGGAGCACTTTTATGCTGTAAAGATTCTACTCTTTCACCAATTGGTTTTGAAATGTTTAATACATATGAAATCCCTTCCCACATATCATAATTATAATGTTGTGGCTTTGGTTCTATGTAGGTAGGGCTTACGATGATGGATCCATCTGTTTTTAATGTGAAATAAGAAGCAGAGAGTTCAAGAGCATCTTTTATATCTGCTCCAGTTATTCTAATTACTTTTAATGTGTTTGGATAAATATAATTAGAAACGATGTCACGCATTGTTACATGTTCTGGGAAGCCTGGAGATGTATTATGGAACAAACTTGTACAAGAAATTGATACATTAGCTATATCCATCTGTATTTTATTTATGAACTCGATAAAAGGATGATCATGCAAACGAGTTTGCATAGCATCTGAAATTTGCATGTCCCCCTCAATAATTCCAATAGGTTGATCAAGCCACTTTTGTGTTTTCTCTTCGTAATCGGCTACCAATGAAAGTACATCTTGGTCCGCTGCAACCCCTTGTACAGATAATAATTCAGAAGAACTCTCTTTTTTCACCCATTTATGTTTCATTTTTTCGAATGTTACTTTTACTTTTCCAACTGAGTGTCCATTGCATCCGGTCTGTAAAATTGTTACACCGTTAGCCATTGTGTGAGAAATGTCTCGGTGTTGATGACCTGTTAGTAAAAGATCTATGCCTTCAATTTCCTGGCACATTGCATATCCTTGGTTTTCACCTGTTAACACTTCAGTCGGTTCCCCGGTTTGTAAATCACTTTCAAATCCACCGTGATAGGCTACGACTAATAAATCTGGTTTCTCGTGTTCGTGAATATAAGAAACCCATTTTTTTGTAGTCTCTAATGCATCTTCAAATAGTAAATCTTTAATATGATGGGCCTGTTCCCAATTTGGGATGTAATGTGTTGTTACCCCTAAAATAGCAATTTTTATATTTGATTCAATCTGTTTGATTATATAAGGTTTTCCGAAATAGGGTTTCTTTATGTTTTTATCTAAAATGTTTGCTGATAGGTACGGGAAGTTCGCAGTAGTCACAGCATTATTTAATATGTCCATCCCGTAATTAAATTCATGATTGCCGATAACTGCAGCATCATACTGTAGGTAATTCGCTAATAAGGACATTGGGTTTTTTTTGTTTTTTTCGTATGTAACATAATGATAAGTAAATGGTGTTCCTTGAATGAAGTCACCATTATCAATTAAAAGAACGTTTGTATTTTGGGAACGTTCTTTTTTTATAAGAGTAGAAATTTTAGCTAAACCAAGTTCTGCCGGGGAGTTATCTTGGTAGTAAATGGGATAAACAGTGCCATGTATATCGCTTGTTAATAAGATGTTTAAAGTTACAGTTTGATTTTGTTCCAATATGACTCACCTTTTCTATTGTTATCTTCCAATTCATCATATCAAATATGTGAAGTGAATTTTGATGTGAATGTATAGAATGTGTAAAGATTCTGTAAATAACAAATTGTGCATCAAAATATGTGATATATTTCTTCATGTTTACGGAAGCTTATTTCATAACAAGAAAAATGGAGGCATTAATATGTTGAAAAAAGTTTTTGCAATGAGTACAACAGTTGTACTAGCGGCGGGATTATTAAGTGGCTGCGGAGCGAAAGAATCAAGTGCAAGTAAAAATGAAGATACGAAAAAAGGTTATGTACCAAAGACCTTAAATGTTCAATTTGTTCCTTCTCAAAATGCGGATACGCTAGAGGCGAAGGCAAAACCATTGGAAAAGCTATTAAGCGATAAATTAAATATTCCGGTAAAAGTTAGTATTTCAACTAACTACAATACAATTGTAGAAGCGATGGCATCTAAACAAGTAGATGTAGGGTTTTTACCGCCAACAGCGTACGTGTTAGCACATGAAAAGAAGGCTGCTAATGTAATTTTGCAAGCACAACGTTTTGGAGTAGAGGATGAAACAGGAGCTCCTACAAAAGATTTAGTAGACTATTATAAATCTGAGTTTGTTGTTAAAAAAGACTCTAATATAAATAGTGTAAAAGATTTAAAAGGTAAAAAAATTGGTTATCAAGATGTAACATCATCAGCAGGATATGTATGGCCTGCAGCTGTTCTATTAAAAGAGGGAATTGATCCGCTAAAGGATGTGAAACCTGTTACATTAAAAGGCCATGATCAGTCACTTATTGCACTTTTAAATGGTGATGTAGATGCAGCTGTTGTATTCCAAGATGCTCGTAATATTGTAAAAAAAGATTATCCGAATATATTTGATCAAACGAAAATAGTGAAATTTACTGAGAAAATTCCGAACGATACAATTTCTGTACGCTCGGATTTAGATGCAGAGTGGAGTAAGAAATTACAAGATGCTTTCATTGAAATTGGAAAAAATGAGGAAGGCCGTAAAATCATTAAAGAAGTATATTCCCATGAAGGATATATTAAATCTGATGATAGTAAATTTGATATTGTTCGTGAATATGGAAAGACAGTGAAGACGCAATAATACATAGTGAAATGGCGGCTAGCTGGAAGGTGTGAGATTTCAGTTAGTTTGCCGTTTTTTAGTTATTGATAATACATTGAAAGTAGGTAAGATGTGTGATAGAGTTTCGAAATGTTTCCAAAATGTATCCGAATGGCACAAAGGGATTGAATAATATAAATTTAAAGATTCAAAAAGGTGAGTTTATTGTAATGGTCGGATTATCCGGAGCCGGAAAATCTACACTTCTCAGATCCGTAAATCGTCTTCATGAGATTACCGAAGGAGAAATCATTATTGAAGGTGAGTCTATTACTTCTGCGAAAGGAAAAGGATTAAGGCGTATGCGCCGGGATATCGGTATGATCTTCCAAAGTTTTAACCTTGTAAAGCGATCAACAGTATTAAAAAATGTATTAGCTGGTCGTGTTGGATATCATTCCACACTACGTACAACGTTAGGTTTGTTTCCGAAAGAAGATGTGGAGCTCGCATTTCAAGCATTAAAAAGAGTGAATATTTTAGAAAAAGCATATGCACGTGCTGATGAATTATCAGGAGGACAACAGCAACGTGTATCGATAGCTAGAGCATTGGCGCAAGAAGCAAAAATCATATTGGCAGATGAGCCTGTTGCATCGTTAGATCCACTTACGACAAAGCAAGTGCTAGATGATTTGAAAAAAATTAATGAAGATTTTGGAATCACGACAATTGTAAATTTACATTCTATTGATTTGGCTAGACAATATGCGACACGCATTATCGGATTACATGCAGGTGAAATTGTTTTTGACGGTTTAGTAGAAGAAGCAACGGATGAAAAATTTGCTGAAATTTATGGGGACGTTGCTCAGAAAAGCGAATTATTAGAGGTGGCAGTAAAATGAATGACATGACGATATATTCAAATGAAATACCGAAGCCGCCGAGTAAATTGAAACATATGTTAACGTTTATTTTAGTTATTTTAATGCTGTGGAGTAGTAGTGTACAAGTAGATGCATCATTTTCAAAACTGGTAGACGGTTTTCCAAATATGGTAGATCTATTGAAAGAAATGGTGCCACCTGATTGGAGTTATTTTCAAGTTATTACAACAGCGATGTTAGATACAATACGTATGGCGATTATTGGGACGACCTTAGGAGCGATTTTAGCTATTCCACTTGCATTGTTTGCAGCAAGTAATGTGTTTACTAACACATTTTTATATAGTCCAGCTCGAATGATTTTAAATTTTATACGAACGATACCAGATTTATTATTGGCGGCTATTTTCGTAGCGATTTTTGGAATTGGGCCACTTCCAGGTATTTTGGCTCTTACTTTTTTTTCAATTGGACTTGTAGCGAAATTGTTGTATGAATCAATTGAATCAATTGACCCTAGCCCACTAGAAGCGATGACAGCTGTAGGGGCTACTAAGGTGCAATGGATTGTTTATGGAGTCATTCCACAAGTAAAAGCACACTTTGTTTCCTATGTACTATATACATTTGAGGTGAATGTACGTGCAGCGGCTGTCCTAGGTTTAGTAGGAGCAGGTGGTATTGGACTATATTATGATCGTACACTTGGATTTTTACAATATCAACAAACTGCTTCTATAATTATTTATACCCTTATTGTTGTTTTGTTAATTGACTACATTAGTACATTGTTGCGGGAGAAACTATAATGAATAGAACGACGATGATTGTGCCAAAACCGAAGAAACTGAGTGTATATCGCTGGGTTATTTTTATAGCAATTACATTTGTTTATGTTTGGGCCTTTTCAGGAGTACCATTAGAAGGGATAAAGGACACAGCAGGTGAAATCACGAAAGCAATTATGACAGGGGTATTGAATCCAGACTGGTCGTATGTATCTTTGCCAGATGGTGAAGATTTATTGCATGGATTAATTGATACGTTGGCAATTGCGATATTAGGTACATTTATTTCTGCATTTTTATCTGTTCCGTTTGCCTTTTGGGCGGCAACGAATATGAGTAGTGGAAAATTAACTTCAGGATCTGGAAAATTTGTACTTAGTTTTGTTCGTACGTTTCCTGAATTAGTTATGGCTCTTTTATTTATAAAAGCTGTTGGTCCAGGCTCTTTTGCAGGAGTATTAGCCTTAGGATTACATTCTATTGGAATGTTAGGAAAACTATATTCAGAAGGAATTGAAAACATAGATAAAGGACCGACGGAAGCGTTACTAGCAACAGGAGCAAACCGTTTTCAAATACTTTGGTATGCAGTGTTACCACAAGTGTTACCAGACTTTCTATCGTATACGTTATACAGATTTGAAATTAATGTACGATCCGCTGCGATTTTAGGGGTTATCGGAGCAGGAGGGATTGGTACACCTTTAATTTTTGCGCTGAGTTCACGGAATTGGTCTCGTGTTGGGATTATTTTATTAGGTATTATTTTAATGGTAATTATAATTGATTTGATTTCAAGTTCGATTCGCAAACGGATTGTTTAACTTATTTGAAAAGCATCGAAGTTAGATGCTTTTTATATTTTTAAAAACGTATTTAAAAACGTAAGTATAGAAGAAATTTGTATAAATATACAGATAATTCTCTTTCTTTTTAAAATAAAAATAATGAAAAAGTATGTCATATTGAATGCCCATACATTCCCGGAAACATTGATTTTTTTATAAAAAATCAAAAAAATATCAACATATTTGTCGATACATGTTGTATAATCTTGCGTGGGAAGCTATCATATAAATGTATAAAACGTTTACTAATATAAGCGAAGGGAAGAATAGCATGTCACATTCAATCGAACAACTTTCTATCAACACGATTCGCACATTATCCATCGATGCGATTGAAAAAGCAAACTCTGGTCACCCAGGAATGCCAATGGGTGCAGCACCAATGGCTTATACATTATGGACTCAATTTATGAAACACAATCCAAATAACCCAACGTGGTTTAACCGTGATCGTTTCGTATTATCTGCAGGTCATGGTTCAATGTTATTATACAGCCTACTTCATCTATCTGGTTATGATGTAACAATGGATGACTTAAAGAACTTCCGTCAATGGGGAAGCAAAACTCCAGGACATCCTGAGTACGGTCATACAGCTGGTGTAGATGCAACGACTGGTCCACTTGGACAAGGTATTGCAACTGCTGTAGGTATGGCAATGGCTGAAAGACATTTAGCTGCTAAATATAACCGTGATGCGTATAATGTAGTAGATCATTATACATACGCTATTTGTGGTGATGGAGATTTAATGGAGGGCGTTTCTGCTGAAGCATCTTCATTAGCTGCTCATTTACAATTAGGTCGTCTTGTTGTGCTTTATGATTCAAACGATATTTCATTAGATGGCGATTTAAATCGTTCATTCTCTGAAAGTGTAGAAGATCGTTACAAAGCATACGGATGGCAAGTGATCCGTGTTGAGGATGGAAATGATATTGAAGCAATCGCGAAAGCAATTGAAGAAGCGAAAGCTGACGAAAAACGCCCAACGCTAATTGAAGTAAGAACGACAATTGGTTTCGGTTCTCCAAACAAATCAGGAAAATCAGCTTCACATGGTTCTCCACTTGGTGTAGAAGAAACAAAATTAACGAAAGAAGCATATGCTTGGACTGCTGAACAAGACTTCCACGTAGCAGAAGAGGTATACGACAACTTCCGTAAAACAGTACAAGATGTTGGTGAAACTACGCAAGCAGAGTGGAACACTATGCTAGGTGAATATGCGCAAGCATACCCAGAATTAGCAAACGAATTCCAAGCAGCAATGAACGGTCAACTTCCAGAAGGTTGGGAGCAAAACTTACCAACTTATGAATTAGGATCAAAAGCAGCAACTCGTAATTCTTCTGGTGCTGTAATTAATGCAATTGCAGAGTCTGTACCATCATTCTTCGGTGGATCTGCTGACCTTGCTGGTTCTAACAAAACATACATGAATAACGAAAAAGACTTTACAAGAGACGATTACAGCGGTAAAAACATTTGGTACGGTGTACGTGAGTTCGCAATGGGTGCAGCAATGAACGGTATTGCATTACATGGCGGTTTAAAAACTTACGGTGGTACGTTCTTCGTATTCTCTGATTACTTACGTCCAGCAATTCGCCTTGCAGCATTAATGCAATTGCCAGTAACGTATGTATTCACACATGACAGTATCGCTGTTGGTGAAGATGGTCCAACACATGAACCAGTCGAACAATTAGCAGCGCTTCGTGCAATGCCGAACGTTTCTGTTATCCGTCCAGCTGATGGTAACGAATCTGTTGCAGCTTGGAGACTGGCTTTAGAATCTACAAACAAACCAACTGCTTTAGTATTAACTCGTCAAGACCTTCCAACATTAGAAGGTGCAAAAGATGATACGTATGAAAAAGTAGCAAAAGGTGCATATGTAGTTTCTGCAAGCAAGAAAGAAACGGCTGATGTTATCTTACTTGCAACTGGGTCTGAAGTAAGCCTAGCTGTTGAAGCTCAAAAAGCATTAGCAGCGGACGGCGTTGACGCAGCTGTTGTCAGCATGCCATCTATGGATCGTTTTGAAGCTCAACCTGCAGAGTACAAAGAATCTGTATTACCAAAAGCAGTAACAAAACGTTTCGCAATCGAAATGGGTGCTACATTCGGATGGCACCGTTACGTAGGTCTTGAAGGAGATGTGTTAGGTATCGATACATTCGGTGCTTCTGCTCCTGGTGAGAAGATTATGGAAGAGTATGGATTTACTGTAGAGAACGTTGTTCGTAAAGTAAAAGAAATGCTTTAATGATTTCAGAAAAATCTCTCCGGCATGGAGAGATTTTTCTATGTAAATGAGTTTTTTCGACAGAAAAAGTTTTTTATCTCTCCGCAGTCAGACAATCATTGCAAATTTTCTTATATATAATGAAGGGAAAAGGTTGTCCAGATTGGGAGGGGAAAAATGAAAACGTATGAATTGTATTTAATTCAAGAGGATATTGCGAAATCTTATTTTGGTCGTGAATATTTGTTTTTTGATTTATTTGCTCGATTTTCAGAATCTGGGTCCCTTTCGGAGAAAAAAGTGTTATATAAACAAATGATGTATATAACGAAACCATTGCAAGTAATGAAAATTCATCATAAATTAGAACAAGCTTTGCGCGTTCTTGGTAAATATGATAGAACACATCATACACATACACTTTATACGGGAGCGGAGTACGGTGAAATAATGGTGAAACCGCACTATATTCGTATGAATACCTCTGGAAATGTCTCTATGGAAACGACTTTCTTTGAGGTGTTAAGAAAGTGTGAATTAACATTTTTAGCTATGGATTATGAAAATACAAAGTACGGATGGCTGAATCCTCTAAAACAAGTACGAACATATGTGTAAAAAATGTCGAATTGTATCTTGTCTTATTGAAAAGGTTTTAGTACACTGTAAGGTAGACAACATGAAGGAGGAAAATATATGCCAATTTGGTTAGGTATTCTAGTGGGCGTAGTAGCACTAGTAGCAGGCGTGGCGTTAGGATTTTTCATTGCCCGCAAATACATGATGAATTACTTACAAAAAAATCCACCAATTAACGAACAAATGTTAAAAATGATGATGATGCAAATGGGACAAAAACCTTCCCAAAAGAAAATCAATCAAATGATGAGCGCGATGAACAAGCAACAAATGAAATAAGCGCTAAAAGACACTCACTAAGAGTGTCTTTCTTTTTGTTAGTTACAGTTTTTAAAACTTTTAAAAATTCTGTATTTTTGGTAAACTGAAAACATCGCTCATTTTAAGGGAGGAGGAAAAAAATGAAAGTGTTTATGAATTTAGCGTGGTTTTTTAAACAAGAAAAACGAGCGTACATAACCGGAATTATTTTATTATTTGGCGTTGCACTTTTAGAGCTCGTAGCACCAAAAGTAATTGGAATCGTTGTAGATGAAATTAATGATGAAACATTGACGACCGATAAGTTACTAAAATGGGTTGTACTATTAGTAATTGTAGGTATTACGATGTACATATTGCGTTACATATGGCGTATTATGATTTTCGGGTCTTCGTTAAAATTAGCTCGCCAATTACGAAAAAATTTATATGAACATTTTACAAAGATGAGTCCATCTTTCTATCAGTCAAATCGAACAGGTGATTTAATGGCACATGCGACTAATGATATTCAAGCAATCCAGCAAACTGCTGGAGCGGGTGTTTTAACGCTTGTTGATTCATTAGCTGTTGGGGGATGTGTACTCGTAGCGATGGGTTTTACAATTAGTTGGAAGTTAACATTGTTAAGTTTAATTCCGATGCCGATTGTAGCCATTTCGACAAATTATTATGGAACGTTATTACATAAAAGGTTTCATAAAGCACAGCAATCGTTTTCGGAAATTAATGATAAAGTGCAAGAGAGTATGAGTGGAATGAAAGTGATTCGATCGCTTGGACAAGAGAAAGAAGATTTGCAGGCGTTTCGAAAAAAATCAGAAGATGTTGTGCATAAAAATGTGTTAGTTGCACGTATTGATTCGTTATTTGATCCGACAATCGCTCTTATCGTTGGATTTTCTTTTTTAATTGCAGTATGTTACGGATCGGTATTAGTTGTAAGAGGTGAATTAACAGTAGGTGATCTCGTTACATTTACGACATATTTAGGTACCCTCGTTTGGCCAATGTTAGCGTTTGGATGGTTGTTCAATATTATGGAGCGTGGGCGTGCTTCATATGACCGTGTAGAAAAAATTCTTTCACAAAAATCAGATGTAGTAAATAGAGAAAATGCTGTACATACGATAGCGAGCGGTAATGTTTCATTTGCCATTGATTCATTTTCGTATAAGAAAAATGAACTGTTACATTTAAACGATATTCACTTTGATTTGAAGAAGGGCGAAACGCTAGGAGTTGTAGGACGTACAGGTGCAGGGAAAACGACTTTATTAAAATGTTTAATCCGTGAGTATGATCATTTTAATGGTGAATTAAAAGTTGGGGAGCGAGATATTCGAGATTTAACACTTCATGGTGTCCGTTCTGCCATTTCATATGTGCCGCAAGATCATTTTTTATTTTCAGCAAGTATTGGTGAGAATATTGCCTTTGGAAAGGCGGATGCTACATATAATGAAATTACCCAAGCTGCAGAGATTGCTTGTATTCATAATGATATCCTCCAATTTTCAGAAGGATATGAAACAGTAGTAGGGGAAAGAGGCGTTTCGTTATCTGGTGGTCAAAAACAGCGAATCTCTATTGCTCGTGCTTTATTAACAAATGCTGAAATTTTAATTTTGGATGATTGTTTATCAGCGGTAGATGCAAAAACAGAAGAGACAATTTTAAGTGCCTTAAAGAGGGAAAGAGCAGGGAAAACGACGATTATTACTGCACACCGATTAAGTGCAATTCAGCATGCTAATCTTATTCTTGTTGTTGATGAAGGTAGAATTGTACAAAGAGGTACACATGAGGAATTAATGAAGGAAAACGGCTGGTATAAGGAAATGTATGAAAGCCAGCAATTAGAAGCTTTAGTCGAGAAAGGAGGCGTATGATGGTAGAGAAGAAGCGAAGTGATTTAAGTAGATTGCTTTCTTATATGAAGCCATATAAAGGGTTGCTATCTTTAGCATTTATCTTTTTAGTTGGTGCGACAGTAACGGAAATGATGGGGCCTTTTTTAATTAAACAATTCCTTGATGAACACCTAGTACCGCGGGATTTTGAACGATCAGCACTCGTTACTTTATTTGTAATTTACATAGTTGCTCATTTATTAAAAGTATTATTTACGTATTTAAATCTATTGTACTTTCAGAACATTGCTTTTAAGATTGTTCAAGATATGCGAGTTGAAGTATATGAACATGTTCAAAAGCTGTCATTAAGTTTCTTTGATCGTACGCCAATTGGTACGCTCGTATCTCGTATAACGAATGATACGGAAGCGATTAAAGATTTTTATGTCAGTGTATTATCAACATTTGTGAAAAATGTAGTCTTTTTAGTAGGTATTTTAATAGCGATGTTTTTATTAGATGTAAAATTAGCGTTATTTTCTCTCATATTAATTCCGATAATGTTCGCGATTATGGTATTATATCGCCGGAAAAGTGCAGCTTTTTATTTAGAAGTACGTAATCAACTAAGCGTGTTAAATGCAAAATTGAACGAGTCCATACAAGGAATGAATATTGTTCAAGTGTTCAGACAAGAAAAACGTATGAGAAAAGAGTTTGAAGAAGTGAATAATAAACATTATAGTGCAGGGCGACGTACTTTGAAGTTAGACGCATTACTTTTACGACCAGCTACGGATTTAGTACATATTGTAGCTATTGCGTTAGTACTAGGTTTATTTGGGATTGATGCTTTAAAGAGCCCTGTTGAAGTAGGAGTTTTATATGCTTTTGTTAACTATATACATCGTTTCTTCCAACCTGTAAATGAGATGATGATGAAATTGTCCTTTTTCCAACAGGCACTTGTTTCGTCATCACGTGTATTTCATTTAATGGACGAGAAAGATTTAGCACCGGTTCAAAAAGGCAATGAGAATCCTCAAGTTGTCGATGGAGATATTGAATTTAAAAATGTTACTTTTTCATATGATGGAAAGCGTGACGTTTTAAAAAATGTATCATTTCACGTGAAACAAGGGCAAACGGTTGCTTTTGTTGGGCATACTGGTAGCGGAAAAAGTACGATTATGAATTTGTTAATGCGATTTTATAATATTAAGTCGGGAAATATTGTAATAGACTGTGTAGATTTAGAAAAATTTGAAGAACGAGAAATTAGAAAGAAAATAGGACTCGTATTGCAAGATGCATTTTTATTTGCTGGAAATGTAAAGCAAAATATTCGTATGTATAATGAAGAAATTACGGATGAAGAAGTAAAAGAAGCTGCTCGATTTGTGCAAGCGAATACGTTTATTGAAAAGTTACCAGAGCAGTATGAAACAGAAGTAGTAGAAAGAGGTGCAGCATTTTCAAGCGGTCAACGACAATTAATTGCTTTTGCTAGAACGATAGCAACGAATCCGAAAGTATTAGTATTAGATGAAGCAACAGCTAATATCGATACAGAAACAGAAGAGGCTATTCAAACAGCGTTGCAACAAATGCGAAAAGGTAGAACGACGATAGCCATTGCGCATAGGTTATCTACAATTCAAGATGCAGATCAAATTTTTGTGATGCATGATGGAGAGATAGTAGAAAGAGGAACACATCAAGAATTACTAAGTGAGCAAGGTTTGTATTATAATATGTACTTGTTACAAAATAAAGGGAGTTTGCAAAAGGCCTTGTAAATACAAGGTCTTTTTTATTTTGTATACAAAATATATTTACTCTTTGTTTCTATAGCATAAATGTCGTGTCCTCTTATGAAATTTGTACATATTGTATGTATACGAAGTAAAAAAATTAATAGGAGATTTTATATGCAAAACAGATCGAGTTCAAATGTTACGTTAATTGATGTGTCTCATTGGGAAGGGAATATTGATTGGAATGCAGTGAAGGCATCTGGAATTCCAGCAGCGTATGCAAAAGCGACAGAAGGTGTAAATTACATTGATCCTACTTTTACTAAAAATGTACAAGCAGCCCGAAGTGCGAATGTATTAATTGGTGCATACCATTTTGCACGTCCAGAACAAAATGATGCAATTTCAGAGGCGAAATATTTTGTGAGTATATTACAAAGTAACCAGACAGACTTAATGCCAGTTCTGGATTTAGAATCACCAAAAGATCCGAGTAATAGTAATTTAACTGGTAGCGCTATATCGAATTGGGCAAGAAGCTTCATAAATTATGTGAAACAGGCTACTGGAAAAGATGTAATGTTATATACAGGAGTTTGGTATATTAATGAGTTCGGAATTAGCGGATTAAGTGATATTCCACTTTGGATTGCTAAATACTCGAGTACACCGCCTGCTGATGCTGGTGGATGGACAGCGTGGACAGCATGGCAGTACACAGATTCTGGACAAATTTCAGGTGTAGGAAATTGTGATGTATCAGCTGCAGTTTCACTAGAAGCTTTACAAGGGAATGGAGCAAGTGGTGGAGGGAATGTTTCTCCGCCTAATAATGCAACTCCAGTGTACGGGGTTGCTATAATTAATGGAGATAATGTGAATTTGAGAAGTGGACCATCTTTGCAGTCTAGTGTAATTCGCCAATTGAATCGTGGCGAAACATATGAAGTTTGGGGAGAACAAGATGGATGGCTTTGTTTAGGGACAAATCAGTGGGTATATAATGATCCGAGTTATATTCAGTATAAACATTATGTGGCGACTATTACTGGTGATAATGTAAATTTGCGTGATGCTCCATCATTAAAAGGAAATGTTATAAGACAGTTACATCATGGTGAATCGTATCGAGTATGGAGTAAGCAAGATGGATGGCTTTGCTTAGGGACAAATCAATGGATATACTACGATCCAAGTTATATTCAGTATGGTGTACAATAGAGTGAAAATAAAAGGTGCCCCGTCAGAGGTGCCTTTTATTAAAAATATACAACTTTTACAAAGTCTGTATCGAAACCATAGTATACTATAGTAGATATATTTATAAAAAATAATCGAAAATGAAATAAAGGGGTAAAAATATGAATTATGTGCTAATAGGTGCGGTTTTAATATTATTAGCTGTAGTATTTGTGCTGTTTTATAAAAATAAACAGTTAGAATCAGAGAGTCAGCAAGTAGAATTTGAAAAGAAACAAGCGATTGAAACGTATAAAAATGAAATTGCAGCTACGGTGATAGAGCATACAGAACAACAAAATAATTTGAAAAATATGGAACAGAAAAAATACAATGATTTACAAGTAAGTGCAAATAGAGAAATTGAAAATATGCGTATGATGAAAAATCAATTAGCTGTGCAGCATAGTAAAGAACGTAGTGAAATACAAAATAAACATAATAATGAAATACATATGTTTCAAAAATTAATTGCAAATTTACGAGAATATACTAAAAACGGCGCTGAAATGAATACGTACGAAACATTACATTATATGAAGCGAGGATTCATAGAGCAAGGCATCATATTAGATGCTGAAATTCAAATCATGCCGAATGTTTTTATTAAAAATAATAGTGAAATAAACGATAATCGAATCCATCATCTCATCTTGTGCAAAACTGGTATTTATCTACTTGAGACGAAAGAATGGGAAGAGAAATTAGTTCATGGTTTAACGAAAGAAAATGCTGGTATATATTCATTTATGATTGATGAAATGGGTAAGTATCAACAAGAAGTTGAAAAAGAAGAGACATTTGAATATATAGTAGGTAAAGATTCGTCAACTATACAAGTGAAAAATGAAGGGAATCCAGTATATAAGGCGAAGAAACTATCTCAAATTTTATACAATTGTTTGAAAGAAATGCAGACTAATAGTATAAAAGAAAAGGTAAAACCAGTTGTATATTTTTATAATGAAAATGGAAAAGAAATAATAGATCTTTCTAGTGAGGAAACACCTAGATTAAAAGATCGGGAGCAAATTGTAACGTTCTTCAGAAATGAAATCTTAGCAGGGAAAATAGTATATACAGTGCAAGAATTAGAACAGATTCGAGAAATGATTAGCAGGATGAATTATATAGTGAGTTAAAAGGGGGGATCTTTCTGAGCGCTATGCTACGTGGCATTTTGTATGTCTATTTTTGTTTGTATATAGTAATGTACATTCTATTTATATTCGTCATCGATATGATCCATATGCCCTTAAGTGTAAGGAGCATTTTTGTAGTATTCATACCATTTGTTTTATTAGTCATGGTTCAAAGGGTTATTTTATATGCTTCTAAAAATCGTAATGAAGAAAAGAAGCAAATGTCTGGGGTTTTAATAGTAGCACTCATACCATTAATAGTATGCACTGTACAACTAAGTGTAAATGAATATACGTCAAAGTTTAATCAAAATAGATGGTTAAATCATGCAGAGAAACGGATACATATGGTAGATGATCTATTACAAAAATATAAATTAATAGGGAAATCAAATGAAGAAATTACACAATTGTTAGGCGCTTCAACGGACACGAGAAGTGGGGAAGAAGGAGTTATCACTTTGTATTATCTTGGGACTGAACGTGGCTTTATTCCAATAGATAGCGAACAGCTTGTTTTCCAATTTGATAGAGATGGAAAAGTCATGGAATATACGGTGCATAAAGATTAAAGAAATGTAGAGGGAAGCTATATGTTATAGCTTCTTTTTTATTTTTCAATATGTCACGGAAGGGGGAGAAGGTTTTTGAGTGGAATAAGGAATGAAAGCGGAGGTGATGCATATATATAGATGCATTGGGTGATTATTAGTCCGATTGGTGAGGGGTAATAATTAATAAGTACGGAAAAAACCCCCACTGATTAAAGTTTCATTTTATCATATTGTATAAATGAAAAGGAGGTAAGACGGTGAAAGCAATCCCGACTGATGTCCTGAGTAAAGAATTGATGGAAAGAGAAGGAGTTATCTCTATTACAGTAAAGGAATTTGAAAAGATAGAAGTAGCTGGAGTGGTGGTCGCTGGTCCAGCAGTTATTTTGATTAATCAAGATTAAGTACATATCATTGAAATAAAAAGCATCCGTCTAGGATGCTTTTTATTTGTATGTAAGGATAAATATGATGGATAATTGTGTTACTGGAGGGAAAGTCTGTGGCAATTATTATAACAATGTTAGTAATGGGTATTTTATTAGGATTTGTTGGAGCTGGAGGAGCTGGATTTATTATCGCGATACTCACTTTGGTATTCCAAATTCCTATTCATGTTGCTCTTGCAACATCTTTAACTGCAATGGCATTTACGACATTATCAGGTGTTGTAAGTCATTACCGTGAAGGCAATGTTGCACTTATTATAGGTGGGATTGTTGGGGGATTTGGCGCAATTGGCTCTTATATTGGTTCTAAATTTGGTTCACTTATACCAGCACATCTTCTTCATTGGTTTACAGCTGGGATGTTATTTTTATCGGCAATTTTTATGTTTATTAAATTAATTATGTTCCAAAAAAAAGAACAGTCGTCTTTATATAAACATAAAGAGTTTTCCGTGAAATACTTGTTGAAATGTGTATGCCTTGGATTAGTTACTGGAATGATGGCTGGTTCATTTGGGATTGGTTCTGCACCGTTTATTCAACTTGGATTAATGGTTCTATTGGGACTTACGATTCAGCAATCTGTAGGGACAACAATGCTTGTTATATTACCGATTGCAATTGGAGGCGGGCTAGGATATAGTTCGGAAGGATATTTAGATTATATATTGTTATTGCAAGTATTGATTGGGACCATGTTAGGGGCATACATTGGTGCGAAGTTTACAAATTATGCACCGCGAACGCTTTTGAGGTTTTCGATGATTATGACACCGGTTTTAGCTGGATGTATGCTATTGATGGAATAAAGTGAAATTATAATCAGCAGGGGGTTACTGCCTACAAATAGCGGGATAAAATTAATATAGCAAACTATTAATATATTTTACGAATGAATTATATAGGTAATTCATATTTCCCATATAAAAGGATTTGTTTTAATATTATGAGTGTAAAGTTCGAGTATTCGAAGTACTACTTGAATTATATCCCTATCCCTTTTCTAAAAATGCGAACAAGTTTTGCCCTATTCTATTCAATAGTTAATTGCATAGAAATATATTGTTCGATGACCATTATGGAACGTACATAATGGGAAAATCCCGATCCTTAAAGAGGATGCCCCTAATCTTCATGTGAAAATATGATCGGATATGAAAGCTGACCAATTTATGGTCAGCTTTCTTTTTGTTCGAAAATTATTTCTTCTTTAATTTCTGTTTGCAATAATACAGTTTTTCCGAAGCGACGTTTGCATTCCGCGCGCACTTTTTCAAGGGCTAGTAGCTGAGTAGTGGCGGGAACTGTGACAATAGCTTGGCGAGGTTTTCGATTTTCTTCACAAAAGACACATTCCACAACATAATTAGAAATCATATTTTCATCCTTCCAGTTTTAATTTCTAAGAAGGGATTGTCTATGAAGTTGATGTAACTTTTCGTCGTTGTTTTATTATTTTCCTCTTTTTTTCAAGGGGAAAATAATAAAGAAGGCGAATTTTAGTAGGGGAGGGATGTTTATGGAGAGATGGATAGGTAGTGCAGCGGTATGTGTAAATGAAAAAAATGAAGTTTTAATGGTATTGCAGGGCAAAGAGGGAGAAGAAAAAAGGTGGTCTGTCCCAAGTGGAGGACTTGAAAAGGGAGAGACACTAGAAGAATGTTGTATCAGGGAAGTTTGGGAAGAAACGGGTTACAATGTGGAAGTTGTAAATAAAATATATGAAAAAGAGGGTATTACATACGGAATTCCAGTGTATGTCCATTATTATTTTGTTAAACAAATAGGCGGTAATATGAAAATCCAAGATCCTGATGAGTTAATACATGAAATTGCTTGGAAAGGGATATATGAAGTTGAACAATTGTGTTTAGCTTTTCCAGAGGATTATGAATTGCTGTGCCAATATATAAATAAAGAAGCAAGTATGTAAATACTTGCTTCTTTAATGTATCCAAGACAAGAAAAGCGGAACGATAACCAAACTAGCGCCTGCTGTTAAAAGCATGGATAAACTTGCAATTGTTCCTTCCACAGGACCGATTTCGAATGCTTTTGATGTACCGGTTCCATTTGCGCTCGTTCCTAACATAATACCTTTTGCGATTGCTGTTTTAATACGGCAAATACGTATGAGAGAAGGACCGAGCAATGCTCCTGTTAAGGCAGTTAAAACGACAAATACAGCAGTTAATTGTGACATACCACCAATCATTTCTGAAATAGCCATTGCGATTGGTGTTGTTACGATATGTGGCGCTAAACTATGTTCTAGTGATGAATCAATTTGAAAATAATTTGCTAGTAGTGCTGAAGTAATGACTGATAAAAACGAACCGACAATGACATTAAGTAAGATAGCCATTCCATGTTTCTTTAATAAATCAAAGTATTTATAGATTGGCCATGCAAAAGCAACTGTTGCGGGTTTTAATAATTCAGTTAACCAGTGACCACCAGATTCATATGTTTCATAAGGTGTATCTAATCCGAGCAATAAAGCAATTAAAATAATGGGACAGACGAGAAGAGGAGAAAGTAGACTCCAATTCCAGCGTTGATACATTTTTTTTGATATCCAATATGTGAATAGTGTTAATAGTAAACAAAGAAATCCGATCATTGCGTTGGTCCTTTCCGCTTTAGTAGCAATTCTGTTAAAAGTCCTGTAACTAAGGTAACGCAAAGAGTGCTAATCATAATAATTAAAATGAGATCGATTCCATATTGTGTTAGTGTATCTCTGTAACGTATGACAGCGACTGCAGAAGGGATGAAAAATAAAATAAGTTCTTTTAATAAAAAATCTGCTCCGTCCTGTATCCATTCTTTTTTAACTAGGTTAAATTTTAATGAAATTAATAATAAAAAAATACCGATTATACTTCCTGGAACTGGGAGGTGTGCCTGTTTTGCAATCCATTCACCTGTCCAAGCGAAACAAAATAGTAACAAAATTTGTCCGCTTAACTTCCACCATTTCATACAGTAACCACCTCTTTCTTTTTTTACATAAAAATTGTAAAAAAGAATTAACAATTTCTACTATACGTTCATTCAAAATATTTGTCTAATATATAAATTATATGTTATTAATATATTAGACATATTAATCGAAAGTGAAAAGGGTGTCCAAAAATGGAATTACGGCATTTGCAATATTTTGTTGTTGTGGCAGAAGAGTTACACTTTGGACGGGCGGCTGCTCGTTTACAAATGACACAGCCACCACTTAGTCAACAAATACAGCAATTAGAAAAAGAAATGGGAGTTACATTATTTTCAAGAACGAAAAGAAAGGTTGAACTAACAGAAGCAGGAGAAATGTTTTTAAAAGAAGTAAAAAAAGCGTTTGAACAAATTGAAAAAGCAGTAGAAGTTGCACAAAGTGCGCAAAGGGGAGAAGTGGGATCACTTTCAATTGGTTTTGTAGGTGCAGCGATATACGATATTTTACCATCAATTGTTAGGGAATATAGAAAGAAATTTCCGAGAGTGTCTGTTGCATTACATGAATTGTCAACACCAGATCAAGTTCATGCACTTCATGATAACCGTATTGATATTGGCTTTTTACGTCCGCCAATTCCAACACAATTATTAGAATTAGAGCCAATTCAAAGGTTATCTTGCACCTTATGTTTACCAAAGGCACATCCGCTTGCAGAGAAAGATGAAATACATATAGAAGATTTACGAGATGAGCCGTTTGTATTTATTACGAGACCAGTATGGCCAGCTTTATATGATACAATTTTATCTCTTTGCAGAGAAGTTGGATTTAGTCCGCGTATTGTACAAGAAGCAACAGAGTATCAAACAGTTATGGGGCTTGTAGCAGCAGGAATTGGAATTACAGTAATACCCGTGTCGGCAAATAAGTTATATAAAACAGAAGTTGTATATAAAGAGTTATATGATTCTAATTTTGTTGCAGAAATGTCAGTGGCTTACAAAAAAATGAATAGTAATCCAGAGCTACTAGAGTTTTTAAAAATTGCAAGAGAGAAGAAAAGAATAGAAGTAGAAGATGAGTAATAGTAGTAACAGAAAATGGATTTAATTCAGATTCATAAAAGTACACCTTATTAAACAATAAAGCGGAAATGCAACTTAAGTTGCATTTCCGCTTTATTGTTCTTTTTTTAGCTCGATACTAAATAGATAAACGTGTTCATTTTCTTTTAAGAGTAGATCAATGCCTGTTTCTTCATCAATGATAGGAACGATTACAGTTTCTTTACTGGTTTGGATTACAGCAGCTAAAATCGTTTTTTGATTGTATTTTAAATTTTTTATAGATTGGATTGTAGTAGTTGCAGAGCTATTTACGATTGGTGGCGCTTCTTCAGGAACAAGTGTTGCACCACCATTAATATTAATATACCATTGCCCTTTTTCTGGTACATCTTCATTAAAGTAGGGGTATGGCGATATGAAAGAGAGTTTTATTTTCTTTTCTAGAAAATGTGAGGTAGCAATGTAAGCAATTTCTTTTGTTTTTTTACCATTGTTATAATAATCAATTGTAGCATTTATTTCATCTTTATCATTTTTAAGCGTAATGTTATAAAACATGCTATTTCCTTCTTGAAAAGGAGTCATTTGTAAAATAGAAGCTTGCTCTTTTGTTAATTTGTATGGCTCAACAATGGCAACTTCATTGTTTTTTAGTGGGCTACAACTTGTGAGTAATAATAAAGACAAGATTGATAGTAATTTTATACGCATGCAATCTCCTCCTTTTTACAATTATATTCTAAATGTGATTTTTTTATCATTTCGTTTTCTAGGACTAAAGACTTAGAAGAAATTCCGATTGTAGTGCGATGTTTAAAATGTCATATTTTTATACACTAGTAGTATAGAATGCGTATGTAATAAGGTAGGGGAAGAATTTTATGTCTTTATGTCGGCTAGCGAGAAAAAATATTAGAACATTTGCTACCAAAAGGATGAAGCAATTTATTTGGATTGCTATGAGTACTATGATTTTGTTTTTTATGATATCGTTACAATTTAATGAAGGAGCCATTTGGAAAGTAGGGGATACATTTGTATTTCAAATGTATTTTTACACGCTGTTTATTGTACTAATTTTCATATGTATTTTTACTACATATCAAATGATGTACTCCCTTTTGCATGTGAGGAGAGAGGAGTTTACATCTTATGTAGCAGAAAATATGAAAAGAAAAGAAGTGCTATGTTTATTATTTCAGGAGCAATTATTCATTTATGGAGCAGCATTTGTTTTCGGATTAATTAATGGGATGCTATTTTTAAAATTATTTACGGTTATCTTTATGAAAATCGCAGGGATACAAGGAGTAAATAGTGCGCCAATTACAATATATGCAATAGTAGTAGTGAGTATAATTATGATTGTTATCCTTCTATTATCGATGGTGCAATGTTTTCGATTTGTTCAAAGTTTACAAGATAAAAATTCGTTGCATTTCAAGAAAAAGGCATGAGAAATCATGCCTTTTTCTTGAAATGCCTTTTGAGAGGACTCCCACCTCTAAACGTAAATGAAGGTGGTGAGGTGAATCGAAAGAAATATTTTATTTTCAAGAAAAACAGAAACGTACGTTCTTTTTTGCTATAATATCCTTAACAAGGAGGTGAATAAAATGACAAAGGAAAATCCATCAAACTATAAAACTCTTCAAATTTGGATTAAAAAAGGGCATCGTATGTATTCTTATTTTCAAGAATGTTGTCATAACGCTAAGAATATGTATAACACCACAAACTTTTATATACGCCAGGTGTACACTGGATTAACACAAGAAAAAGAGTTGCAGCCTTTGCAAAAAGAAGTTCTGGATAATATTCATAAAAATATTGATAAGATGAATGACACACAACTTCTTGCCTATCGGAAGAAATTGAAAAAAGAGAAATTAAAGCCTAAAGAAGAACAGAAAGAGATTACATGTAATTTGTTTTCAGAACCTAATTTTGAAAAACCTTATGTAGATTACAACTTTCTAGATGCACTATTTAAGGCTATGATTCAAAATGATTATCGAGCTTTGCCTACGCAATGTAGCCAGTCCATCATGAAGGGTTTGTTCCAAAATTGGAAATCTTTTTTTGCTAGTTTAAAAGACTATAAAAAGAATCCAAACAAATATGCTGGAACGCCTAGGATTCCAAAGTATATTCGTTCTTCTGAAAAAGAGATTCTGTATACAAACCAAGATTGTATCATTAAAAACGGTAGATTTTTAAAGTTTCCAAAGACGAAATTACAATTAAATATTGGGAAACTAGGTTTCACTGAAGGTAAACTGAAACAAGTTCGTGTGATTCCAAAATACAATGAATATGTAGTGGAATTGGTAATTGATGTTCCTTCTGAACAACAAATGATTGAAGAGAATGCTCGTTATATGAGTATTGATTTAGGGATTGATAACCTTGCAACCATCGTAACAAACACAGGTATGAAACCTGTCCTTGTTAAGGGCAAACATGTCAAAAGCATAAATCAATATTACAACAAAATGAAGAGTCATTTTACAAGCATTCTTAGAAATGGAAAACAAACGAATGAAGGACCTTTTACTTCTAAAAGGATAGAAAAACTTCATCAAAAACGTTACTTGAAAATAAAAGACGTCTTCCATAAAGTTAGTCACCATATCGTAAAACTAGCTCAAGAAGAAGAAGTTTGTAAAATCGTTATTGGTCAAAACAAAAGTTGGAAACAAGAAACGAATATGGGAAAAAGAAATAACCAATCGTTTTGTCATATCCCGCACAATTTACTGATTCAAATGATTACATACAAAGCAAATGCTGTAGGCATTCAAGTTGTTGTAACTGAAGAATCATATACATCGAAAGCAAGTTTTCTGGATAACGACTTCATTCCAACGTATGGAGAAAATGACCAAAATACAACTTTTTCAGGAAAACGAATAGAGCGCGGCATATATCGTTCAGCAAATAAAACTTTAATTAATGCTGATGTAAATGCTGCGGCTAACATTTTACGAAAAGTAATCCCAAATGCATGGACAAATGGGATAGAGGGGTTAGGCGTGAAACAGCTCGCTAATGTGTTAACTCCTCTGACGTTAATCGTCCGTTAGGTCGAAACGTTAGAAACCCCCACTTCAAGCTTTGCTAAGTGGGGGAGTGTTCATTTTACACATAAAAATAATCATGTTACAGTGAAAAGACCTGACAAAGAATGGGAAGGAAAGGTTGTATAGAATGACAAATGAACAATCAATTGTAAAAGTCGATCGGTTAACGAAGCGAATTGGCTCAAAGACACTTGTACAAAATATTAGTTTTGAAGTGAAAAAAGGCGAGGTTGTCGGTTTACTCGGACCAAACGGTGCTGGAAAAACGACTTTAATGAGAATGATGGTTGGTATGATCCGTATGACAGAAGGTGAAGTATGGATTGATGGTCAATCTGTGAAACAGCAATTTGAAAAAACCGCTGCGAAAATTGGGGCGGTAATTGAGACACCCGAATTTTATCCTTTTTTGAGCGGGTATGAAAATTTAACATATTTCGGACGAATGAATGGTAATGTGACCGAAGAACGTATCGATGAAGTAGTGAAATTGTTAGGAATGGG
This sequence comes from Bacillus sp. D48C, assembly GCF_053345735.1. NCBI lineage: Bacteria > Bacillati > Bacillota > Bacilli > Caryophanales > Bacillaceae > Bacillus > Bacillus sp. D48C. The sequence continues at coordinate 42,185 of NZ_JBKFAQ010000006.1, forward strand.
ACAAGTAATTAATCGTAAAGTAAAAGCATATTCACTTGGCATGAGACAACGTTTAGGAATCGCTCAGGCGCTTATTCACGATCCGGATGTGTTGGTACTAGATGAACCGACGAATGGATTAGACCCTAGTGGAATACATGAAATGAGAATGTACATAAAAAAAATTGCACATGAACAAGGAAAAGCTGTACTTGTATCGAGTCACTTACTTTCAGAAGTTGAATTAATGTGTGACAGAGTTATCATTATTCAGCACGGGGAATATGTGGCTACGCAAAACATTCAGCATAGTCAAAGTGAAGAGATGGAGACGATCCGTATACGTGTAGATGATGCGAATAAAGCAGCGGAAATGTTAGGGCATGATGTTTTAGTAAAAGATAATGAATTAATTATTAACGTAAAAGATGAAGAAATCCCAAATGTTATTCGTACATTGCTTGAGAAAAACATTCAAGTGTATCGTGTATATGAAGAAAGAAAAACGTTAGAAGAGCAATTTTTAGAATTAACAGGGGGAAAAGATATTGTTTAATTTAGTATATAACGAACTGTATAAAATATTTAAGCGGAAGCGAACGATTATTCCATTTGCGGTTATTGCAGTATTAATAATCGGATTAGGGTGGGTTACGGTAAAGTATTTTGAACCGGAAACAAAAGGATGGAAAGTAGATTATACAGAACGTACTGTAGAAATTGAGAAAAAGCTTGGCATGAAAAAAGAAGCTATTTTAGCAGAAAAATCAGGGGATGAGCTTGTAAAAGAATACCAGCTTAAGATGAAGCATTTAGATACGGATACAGCACCGGCAAGCAGTTCTCCACTTTCTTTCATGAGAGATACAGGTTTTATCGTATTTCCAATTTTGCTCCCATTTATCCTCGTGTATGCAAGTACAATTTTTGCGAATGAATATAGCTGGGGAACATATAAATTTTTAACAATCCGTCCGGCGAGTCGATTTAAAATTTTAACAGCAAAGTTTTTAGCAATCGTTATATTTGCAGCTTTATTGTTTATATTTAATATGATTTTCTCCGCTTTATGTGGACTTGTTATTTATAAATTCCAACAGCCTGCATGGAGTGAGTTTATTTTCCAAGATGGAAATATAATAAAACAAAATATTTTTGTGGAAGCAAGTAAATATTATGTTTTATCGTGGTTACCAACGGTTGTGTATGCATCGTTTGCATTTATGATTTCTGTGTTAACGAGATCTAGTGGAGGTGCAATTGGTATTTCACTATTCCTTGCTTTATCAGGCAATATTGCGTTATTAGCAGCCACTAGATATAACTGGGCGAAATATTTATTGCCAGCAAACACAGATTTATATAGTATTTCAAAGAATGGAAGTTTTATTGATGGAGTAACATTCCCGTTTGCATCATGTATGTTACTACTTTATTTGTTCGTATTTTTATGTATTTCATATACTGTGTTTTTAAAACGTGATTTAACTTAATAAGAAAAGCCGTTCAGGGTGCTGAGATGCACTTTGAACGGCTTTTTTTATGAGAATTGTTTAAGTGCTCTTTCGGCTAGTAAAGCAAAGTATTCGGCACTTATAGGCAGTGCCTCTTCATTAATTGTAAAAGCAGGATGATGCCATTCATGTGTACCGCTCGTTCCCATAAAGACGAATGAACCTGGTATTTCCTGTTGGTAAAATGAAAAATCTTCTCCAGCCATTGACGGACTAGGCGAGATGATATTAAGATTCATCTTTGTGGCAACGTGAGTAGATAAGTCTGTAAGAGCTTTATCGTTGTGAACAGCAGGAGGACCTGAATAAAAACGAAATTCCGTTTTTACACCTAATGCATCAGATACACCTTTAATAATACGCTCCATGAGTGCTGGGATCTTTTCACGTGTTTCAGCTTGGAACGTGCGAATAGTTCCTTCTAACGTAGCTTTTGCAGGAATCACGTTCCACGTATTTCCCGCATGAATATTTGTAACACTAACAACTGCATTATGAGATGAACTTATATTTCGGCTTACAATTGTTTGCAGTGCCATCACAATTTGAGAGGATGCGACAATAGGATCTACGCCAGCATCTGGTACAGCCGCGTGTGTACCAACTCCGTGAATTTCAATTTCAAATCGATCAACTCCGGCCATCAGTGGACCATCTTTAATGCCAATTGTACCTACTGATAAATCAGGTTTATTATGCATGCCGAAAATCGCTTGCACATTACGTAAATGTCCAGCATTAATAACTTTGCAAGCGCCATTACTACTTTCTTCAGCTGGTTGGAATATGAAGCGAACCGTTCCATTTAGGGAAGATTCTCTTTCTTTTAATAAGAAAGCAGTACCTAAAATAGCAGCTGTATGAAAATCGTGTCCACAAGCATGCATTTTCCCTGGTACTTTAGATGCATAGGACAAATGTGTTTCTTCTTGAATAGGAAGGGCATCAATATCAGCACGAACTGCTACAATTGGTCCGTTTTTATTACCAGACACTTCAGCGATAATTCCTGTTTCTAAATTGGAATCAATGATAGTAATGTTTTTTTCTTCTAACCAATTTTTTATTGCTTTTGTTGTTTCGAACTCTTCATATGATAGTTCTGGATACTCATGTAAATGTCGACGGATGGAAATAAGTTTTTCTTTTAGTTGATTTGAAATAGATACCATGTAGTATGCCTTCTTTCTTCAGCAAAATCTTTACTATAAGTATACAACAATAAAAGAGAGGATTTTCAAATGAAAATCCTCTCTCGTTCATGCTGCTATTTTTTTATGCGTATGATGTTTACGATAACGTCCGCGTCCACGCATTGCGTATGCAATTTGCGGGATTGCAATCCCGATTAAAATAAGTGATACACCGAACCATTGTGAAGATAGTACAGCCTCTTTTAAAACGAATACTGACATAATTGTTGTAACCGGTAGTTCCGCTGCACCAAGAATAGTCGCTAAGCCAGAACCGATTTTTGGAATTCCGATTGTAAAGGCAATAGATGGAATTACGATACTAAATGTTCCTAATCCTAAACCGTATTTCCAAAGACCTTGAGAAATGGCACCATTAAAAATAAATGTTGGTGGAAATACAATCATGACTAAAGTTAAAGCACCAGTCATTAAGAGAACACCGCGCGGTAATGAAGGTACTTCAACAGCAACTTTTCCGCTCACGAAAATGTATGTTGCGAATGTAACAGCAGATAATAAACCTAAAATGATTCCAGTCGTATCGAAAGCACCTGCTGATTGTTCTAGTAAACCACTGGATAAAAATGTCCCTACAAGTAAGAAAATAACAGAAATAACTTTTTCTCTTGAAGGTAATGTTTTTGTTGCGACTGCTTCAATGATAATTCCGACCCAAACGAATTGGAATAAAAGAATAATTGCAATAGAAGCTGGTACAGTTTTTAATGAAGCATAATAAAAAATTCCGGTAAAACTTGCAGATGTTCCTGCAACGAATAAAAGTAATGCTTGCTTTAAAGGAACGCGATGTCTAGAAAATAGAAGTGTAATAGCAAGCAAAATAATCCAACCGAACAAATATTGGCTGCCAATTACTTCTCCAAGTGAAAATCCTTCTGCATATGCAAGCTTAACAAAAATAGCTAAAATTCCATAACTACACGCTCCTAATAAAACTAAAAGAGAATAACGAAGCATGAAAAATTCCTCCCATCTATATGAAGTTGTTCCGTATCGAAAATATATAACTAGAGGGAAGTATACAAAATTAGAAATAAAGGGTCAAATGAAAGAAAAGTATGACATTTTATAGAATAATAATAAAAGTATGATATTTATGCATAATCTTGAAATTATTAATAGTAGAAGTATTATAAAATCAACTTTGCATTGTATAGAGACAGCATTTGAAAAAAATATTTTTTAAACCAATATGTAAATAGGCGTACTAGTAGCGTGCTAATTATTTGAGAAACTATGTTACCTTTGTTATGTTAATAACAATTAAAGGAGTTTTATAATCCATTTGAGTTTTTTCTATATAATAGAAGGAAATGAAAACGTTTTATTAGAAACTGTGGGGAAGTGTGGTTTTTCTTATTGCCACGTTGTAAAAGTGATTTCACGAATTGTTCATAGTATTTTTATGTGTTTTTGTTACAATATTTAGGGAGAGGAGTGGAATGATGCAAGATATTAGTATTTTTTTAGCGTTTGGCGCCGGGTTCTTATCATTTATTTCCCCATGTTGCTTACCGCTTTATCCGGCATTTTTATCGTACATAACAGGTATGTCGGTTTCTGAATTGAAAGAAGAAAATGCAATGCTTCGCAAAAGAAGTATGATACATACAGCGTTTTTCTTACTTGGATTTTCAATTATATTTATTGCAATTGGATTTGGTACAAGTTTTATTGGAGGAATCTTTACTGACTATAAAGATTTAATCAGACAGTTAGGTGGTATCTTTATCATCGTGTTCGGCTTAATTATTGTCGGGGTGTTTAAGCCGAAATTTTTAATGCAAGACCGTAAATTTACATTTAAAAATCGTCCAAGTGGCTATTTTGGATCAGTACTAATTGGATTAGCCTTTGCAGCAGGATGGACGCCATGTACCGGACCAATTCTAGTGTCCGTAATTGGATTAGCAGCAACAAACCCAGAATCTGCAATGATTTACATGATTGCTTACATACTTGGATTTGCTATCCCGTTTTTCGTACTGTCATTCTTTATTACGAAAATGTCTTGGATTAAAAGAAATAGTATGGCCTTCATGAAAATCGGAGGATATATTATGATTGTTATGGGTGTCTTCTTATACTTTAACTGGATGACGAAAATTATCGTATATTTCTCAAGTTTATTTGGTGGTTTTACCGGTTTTTAGTATTATTCTGCGAAAATGTTGGAAATACTAACGGAAAAGCATATAATGAAAGTATATTTTGCATATAGCCACAAAAAAGGATGAGAAAATATGAACATAGTTGTTTTATCCAGTATCGTTGCTGTTTGTATGGCTGTCGGTGCGATGTTTATTCGTTTAAAAGCAGCTAAGAAACCTGCAACATTGAAAAAAATTATACTTCCACCATTTTTTATGAGTACGGGCGCATTGATGTATGTTTTTCCTGAATTTCGATTAACTCCAGCAGAAATGTTAGAAGCAATTGGTGTCGGTTTGATTTTCTCTATTTTTCTTATTAAAACATCTAAATTTGAAATTAGAGGACAAGAGATTTATTTGAAGCGTTCAAAAGCCTTTGTTTTTATATTAATTGGATTACTTGTAGTGCGGATTGTATTTAAAACATACTTAAGCCAATCTCTTGATTTAGGACAACTTAGTGGCATGTTCTTCTTACTTGCGTTTGCGATGATTGTGTCATGGAGAATTGCAATGTATCGTTCCTTTACGAAATTACAGAAGGAAATGGAAAAAGAAGATGGTTTTTATAATGAAAAAGATATGAAGCTAACTTAAAAACTGTATATGTACCAAATAAAAAGACAGCGTCAAAGGCGCTGTCTTTTTTATCGAAAATAATATGAAGTTACTTTGCGAGTAAAGATTGATAGTTAGAATAATCAATCTTTTTTTCTTGTAGTTTTTTAATTAAAAATTTATGATCACGCTTTGGTGTGGCAATGATATATCCTTTAATAATTAAGTCTTGTGTAATTTGAGAGGCATTTTCTTGTAATGCAAGTTCCCCAATTTTGCCAGCGATTTTTGATTTTGCAACATCGCGAAATAGTTCTGGAACAGGACTTACAAGCTCTTCTAACAATTGTTTTTGTTCGTCAGCCCATAAATGTCTCGTTTTATTTATGTAGTGTTCTTCCCAATCCAAAATGGACATGCCGTCTTCTTTTGGTAATCGTTTTAAAAATTTTCTGAACATAAAGTATCCACCGATAGACATAAGTCCTAATAAAATAACCGTCCATAATACAATGAACCAACTGAACCATCCTTCGAGCAAGCATATCCCCCCTTAATGATTACGGTTTTCTTTTATTCATATTATATACAGTGAGATTAATAGAAAGCAAGAACGCTTGGTCAAAATGACCAAGCGTTATAGTTTAAACGAAGTATAGTTGTTCAACACATAAATTATTATTATCGTCTTCAACATACTCAATAATAAGTGTGCCAACTTTACGATCTTTATCTTCAGTTGTGAAAATAGAGTAAGAAGTAAAACGTGTTTTTGATAGGCCGCTTATATGTGTAGGTAAAGAAATGTAGTCGTTATCGCGGAAGAATTCCATCAGTTCAATATCCTCAAATTCTTTTCGGTCAACTTGTTTGTTTGTATAGCGGCGTTGAAGTTGTTTTAAAGATTCATTCCAAGAAATTGCTTTTGTGTCGTATACCATTGTTCTATCTCCTTACTGTATGTAATTATTAAGAACATACGTTCCAATCTAGTATACTCTTTTTATTAGAAAAGGGAAAGCAAAAAATAATGTAAGCTTGGATTTCCAAGCTTACATTATTGATGCGTCCGTCATAATCTCTATTTTTCATTATAAGTTAGATAAGAATAAGAAACAAGATGATATATATAATGTTGAGAGTTTTCAAATTTCTGTATATTATAGGTGTACTAAAGTGTAAGGGAATGAGAGGCATGGCATACGTAATTTCACTGCAAGGGCCGATGGCAAGCGGAAAAACAACATTGGCTAAAAGATTAGAAGAGAGAGGATATTCGGTTATATATGAAAATCCTTATCCAATTGTAGAAAAGCGAAAGCAATTAAATTTGGATGTGAATTCAAAAGAAGGGTTTATCATAAATCAAAAAATGTTTATCGAAGTAAAAATAAAGGAGTTTCAAAATGTGAAAGATTCAGTTGTTATTTTTGATCGTGGACCTGAAGATATTGAATTTTATACACTTTTTTATCCAATGATTATAGGGAAAGAGTGGGATATAGAAACTGGATTGAAAGATGAATTATATAAATTAAGAGAATGTCGTTCAGATGCTATTTTTTATTTAGATGTGACGAAAAAGAATGTATATGATAGAAAAAATAACGATAGGACAAGAAAACGAAGTACATTTGATGAGCAATTTAAATTAGTAGAAACGGAAAAAGATTGGTATAGACAATTTCCTGTAACTTATTTGGACACGAATAGATTAACAGTGGACGAATTAGAGGCATATTTTATGAGATGGTTGAAGGAGAAAGCGTTATGAAAAAAATACTTTTATTCGTATATCCAACATTTGCGGAGTTTGAAATAACGGTAGCTACAGCATTGCTGAAAAAGAAATATGACATCATTACAGTAGGTTTAACTAAGGAATTGGTTATAAGTGAAACTGGGTTGCAAGTGCAGCCGCATATAGAAGTAAGTGAAGTACGTGTAGATGAGTATGAGGGGATACTTATTCCAGGTGGAGAAGAAGTACAGTTAAAAGATGCAAAAACTCTTTTTTCAATCATTCGGCAATTTCATGAACAAGAAAAATTAGTGGCGGCAATTTGCGCTGGACCGTATGCGCTAGCAAAAGCAGGCTTATTTAAGGGGATTTCTTATACTGCGACTATAGATTATCAAAAATTCGATTGTTTTCCAGTAAAAAATTTTGTGTATGAAGAAGTTGTGAAACATTCAAATATTATTACAGCACAGGGGCATGCATTTGTAGCATTTGGAATAGTGATTGCCTCTTATTTTGGAGTGGCAGACGAACATAATACAAATTTTTATTGTGGTAAAGGCAATGTAGTAATGGAGAAACTTTTACGAGAAAACGTGTAAAAGCTAGCAAATGCTAGCTTTTTTCTTTTTTACACCGATAAATTACTAACGTTTTTGGATCGCGCCATATACCGTTATGGAGAGATAATTCCTTGTTGATTTCTTCTGTTAGCCATTCTTTCATCTCGGCTTGAAGATACATATTATCGGGTATATTTAGCGATGGAAACATGCTAGAAATATAGTTTACTATTGGGGTAGCATGATGAAAAACGAGCGCATTATGAATAACTGTTTCTTCAACAGTTGGAAAAACGGATTGTAATATCTCTTTACCGTTTTCTAAACAAAATGGAGTGACTGATGATGTTGTTTTCGGTAAATCAAATGCGTCTAACATGCGGTTACACATTTCAATTATACGAGGTAGTGTATCGTTAGAATTTGTTGTAGCTAAAAGTGAGCCGCCGGGACGAATTACTTTATGTAATCCTTGAATTGTTGTTTCAACGTCTTTCACATGGTATAACATATGTCTTGCAATTATTAGGTCATAACAATTTGTTTCAAAAGGAAGTTTATTAGCATCCCCTCGTTTCCATTCTATTAAGTTATTCGTCTTAGCAGCTTGAGCAAGCATAGCTTCGGATTGATCCAACCCGGTTAATGGGCCTTTATGACCATTTGTTTGTAAAAGGGAAAGGAATTTTCCACTAGCGCACCCAACCTCTAATATGCTTTCTTCCCCTTGAAGTTGTAAATGTTCAATAACGATTTCATCTAAATTCACTTGTTTTTCTTCGTAATGTTTATGCGTATCGATACGTGTTTGTAAATTGTTACTGACGCTATATTGCCGTTTTACATCATTCATTTTTTCACATTCCACCTTCGTGCAAAATTGCTGAATCGCATGTGTTAATACGTCGGTTTTCTTTAAACCTTCATATTGAAGTGCAGATTCAAACCTTTCAAGTAATTTTTCTTCAATTCGAAAATGAATATCTTTTCGCTTCGTCATTGAAATATCGCCCCTTTGCATCTGTTAGTGAGACTATAGCACGTCTGAAAAATTTGTGTAAATCATTTGTGTACACAAATGGAGGAGATGAAAAAAATGTTTGAATGTGAGTTTAAACTATTGACGATTTAACCGTTTTCATATATTCTTAAATTAAGAAATATTCAAATAATTAAAAGAAATGAGAGAGTCACATGCTTCTCCAAGGAACACATCGAATTGGTCGTATGGCCATGTTGTTGGCACTTGCGGATGAGAATGAAAGCCCTGTATTATCTATTCCAAAAGGTTGGAAGTATTGTACGGGGAAAGTGGGTTCGATGAATTCGCAAAAAGTTGTAGCAGCAATGGAAACAGCGGCTAAGAGCAACCAAGTTATTGAAACAGATGTTTACAGAGAAACACATGCACTTTATCATGCAATTATGGAAGCATTGTACGGAGTGACGAGAGGTCAAATTCAGCTAGCAGACGTTCTTCGTACAGTAGGACTTCGATTTGCGATTGTGCGCGGTAGACCATACGACGGAAAAAAAGAAGGCGAATGGGTTGCTGTTGCGCTATATGGAACGATTGGTGCACCTGTAAAAGGATCTGAGCATGAGGCGATTGGTTTAGGAATTAATCACATATGATTTGCCCATAGTCTATTAGTTAGAAGGGGGCCTTACTTTTTTAGGACAGAAGTCTGTCTTAAAAAGATAAGGTCCCCTTTTGCCTTTTTAAGGAGGAAAAAAAGAATGATTACGTTAACAGGACACACATTGACAATTGAAGAAATGAAGAGATTGTTACTTGAAGGGGAAGGTGTAACAGCCTGTCCAACTAGTATGCAAAAGGTGGCGGAGTGCCGCGAAGTTGTTGAGAAAATTGTCGAGGACGGAAAAGTCGTTTATGGTATTACAACTGGATTTGGAAAGTTCAGTGATGTGCTTATTCAAAAAGATGATGTAAAGGCACTTCAACACAATTTAATTCAGTCACATGCATGCGGTATAGGCGATCCATTCCCTGAAGAAGTATCACGCGGTATGTTAATTTTACGAGCGAACACGATGCTTAAAGGAGTATCTGGTGTTAGACCGCTTGTTGTAAATATGCTTCTTGAGTTTGTAAATCGTAAAATTCACCCAGTTGTCCCGCAACAAGGTTCACTTGGTGCAAGTGGAGATTTAGCACCTTTATCTCATCTCGCTCTCGTATTATTAGGCGAAGGTGAAGTGTTCTATAAAGGGAAACGCGTTCATGCAATGGTTGCTCTTACAGAAGAAGGGCTTGAGCCAATTGAACTTGAAGCGAAAGAAGGTCTTGCGTTAATTAATGGTACGCAGGCGATGACAGCACAAGGAGTTCTTTCTTATATAGAGGCAGAAGCAACGGCGTATCAAGCTGAACTAATTGCTTCGATGACAATTGAAGGGTTACAAGGCATTATTGATGCATTTGATGAAAATGTTCATAAAGCACGTGGTTATAAAGAGCAAGTAGATGTAGCAAGCAGAATTCGTGACATTCTTCATGATAGTAAGTTAACAACAAAACAAGGAGAACTACGTGTACAGGATGCCTATTCACTTCGCTGTATCCCGCAAGTACACGGTGCTTCTTGGCAAGTTTTGAATTATGTGAAAGAAAAATTAGAAATTGAAATGAATGCAGCAACGGATAATCCGCTAATCTTTGATGGCGGAGAAAAAGTAATTTCGGGCGGGAATTTCCATGGTCAACCGATTGCGTTTGCGATGGACTTCTTAAAAGTAGGAATGGCGGAACTTGCAAATATTTCGGAGCGTCGTATTGAGCGTTTAGTAAATCCGCAATTAAATGATTTGCCTCCATTTTTAAGTCCAGAACCAGGACTTCAGTCTGGTGCAATGATTATGCAGTATGCAGCAGCATCACTTGTTTCTGAGAATAAAACGTTAGCACATCCAGCGAGTGTAGATTCAATCCCGTCGTCAGCTAACCAAGAAGATCATGTAAGTATGGGAACAATTGCTTCACGCCATGCACATCAAATTATTCAAAATGCAAGACGTGTTCTTTCAATTGAGATGATTTGTGCAATGCAAGCAGCAGAATATCGTGGTATTGAAAACATGAGTACAGTGACGAAGAGCTTCTACCATCAAGGTCGTCAGCAAGTACCTTCTATTACAAATGACCGTATATTCTCAACGGATATTGAAAATATTGCGCATTGGTTAAAAACGAATTATTCGATAAAAGAAAGATTAGATGTAAATGCAGCACTATAAAATGAGAAAAGGGAGAGATTGAAATGGAAAAAGTACAACAAACAATTCGCGCGCCAAGAGGTACAGAGTTACAAACGAAAGGGTGGGTGCAAGAAGCTGCACTTCGTATGTTAATGAACAATTTAGATCCTGAAGTTGCTGAAAAACCAGAAGAATTAGTTGTATATGGCGGAATTGGCCGTGCAGCTCGTAACTGGGAAAGCTACAATGCAATTGTAGATTCATTAAAAACGTTAGAAAGCGATGAAACGTTACTTGTTCAATCAGGAAAACCAGTTGCCATTTTTAAATCACATGAAGATGCACCGCGCGTTCTGTTAGCGAACTCAAACTTAGTACCAAAATGGGCGAATTGGGATCACTTCCGAGAACTAGAGAAAAAAGGACTTATGATGTACGGACAAATGACAGCTGGTAGCTGGATTTACATTGGAACACAAGGGATTCTACAAGGAACATATGAAACATTTGGTGAGGCAGCTCGTCAACATTTCGATGGTTCATTAAAAGGTACATTAACACTTACTGCTGGTTTAGGTGGTATGGGTGGTGCACAACCTCTTGCTGTAACGATGAATGGCGGTGTTGTCATTGCTATTGATGTAGATAAGCGCAGCATCGATCGTCGTATTGAAAAGAGATATTGTGATAAGTATACAGAATCATTAGAAGAAGCATTGGCTATTGCAAACGAGTATAAAGAGAAGAAAGAGCCTATTTCAATTGGATTATTAGGTAATGCAGCAGAAATTTTACCTGAGTTAGTAAATCGTAATATTATCCCTGACTTAGTTACGGACCAAACATCTGCTCATGATCCATTAAACGGTTATATTCCAGTAGGTTATACGTTAGAAGAGGCAGCGAAACTTCGTGAAGAAGACCCAGAACGTTACGTACAATTATCAAAAGAAAGTATGACAAAGCACGTAGAAGCAATGCTTGCGATGCAAGAAAAAGGCGCAATTACATTTGATTATGGAAATAACATTCGCCAAGTTGCTTTCGATGAAGGTTTGAAAAATGCTTTCGATTTCCCAGGATTTGTTCCAGCATTTATTCGTCCATTATTCTGTGAAGGAAAAGGACCATTCCGCTGGGTAGCTCTTTCTGGTGATCCAGAAGATATTTATAAAACAGATGAAGTAATTTTACGAGAATTCGCTGACAATGAGCATTTATGTAACTGGATTCGTATGGCGCGTCAACAAGTGGAGTTCCAAGGGCTTCCATCACGTATTTGTTGGCTAGGTTACGGTGAGCGTGCGAAGTTTGGCCGCATCATTAATGAAATGGTGGCAAATGGTGAATTATCAGCACCGATCGTTATTGGTCGTGACCATTTAGATTGCGGTTCAGTAGCATCTCCAAACCGTGAAACAGAAGCGATGAAAGACGGTAGTGATGCAGTAGCAGACTGGCCAATTTTAAATGCATTAATTAATAGTGTAAACGGTGCGAGTTGGGTATCTGTTCACCACGGTGGCGGCGTTGGTATGGGTTATTCACTTCACGCTGGAATGGTTATTGTTGCAGATGGAACAGAAGCAGCAGCAAAACGTATTGAGCGCGTATTAACTTCTGACCCTGGTATGGGTGTTGTTCGTCACGTTGATGCAGGATATGATTTAGCAGTGGAAACTGCGAAAGAAAAAGGCGTTAACATTCCAATGATGAAATAAGGGGGAGAAAACATGCTGGACACTTTACTAATAAATATCGGTCAATTACTAACAATGGATCAAGAAGATGGCTTGTTAAGGCGGGAAGCGATGAACACGCTTCCTGTTATCGAAAACGGTGTGGTTGGAATTGAAAATGATGTAATTACTTTCGTTGGAACAGCGGAAGAAGCGAAAGGACTTCAGGCGAAAGAAGTTATTGATTGCGGCGGGAAAATGGTTTCTCCTGGTCTTGTTGATCCGCATACTCATCTTGTATTTGGTGGATCTCGCGAAAATGAAATCGCACTAAAATTACAAGGAGTTCCGTACTTAGAAATTTTAGAACAAGGCGGAGGTATTCTTTCAACTGTAAATGCAACGAAACAGGCGTCGAAGGAAGAACTTGTTCAAAAAGCGAAATTCCATTTAGACCGTATGCTATCTTTCGGAGTTACTACTGTAGAAGCGAAGAGCGGTTACGGATTAGATGATGAGACGGAATGGAAACAATTAGAGGCAACAGCACAATTACAAAAAGAGCATCCAATCGATTTAGTTTCCACATTTTTAGGTGCTCATGCAGTTCCGAAAGAATATAAAGGTAGATCGAAAGAATTTTTACAATGGATGTTAGACTTATTGCCAGAAATGAAAGAGAAGCAATTAGCGGAGTTCGTTGATATTTTCTGTGAAACAGGTGTGTTCTCTGTCGAAGAATCAAAAGAGTTTTTATTAAAAGCGAAAGAGCTTGGCTTTGATGTGAAAATTCATGCGGATGAAATAGACCCTCTTGGTGGTGCGGAAGCAGCGGCAGAAATTGGTGCAGCATCAGCGGACCATTTAGTTGGCGCTTCTGATAAAGGGATTGAAATGCTTGCAAACTCGAATACAGTAGCAACATTATTACCAGGAACAACTTTCTATTTAAATAAAGAAAGCTTTGCTCGTGGTCGTAAAATGATTGATGAAGGTGTTGCAGTTGCGTTAGCTACAGACTTTAACCCAGGTAGCTGTCCAACTGAAAATATTCAGCTTATTATGAGCATTGCGATGCTAAAACTGAAAATGACACCAGAAGAAGTGTGGAATGCCGTAACGGTTAACTCATCATATGCCATTAACCGTGGTGATGTAGCTGGGAAAATTAGAGTTGGTCGTAAGGCAGATTTAGTTTTATGGGATGCTTATAATTATGCTTACGTACCGTATCATTACGGCGTAAGTCATGTGAATACAGTATGGAAGAATGGTAATATTGCATATACAAGAGGTGAACAATCGTGGAGCACGGCCACTATTTAAAGAAGAATGCAAAGTTTATTGATCGTGAAGTGACAAAATGGAGTGAGATAATTAAAGATTGGGAGGAAGGCGTAGAAATATTCGGTGCTGCCTTAATTGGAGCACCCCTTTCTAAGCCATCTATTAGTCATTCAGGAGCAAGTTTTGCTCCAAAAACAATTCGTGCGATGTTAGATGCATATAGTACGTACGCAATTACAGAAGAACACGATATGAAAGAAAGTGTCTTATATGATTGCGGCGATATCACGATGCATGTGACGGATATAAAAGAAAGTCATAACCGAATTGCGAAAACAGTTGGTCATGTAACGAAAGTAAATCCGAACATGGTACCAATCGTTCTTGGTGGTGACCACTCGATTAGTTTTCCGAGTATAACAGGCTTTACAAACAGTAAAGGAAAGGTCGGGATTATTCAATTTGATGCTCATCATGATTTACGTAATTTAGATGATGGAGGCCCGTCAAATGGTACACCATTCCGTAGTTTATTAGAAAATGATGTCATTACAGGGAAACAACTTGTTCAAATTGGAATTCGTAATTTTTCTAACGCACGTGCGTACCATGAATATGCAATAGAGCATGGCGTAACAGTGTATACAATGAAAGACGTACGAGAGCGAGAAATAAAAGATATTATCACGGAAAGTATTGAAGTATTAAGAAAACAAGGTGTGACTTCTATTTATATTTCTCTTGATATGGATGTACTAGACCAAGCGTTTGCACCAGGTTGTCCAGCAATTGGGCCTGGTGGAATGGATAGTACGACTTTACTAGATGCGATTGAATTCCTTGGTAAAGAACCGCTCGTTCAAGGAATGGATATAGTAGAGATTGATCCAACTCTTGATTTTAGGGATATGACGAGCCGAGTAGCTGCGCAAGTAATTATGAGTTTTCTTTTAGCGAGGGAAACAATTAGTAAGCGGGTTAGTATATAGACGGAAAAGTAGATCTTTATCTATGCATTATCAAAAACACATTACTACTCAAAAGTAGTGATGTGTTTTTATGTTAAAAGAGAATGAATGTGTATGGAACCGTTAATAAAATTGCGGGTTGTTATAGTGTATTGTGTAAATTTAATTTCTTGCTTCTGAAGTGTTGACTTGTAAAATAATTTTATGATAAAATAAAATTTTTGCTAAAAAACTAAAAGTATGTTAAGCTTGAGAAGGTTACCATATATGGAGGTGGATTATTTGTTTCAAATTGGCGATAACATTGTTTATCCAATGCAGGGAGCAGGTATAATTAAAGCCATAGAAGAGAAGGAAATCTCAGGAGAAAAACAACAGTATTATGTTATAAAAATGTCGGCTAGTAATATGGAACTAATGATTCCAGCAGGGAGAATATCGAATTCGAATATACGACCAGTTACGGATATAACCGCATTAGTACACATAATGGATATTTTTCAACATGGGGAGTCAGATAGATTACTTACGTGGAAACAAAGGTATAAATTGAACACTGATAAAATAAAGACGGGTAAAATGCAAGAAGGTGCTGAAGTTGTGCGTGATTTAATGCGTATACAGAAAGAAAAAGCACTTAATGCAAGCGAAAAGAAGATGTTAGATAACGCATATGAATTTTTGATTAGTGAGCTGGGATTAATTGAAGGTATCACAGAAAATCAGATAAAAAGCTTTTGTTAAGGTTCATTACAAATAATGTATTATATCCCAAAAAAGATCTTGAATTTTTTGGGAACATAATTATAGAAAATTTATCATTTCAAAGACATTCAACTCTTTCACACCACTTTTAGAGCATTACCTCTATTGTTATTACTACAATCAAATCCATTTTTATTTTTTAATTTCATTTATGAATGTTCGAAGTTTAATTGAATACTTCGATAAAATAGTTACTTGATTTTTGCAATCCTGATTCACACTGGCACGGACGAGGAGCCGTAAGGATGAAAGAGAGGTAGGGCTTTCATTGTTTTAGGTATATAAGTTATTATTTTTAGAAGAATACTGAACCATATTCACTTCTATTGATAAGGTATTTTTTATATTAAAGAGATAAATGAATTGACAACCATATATGTTCAACAAAAAAGGTTTCCTTCTAAGGAAACCTTTTTAATATTATTTATAGCATTTTATTTTTTCTATATTCGAATTTTTTATTGTAAAGTCGTAAAAATTGACGTTACTATCTAAAAGTAAGTATGATGCGATTATAGTAAGATTTTTTAGGGGGAAGAAAGATGACAAGTTCAAGTAATAAAGCAGCGAGTATTTATGAAGGAACAAATGTAAACGCTGGGGGATCTTTTGAAAACGTTGAAGAAACAAAGTTGTTTGATCCAATTCAAATTGGAGCTTGGTCTCTTCGTAATCGTATAGCAATGGCACCAATGACAAGATGCTTTGCAGATAATGAGACTGGAGCAGTGGGTGCTGATGTAGTGGAATACTATAGAAAGCGTGCTGCTGACGGAGTTGGATTAATTATTACAGAAGGAATTGTCATTAGTCCAAGAGCGAAAGGGAATCCAGGAGTACCAGGAATTTATACACAAGAACAAATCGATTCTTGGAAACCTGTTACAGAGGCAGTACATAAAGAAGGCGGGACGATTATTGCTCAAATATGGCATGTTGGGCGTATGAGTCATCATGAAATAATTGGTGGCCAAATGCCGCAAGCACCATCTGCTATCGCTGCAGAGGGAAATGTTCCACGTTTTCGTAAACCGTTTGATACGCCAGAAGCAATGACGTTAGAAGAAATACAAGAAGTGATTGGTCAATACGCACAAGCTGCGAAAAATGCAATCGAAGCTGGATTTGATGGAATAGAAATTCACGGTGCACACGGATATTTAATTGATCAATTTACGTATGACTCTGCGAATAAGCGAACAGATAAATATGGCGGTAATTTAAAACAAAGGTTAACGTTTATGAAAGAAGTAACGGCTGCTGTAATAGAAGCTGTTGGAGCTAATAAAACACTTCTTCGCTTCTCTGCTTTCAAAGGTGATAATCCTACTTATATGTGGGAAAATCCTGAGCTTGCAATTGAAACGTTCGTAAATATGTTCAAAGAAGTTGGATTAACGATGATCCATCCTTCAACGATGAATTATACGCAAGAAATTGCTGACGGAAAGAATTTTCATCAACTAGTAAGAAAATATTGGGATGGTACAATTGTTGGGGTTGGTAATTTAAATCCGAAAGAGGCCGAAGAAGCGTTGCAAGAAGGAACGATTGATGTAGTGGCATTCGGCAGACCGTTAATTGCTAATCCAGACTTTGTTCATCGAATTAAACATGCTGAAAGTTTAGTTGAATATGACGCGAAAGAGCATCTTGTTACGTTAGTATGAATAAAGATAAAAGGAGAACACATCGAGTGTTCTCCTTTTATTATGGGATTTTATAGGGGGAAGCGGGATGAGTGAAACGCTACTCGTTATTATTAGTATATTACTATTTTTAATGTTGCTTTTAATCGTCTTTTTTATCATTACATTTTTTATAAAAAAACGAACACATCATTCTATTTTAAAGTTACATCCATACTTAGGAAGAATGCGCTACTTACTGGAAAAGATAGGGCCTGAATTTCGACAATATTGGTTTGATCATGATACGGATGGAAAGCCTTTCTCACGTTATGATTTTCAAAGTGTTATGTTTTTAGCGAAATATCGCTCTGAAATACTTGGTTTTGGATCAAAACGAGATTTTGAAGCTTCTGGCTATTATATTGCTAATACATTATTTCCGATATTGACTGAGGAATTAAGTGTGAATTTCACGCAAGAGCGAGAAGGTAAAAAGTACGTGATTCATAAAGAAGGGTTATTTTCAAGAAGAGAAAAATTGACAGCGGATACAACGAATCTTTGGCTGTACGAAGAAGATGATGCAATTATAGTCGGTGAGAACCGTAAATATCCGTGGAAGCTACATGGTATGTTTGGTGCATCTGCGACTTCTTACGGCGCGATTGGAGAAAATTATATTTTAGCGAGTGGTTTTGGAGCAAAAATGGCAGGCGGATCGTGGATTAATACTGGTGAAGGTGGCGTTATTCCAGAACATTTACATACAGGAGCAAATATCCTTGCGCAAATTGGTCCAGGGTTATTTGGATACCGCGATGAGGACGGTAATTTTTCAATGGGAAAATTCAGGGAGAAAGCAAAAGAAAGTAATATTAGAGCATTCGAATTGAAATTTGGGCAAGGTGCTAAAATACGTGGTGGTCATCTAGAGGGACAAAAAGTAAATGAGAAAATTGCTTCTGTTCGCAACGTCAGAAAGGGAGAGACGATTAATTCACCGAATCGATTTTCATTTTTAAAGAATGCAACGGATACACTTTGTTTTATTCAACAGTTGCAAGAAAGCGGCGGTAAACCAGTTGGAATGAAAATTGTAATTGGTCAGCAGGAGCCTTTGGAAGATTTATTTAAAACGATGAAAGAGTTAAATATCTATCCAGATTTCATTACAATTGATGGTTCAGAAGGTGGATCAGGAGCGACGTATAAATCGATGGCAGATAGTATGGGAATGCCGCTTATTCCAGCGTTACTGACATGTATTGATACAGCGAATCATTATGGTGTTCGGGACAAATTCAAAGTGTTTGCATCGGGGAAATTAATCACACCAGATAAAGTGGCGATTGCTTTAGCGATTGGAGCGGATGCTGTAAGTTCAGCCCGCGGATTTATGATGGCAAGCGGCTGTATTATGGCCCTTCAATGTAATTCTGGCCAATGTCCATCTGGTGTAGCCACGACGAATCCGCATTATCAAAAAGCGTTAGATCCGTATGAGAAGAAGTGGCGAGTCATGAATTATATTATTAGTATGAGATATAGTTTATTTTCATTAGCAGCGGCAGCGGGAGTGAAGAGCCCGCGCCATTTAACTAGAGAGCATATTGTGTTTAAAGACGAGATGGGGAGAGTAGTTCCTCTTTCGGAATTGTTTCCTATAGTAAATCAAATCTAAAAGTATATTTGATATGTAAGATTTTTCAGAGGAATAATCATATTGTTTGGAAAAATTAGGAGTATAATAGGGAAGTGTTTTTAAAAATGACTATTTTTAGGGAGAGATTTACTTGCAGCAAGGTTCGTACAGTATTACAATTTTTTTACTCGTCATAGGGCTCGTTATATTTAGACGCATGCGTTCTATGAATCGACCAATTAAAAATAAAGGAAGACGATTACTATTGCCATTATTCTTCTTGTTACCAGGTTTTTCTTTATATGCTGCACCGATACAACTTGTTGGTTGGCAAATTGGTATAGCTGCTGGGATCGGTCTGTTATTGTCAATTCCACTTATTATTTTAAGTGGGTATGAAGTTAGAGAAGATGGCCAAATTTATGCGAAAAAAAGTATCGCTTTTATTGCTACATTTTTAGTTATCGTTCTTTTACGTGCTTATTTTAGAAGACATTTACAAGGTTTAGATCCAAAGTCAATTGGCATTCTTTTCTACACTCTTGCGGTTTGTTATATAGTACCCTGGCGTATTGGATGCTATATGAAATTTCGTAAAGTATATGTAGAGAAAGAGAAAATTGAGATGTCAATAAGCTAAAAGTCATACATTTGTATGGCTTTTTCTTTTAAAATTTATCGGGTAAACGAATGAAAATAAGGTGTGAAAAAAACATCGTTTAATTTTCTGAATATTTTTACTTGAATTTCTTGAAAAATCATTGTAATCCACTGGGATAAAGGCGTTTATAAAGGTTTTCACATGTAATGAAAAGTGCTCGTTCACTTGAAAGAACAAAAAATGTTTGTTAAGGTAGGGAACCATAAGCGAATACAAGAAAATAGAAAAAGTCATTTTTCGAAATTTTGAATGGCTTATGGGCTAAGGGAGAGATTTGGTGAAGATTGAAATTATGGTTTCGCTTGCTATTTATATGGCAGGTATGTTGTATATCGGATATTGGTCTTATAAGAAGACATCCGATTTATCAGATTATATGTTAGGCGGAAGAGGACTCGGTCCAGCAGTTACAGCTTTATCAGCTGGTGCTTCTGACATGAGTGGTTGGATGCTAATGGGATTACCTGGTGCGATGTATGCAACAGGATTATCAAGTGTATGGATTGCGATAGGTTTATTAATAGGTGCTTATGCAAACTATTTAATCATTGCCCCGCGTTTACGAACGTATACAGAAGTGGCAAATGATTCAATTACGATTCCAGACTTTTTAGAAAATCGGTTTAAAGATCGTACGAAAATACTTCGTTTTGTCTCCGCTATCGTCATTTTAGTATTTTTCACATTTTATGCGTCGGCTGGTTTAGTTTCAGGTGGACGTTTGTTTGAAAATTCTTTTAACCTTGATTATAAAATTGGTTTATTTGTAACAGTGGGTGTCGTTGTTGCGTATACACTATTTGGTGGTTTTCTAGCCGTAAGTTGGACGGACTTTGTGCAAGGGTGTATTATGTTTATTGCGCTTGTACTAGTGCCAATTGTTGCTTTTACGGATGTCGGTGGTGTAACAGAAACATTCAATACGATTAAGCAAGTTGATGCATCACATTTAGATATGTTTAAAGGGACTACAATACTTGGTATTATTTCATTTTTAGCATGGGGTCTTGGGTATTTTGGTCAACCACATATTATTGTCCGCTTTATGGCAATTACCTCTATTAAAGATTTAAAAACTTCTCGTAGAATCGGTATCGGTTGGATGACGATTTCAATTATAGGTGCAATGCTTACTGGTCTAATTGGTATCGCTTATTATGCTAAAAATAATGCGACATTACAAGATCCAGAAATGGTCTTTGTAACATTCTCAAATATTTTATTCCATCCATACATTACAGGATTTTTATTATCAGCTATTTTGGCTTCGATTATGAGTAGTATTTCCTCACAATTACTTGTTATTTCAAGTGCAGTAACGGAAGACTTTTATAAAACATTTTTCCGTCGTAACGCAAGTGACAGAGAACTTGTATTTATCGGTAGATTATCAGTATTAGTAGTAGCTATGATCGCAGTTGTTTTAGCGTATCATCCAAGTGATACAATTTTAACACTTGTAGGTTATGCCTGGGCTGGATTCGGTTCAGCATTCGGACCAGCTATTTTATTAAGTTTATATTGGAAAAGGACGAATAAGTGGGGCGTTCTTGCAGGTATGATTGTTGGTGCAGTAGTTGTTATAGCATGGGTACAAATTCCAAGTTTAAAAGCGACTATGTATGAAATGGTACCTGGATTCTTCTGTAGTTTATTAACTGTTATCGTTGTAAGTTTATTAACGAAAGAACCCGTTAAGGCAGTTCATCGTGAATTTAATGAGATGGAAGCAGTGCTGGAAGAGGAAACGAAATAATTAGCGAAGAGAGTAAACGAAACTGGCGTTTACTCTCTTTTTATTTAAAATGAAAATACGGAATTCGTTGACAACTAAAAGTAAGTAACTTATAATAAATTTGAGTTCAAGATAATTTATGTTATGAATACAGATTTTAAATAGAGTAAATATTTTTTGAGAATTATCTCGAATTTGAGATGATTTTGATAAAGTAGACATTCAAGTGTGATATTATAATTAATATCTCGAATTCGAGATAAGATTATAATGACGGATTTTACTTTTCAGTATGGACAAAATGAATAATGAGTTTTAATGAATAAAAGTTTTTAAAATGAAATAAAAAGGGGCGGAGAAAATGACAAAGAAAACGATGGGAATTCACCACATTACAGCAATCGTAGGACATCCACAAGAAAATGTAGATTTTTATGCTGGTGTATTGGGGTTACGTTTAGTGAAACAAACAGTGAATTTTGATGATCCAGGTACGTACCATCTTTATTTTGGAAATGAAGGAGGAAAGCCTGGAACAATTATTACGTTTTTCCCATGGGCAGGTGCTCGTCAAGGTATTATTGGAGATGGTCAAGTAGGAATTACGTCTTACGTTGTACCAAAAGGTGCAATGGAGTTTTGGGAAAATAGATTAGAAAAATTCGATGTTTCGTATACAAAAATGACTCGTTTTGGAGAACAGTATTTAGAATTTGATGATCCGCATGGTTTGCATATAGAATTAGTTGAAAGAGAAGAAGGCGAATTAAATAATTGGAGTTTTGGAGAAGTTACACCAGAAGTAGCAATTAAAGGGTTTGGAGGTGCTGTTCTTTTATCTGCACAGCCTCAAAAAACAGCTGAATTGTTAGAACATATTATGGGTCTTGAGAAAATTGGAGAAGAGGGTGAATTTGTTCGATTCCGTTCTTCTGCTGACATTGGAAATATTATTGATTTGAAATTATCAACAATCGGTCGTGGCCAAATGGGCGTTGGCACAGTTCATCATATTGCTTGGAGAGCGAGTGACGATGCAGATCAGCTAGACTGGAAAGAGCATATGACTCGTTTTGGATATCACGTAACTCCTGTACAAGACCGAAATTATTTTAACGCGATTTATTTTAGAGAACATGGTGAAATCTTATTTGAAATTGCAACAGATCCTCCTGGTTTCGCTCATGATGAATCGTTAGAGACGATGGGTGAGGAATTAAAGTTACCGGAACAATATGAACAACATAGAAAACAGATTGAACAAACGCTTTTACCATTTGAAGTGAGAAATTTAGATTAAAGTGATTGAAGGGGGAAAAGGATTATGATGAAACATGTTTTTCAAAAAGGAAAAGATACGTCAAAACCAGTGTTGTTATTACTTCATGGCACAGGTGGTAATGAATTAGATTTACTATCACTTGCAGAAATAGTTGATCCGGAAGCGTCGGTATTAAGCGTTAGGGGAAATGTGTTAGAGAATGGGATGCCGCGTTTCTTCCGCCGATTAGCAGAAGGCATTTTTGATGAAGAGGATTTAATTTTCCGTACGAAGGAATTAAATGAATTTTTAGATGAAGCGGCTAAAGAATATAAATTCGATAGAAATAACATTGTAGCTATCGGTTATTCGAATGGGGCAAATATCGCAGCAAGCTTATTATTCCATTACGAAAATGCATTGAAAGGTGCTGTGCTTCATCACCCAATGGTACCAAGAAGAGGAATGCAATTAGCAAATTTAGCAGGGAAATCTGTGTTTATTGCTGCTGGGACAAATGACCCAATTTGTTCATCAGCAGAGTCCGAGGAATTGAAGGTACTATTAGAAAATGCAAACGCGAATGTAACAATACATTGGGAAAATCGAGGGCATCAATTAACGATGGGTGAAGTAGAAAAAGCAAAAGAGTGGTATGACAAAGCATTTTAAAAAAGAAGCATCTGCTAACGATTAGCAGATGCTTCTTTTTTATTTAAGACTGGATTGCAAGATGAGATGAAGAAAGTGGTAGCTCAATATCAACAATCGTACCTTTATTTAATTCGCTTGAAATGTGTAATTTACCATGATGTTCTTCAATTATTTTGTAACACATCATTAATCCTAGTCCTGTGCCTTTTTCTTTTAAACTATAAAAAGGTTCGCCTAGACGGGAGATACGATCTTCTGGAATGCCACAACCTTCATCGATAATTCGTATTAAGATGAAATTATCCTCTAATGGTTTTGTTTGAATGAAAATATTTCCGCCATTTGGCATCGCTTCTATCGCATTTTTTAATATGTTTATAAAAACTTGTTTTAATTGGTTACCGTCACATTGAATATCATATACGTAATCAAAATGATCCATGATGATATGAACGCTATGCATAATTGCAGTCGGTAAAATAAATGTAACTACCTCTTCAATTAAAGTTTGTATGTTACAAGTTTGGATAGATAATACTTGTGGCTTAGACATCGCCATAAATTGACTCGTGATGGATTCCATTTGTGAAATCTCACTTAACATAACATCGATATACCATTTTTGCTCCTCATTTATTTCAGGGAGGAGCAACGTTAGAAAACCTTTTAGAGAAGTGAGTGGATTTCGAATTTCATGGGCAATTCCAGCTGTCAGTTGTCCGACTACTGCGAGCTTCTCAGATTTTCGTAATAACTTTTCAGTTTCTTTTAGCTCAGTAACATCTCTCCCCATCACGATAAGACCTTTGCGAGAACCGTCAGGATGATAAAGCGGGACTTTTGATATACTTAAGATTAGATCGAAATCATCTCTATGTATAATAAATTCCTCGCCATGAAGAATTTGTCTTTGTTGCCATGCTAGTTCATCAATTTCTTCACAATGTAAAAAAGCTTCTCGGTATGCTTCATTATATTGAATGAGTTCGCTATCTTTTTTCCCATGGTAAGGTACATGATGGAAATTGAAGCAAGAAAGTGCGTAGTCATTTGCCTCAAGCCAGCGCCCTTCATGATCTTTAAATATAACAAAGGCAGGCATGGAGTTTACTAATGTACGTAATCTCTTCTCACTTTCTTTTAGCATATTCTCAATTCTTTCTGATTTTTCAAGCGGCTTCATAATAGCATATACGCCAGTAAGACGATTTTGAACAAAAATAGGAACTAGTTTTGTCACAACATCTAATAAGAATCCATTTTTATGATAAATAGATAAGATATACTCTTGTTGATTATCCGCTTCAGTATTCTTTATATTTTGTAATACTTGCTCAGAAATATGGGCTTCTAAAATAGAGGTAATATTTTTCTGTTCTAATTCTAAAGAAGTGTAACCTAATATTCTTTCGGCAGAAGGATTTATATGTAGAATAACTCCTTCTAAATTTAATGAAATAATACTATCAGGATTGTGTTCGAACAGAGATGCGTACATTTCTGTTAATGAACGATCTTGTATATGGTTTCGCAAACGTCTAGAAATGTTCGGATGACGTTTTTTTTGAGTTGGTGAATATTTTTTACGACTCATAATAGTTCCTCCGTACAAATAGCATCTAAAAAGATTTGTCTATTCATAACTATAATATAGATGTAATGTGTATTTCTATAAAAAATGGAAGTTATAGAATAAATTTTGTTTTTTTTATTTTTTGCAAGGTGAATGCAGGATGTTAATAAGGGGAGCTTATATTGTTTTATAAACCTCTTGTAAGTTACAGACGGCTGTTTTCCGTATAACATTAGGGTAGAGGAGGGGGAGAGAAAATGAAAAATTATATTCAAGGGATTAATCACGTGCAAGTAGCTGCACCTGTAGGGTGTGAAGAAGAGGCGCGTGATTTTTATGGGAATACAATTGGTATGGAAGAAATTCCAAAGCCAGAAAAGTTGAAAAAACGAGGTGGATGTTGGTTTAAATGCGGAAATCAAGAAATCCATATTGGTGTGGAGCGGAACTTTACACCAGCTAAAAAGGCTCATCCAGCTTTTTATGTGAATGAAATTAATGAATTTAAGCAAACACTTATAGAGCAAGGTGTTAAAGTGATTGATGATTATGCACGGCCAGATGTAATTCGATTTTACGTGTCAGATCCATTTGGAAACCGAATTGAATTTATGCAAAATAAAGACTAGGTGGATTCCCACCTAGTCTTTAACTTCTTCTGAAAAGTCCTAATACTTCTACAGTTTCTGTAATATTAACGAATGCATTCGGGTCGATTTCAGAAATTGTTAGTTTCATACTTGCTAATTCTTCACGAGAAACGACGGTCATAAGTACACGCTTTTTCTCGCTTGAATAAGCACCTTCGCCATCAAGTAACGTTATTCCACGTACAACAGTTGAAAGAAGTTGTTTTTTCATTTTTTCTGCTTCATTTGTTACAATCATAAGTGTAACTTTACGATGTTTTGTATGAACAGCATCAATTACTTTACCAGTTACATAAATTGAAAGTAAGCTTGTAAGTGCAACATCCCAGGTGAAGAAGAATCCTGCGATTATTACAACGACTGCATTTAAAATAATAAGGAATCCGCCAAGTTTAATGTCTCGCTTGCGGGATAAAAGCATACCGATAATATCAAATCCACCAGTGGATCCATTACAGTTAAAAACAAGACCAATACCAGCTCCGGCGATGACACCTCCGAAGATAGAAGATAACAATGGATCTGTTGCTACGACTTTTACTGGAACGTAGTATAATGCAACAGATAATACAACTACAGAGACAACTGTGTTAAAAATTACTTTTTTTCCAAGACCTATGTACCCTAAAATAAGGATAGGTAAGTTTAATACAAAGTTAATAATGCCTGTGTTTACAGGGGTTACAATTCCTAAAATAATAGCAATTCCGCCAATTCCACTACTTAAAATTTTGTGGGGGATAAGGAAAAGATTAAAGGCAACCGCAATAATAATAGAACCGATAATAACACCAAGGAATCTGACCATTTCTTTCCCGTCCTTCACTGAAAAATTCATATTATTTCAAGATTATATATGATATTGAAAGTTTTGGGTAAAAACAGTTTATTTCGGTAAATTAGATTAATCAAAAGAATTTGAGTATTTTATTATTTGAAAGGGGATACAGTTGTGAAGATAAAAACATATCAACAGAAAAGCCCGTTGAAGCAAGAATGTGAGGATTCTTATTTTTGTAATAAAGAAAAAAAGATTTATGGTGTATGTGACGGTGCAACACCACTTGTCCCGTTTGGTGATGAAAATGGACATAATGGAGCATACATCGCTTCGCATTTATTTGCAAGTTATTTTACTTCATTACGAGAGAATCATAGGTTACGATTTGCAGTTGCAAAAGCAAATGAAGCATTGCAAAGCAAAATGTTGGAATATAAAGTAGATACGAGAAAGAAAGATCATTTGTGGTGTACATGTATTGCGGCAGTTCAAATAGATGGTGAGAAAATTGAATATGCGCAGCTTGGGGACTGTATGATTGTCGCAACTTTTCAAAATGGAACGATGCAAGTATTAACGAAAGACACAGTTAAAGGAATTAGTAACCGAGCAAAAAGGAAGAGGGAAGAAGATCGTAAGAAAGGTTTATCTGTCCCGGAGGAACATGTTTTTCAAGATGTTCGAGAACAGTTAAAGTACAATCGTTATCTTGCAAATATGCCAAATGGTTATTCAGTTGCAAATGGAATGAAAGAAGCGATACATTATTTACAACATGGTGAATTACATATAGATGAAGTGAGTGGAATTTTTATTTGTTCAGACGGGTTATTTCACCCAGATTGGCCACTCGAACAAACAGTTGCATATATAAGAAAGAATAGTATAAACGAATATGTAGCAATCATTGAAGAGCTGGAAGGGGAAAAGAGAATAAGACCAGATGATAAAACGATTATTATGATTGATTTTTAAGAGGAGGCAGTTCAAATGGAAATTAAACGTGTCAATCTAACATTTCAAGATGAATTAGTTCCTTTAGAAAAAGTAAACAAACTGATTATTCACCATACAGCTGAAGATGGATGGGACGTGTATAAAACGCATGAATTTCATCAAACTGTAAAAGGGTGGAGTGGGATTGGTTACAACTATTTTATCGAAGAGGACGGAACTGTAGTGGAAGGACGAGGTTTACATATTGGAGCGCATGCGAAAGATCATAACCGCCATACAATTGGGATATGTATGACGGGAAATTTTGATAAATACGATCCAACTCCTGCACAAGTGAATGCATTATATTCTTTATGTAAAATATTTATGAAGCAATTTGCTATAAAGAAAGAGAATATACTCGGTCATAGGGAGTTAGAAGGAGTTACAAAAAGCTGTCCTGGTAATCGTTTTTCTATGGTAGAGTTAAGGAAGATATTATCTTAAATATAGAGGAGTAACAACGATGATGAATATAAAAATACCAAATGATAAAAAAGAAGAGCTTGTAGCACAAATTCAGCAATTTTTCATGGAAGAAGATTTAGATGAAATTGGACGTTTCCAAGCAGAGCGTTTAATAGAAGAGATGATTAAATTAGTTGGACCATTTGCATACAATCAAGCAATTGGAGATGCAAGAAAGCTTGTAAGTGAGAAATTAACGAATATTGAAGAAGATTTATACGTGTTAGAGAAGAATGAAGGAAAATAAAAAAGAGCCGATGGGCTCTTTTTTATTTTTCTTTCTTATGTTCTTTATATTCATGTACTTTTTCTTTCACATTACCAACTGTATCTTTAGCAGTGCCTTTCACCTTATCCCATTTTCCTTCAGCTTGTAATTTCTTATTGTCAGTTACTTTCCCAACAACTTCTTTTACTTCACCCTTTACCTTATCAATAGCACCTTCTACTTTTTCTTTTAAACCATGATCATGTTTAGTCATACATTTCTCCTCCTTGTAGTTTGATTAGAATTCTCTTTTCATAGTGCAAGTTGAATGATGTATCTAGTAATAGCGTAACAAATATAGTTTGAATATTCAAATGATTAATAGGATAGAAAAGAAAGTGTCATAAAATTGTAATGAGAAGAGAAAGAATGTAAATTACATGTCTTTTGCAGTCCATATTGATTTCGTATAAGCAATTTTCATATGGGCACGTTCCATATTATTTTGACTGCTGCTACCGAACTTTGCTTGTCCAACTACTAAGTTACAGTTGGATTCAATAGCCGTCTCTATTCGTTTTTGAATTAATGCAGTATGACAGCCTTTACGCTGAAATTCTGGCAAAGTAGCAGAAGCAGCTAATGATGCAATCCCATTATTTATATACAGGACACCAATACCCGCAGGAGTGTTTTGAACTTCGGCTATGAAAAAATGCCAGCCAGGTTTATTGTAGAGAATTTCGTTATTTTGATGGACGCCATCTTTTGTAAAGGATGGCATGTTAAATCCGCGTACGTATATGTCTGCAAAAATATGAAATTCATTTTCTTTTAGTTCGCGTACTGAAATGTTAGAAGGAAGAAGGGAAGGGTCTTCTCTCGGTATACTATATAAAGCGGTATGGAAGCTGGATTGGTAAAATCCTCTTTGAGATAAGTATTGAAATAATTTGGCTGTACCTTGAGCGGGTGTAATTTCAAAACGACAAGGGATTTGTAGCGATTGATAATAAGAGACGATTTCATCTACCTCATCTGTATTTGTAAATGTAATACCTTTTACCGTATTAAAAGCTGGACCAGCAATTATTTTTGATGAAAAGGCAGTGGCACTCCCGAACTTTTTCATTTGTACTTGCATTGGATTTTCAGCTAATGCTTGTAATGCTTTTAGTCTAGAAGAGAGCATATGTATTTCTGCGTTTTCAATTTCTGTGGCTATATCGAGTGTTATAACAGTAGTCATAAAATTCCTCCATTAATAAATATATTTCATGGTATATATACGATTTTTGTTTTGAGATTCCTGTTGAAATGTGAGAGAATAAGAGGTTTTTTGGAAGGGAAATGGAAGTGAGCTGTCGAAGGGAGTGGAAACAGATTAAAGGTGGTGCTCTCATGAAACAAAAAGCCGTGCAGGCATGCTCTAATTGTGGTTCTCAAAACATAGGAGAAGGTGAGTTTGTCGGATATGCACAAATACGGAAAAAGGAAACGATGTTCACATCTTCACCGGTGGATGCTTATATTTGTACAGATTGCGGGAATATCCTTCTATTAAAAGTACGACATTATGAAAAGTTTAAGCAGAAGCCGTTATGATTATTGGGAAGTGACTTTATTAGAAAAGTTAATAAGAGTAATATTTTACATATATATGAGTATGCCTCAGATAAAGAGATGAAAACATATACTGTACATGGTTCGTTATATGACACATAAAAATATATAGAAGAAATTGTGAGGCAGTAGGAGGAAGAAAAAACAGCTCCTCTTGGAATATTTCATATTTAAAACTCCTTTAAATGAATAAAGGAGTTTTTTGTTTTTTTATAACAATAATTACCTTTAATTATTATAATTGGTTATTGAGAGAGGTGGTTTATTAACGCCATAATCATAGAAGAATAATAGCTAAATCGTATACAAAACTACTATATAACACATTCGCAACCGTAAGTTGACAAAGTGCAACCGCGGGAAGATAGAGATAAAGGCAATGTTTACATACAATTTAGGTAAGAAAACAAAGGGGGACACACATATGGGATTTGGTGAAAAGCTTTTTAAATTAAGAAAGGAAAAGGGCCTTTCTCAAGAAGCATTAGCTGAAAAATTAAACACAACAAGGCAAGCGGTTAGTAAATGGGAAAACGGTCAAGGTTTTCCTGAAACTGAAAAGTTAATAATGATTGGAAATGTATTTGAAGTATCACTTGACTATTTATTAAAAGAAACTGCTGAGCAAAGTAACGAAAAGGAAAATGGTTATTATGTAAGTAAGGAAATGGCAGAAGGGTATGTAGTGTATGGACAAAAAATTTCTAAATATATTGCATTAGGATTTAGCTTGCTTATTTTATCTACAATACCGTACTTATTATTTAAAGAAAATGCAACAATGTCTACGTTTCTTGTCATTATCATTGCAGTGCTTGGGATCGGAGCAATGATGGCACCTGTAACGATAGAAGAGAGTCGATACAATGTATTGAAAAAGGAAGAACTACTATTTGATCAAAACTTTCTAAAAGAATTGACAAAAAGATATGCGACTATTAAGAAGAAGTATGCGTCAGTAGTGATCGTTGGATTTTGTTTTATTGCAGCAGGAGCGATTCCGTTTTTGTTTGAGAAAAAGCATATAACTTCAGGAGAATTAGTGCAGTATTACCCTTATTGTGTTGTACTTATTGCTATCGGAGTTTATCTTTTTGTACGTGTGTTAGGAGTGTTAGAGACGTATCGGATTTTAGTAGAAAATAAGGAATACAGTAATCGTTTTATTTTTAAATTGAAAAAGAAAGTAAGGAAAAAGGTAGATAGTTTATAAAAAATAAAAAACATGTTTCGAATCAATGTATTCAAAACATGTTTTTTATCGTTCTGAATTATTTCCAAAGAAATAATTCAGAAAATACAGAAAAATGTCGTAATCATTTGTAGAAGTCTGTTATAATGAACGAAAAATAAAAACGCTTTAAAGGGGGATATAACCAATATGATGATGAATGTACCGCTAACAATTAGTTCTATGATGGAAAGAGCAGAAAAACTGTTTTCAAAGAAAGAAATTGTTTCACGGACACATGATACAGTTACGACGTTAACGTATAAGCAGTTAGGTGAAAGGACGAGAAGGCTTTCTAGTGCGTTAAAAAAATTAGGAATTAAAGAAGGCGAGCGTATAGGAACGTTAGCGTGGAATCATCATCGACATGTGGAAGCTTATTTTGCTATTCCTGGTATTGCTTCTGTTTTGCACACAATTAATATTCGTTTATCTCCTCAACATATTTCATACATTATTCAGCACGCAGAAGATCACATTCTACTTATAGATGAAGATCTCGTACCACTCGTTGAAAATATTCAATCACAATTATCAACTGTACAAGCCTACATTATTATGACTGATAAAGATGAACTTCCAAATACTACGCTAGAACCTGTATATCATTATGAAAAACTATTAGAAGAAGGCGATCCAAATTTCCAATTTGTAAAAGATATTGATGAAAATACACCTGCTGGTATGTGTTATACGTCAGCGACTACAGGGAATCCAAAAGGTGTTGTATATACGCATCGTAGTACTGTACTGCATTGTATGGCACTCGGTTTAGCGGATACAACTGCTTTATCGGAAAGTGATGCGGCGATGGCAATTGTACCGATGTTCCATGTGAACGCTTGGGGACTTCCTTTTGCAGCTACTTGGTTTGGAACTAAACAAGTTCTGCCAGGACCAATGTTTACTCCAAAAATTTTATTAGAGATGATCCAAGCTGAAAAAGTAACGATAGCAGCAGGTGTGCCGACAATCTGGCTCGGTGTATTACAAGAATTAGAAAATAATAGTTACGATTTATCTAGTATAACGAGAATATTATGCGGTGGTGCTGCTGCACCGAAAAGCGTTATTAAAGCATTTGAACAAAAATATAATGTTCCTTTCGTACATGCATATGGTATGACTGAAACAAGCCCACTCGTAACACTTGCACGTTTAAAAAGTTATGAAACAGAATTATCATATGAAGAGCAATTAGAAATCCGCTCAAAACAAGGATATCTTGTCCCTGGTGTAGAGATGAAAGTAGTCGGTACAAACGGTGAAGTGAAGTGGGATGGTACTGAGATGGGAGAGTTATGTTTACGAGCACCTTGGATTGCTGAAAGCTATTATAACGATGATCGTACTGTCGAAGGATTCCGAGACGGTTGGTTATATACTGGTGATGTTGTTACAGTTGACGAGGAAGGCTGCGTGAAAATTGTTGATCGTACGAAAGATGTTATTAAAAGCGGGGGAGAATGGATTTCCTCAGTTGACCTTGAAAATGCTTTAATGGCACATGATGCTATATTTGAAGCGGCCGTTGTTGCAGTTCCACACCCGCAGTGGCAAGAGCGTCCAGTTGCCTGCGTTGTACAAAAGGCAAATAGCACTGTTACAAAAGAAGAACTATATGAATTTTTAAAACCACAGTTTGCAAAGTGGTGGTTACCAGACGATATTGTATTTATGCAGGAAATTCCGAAAACATCTGTTGGGAAGTTTTTAAAACAGGCGCTTCGGAAAGAACTTGAGCATTTGCATAAGGAGAAATAATTGAAAAAATAATTGTAAACCTATATTTAAAATAAGTTGACAAATGCTAAATAGAAAGATAATATAACTCCTATAATATGTTATCTAAAAATCGTTTTAAGTTTACAAATAGGAGAAGCAAATATGAATACAAAAAACTTAGTTTTCGTCGCTTTATTTAGTTCTATTATGGGAGTGTTAGGGTTAATACCTCCAATTGCTCTTGCTATTACACCAGTTCCGATTACATTACAATCACTCGGTGTTATGCTTGCTGGTGGATTGTTAGGATCACGTCTTGGTGCGTTAAGTCAGCTTATTTTCTTACTTATTATTGGAGTTGGGGCACCATTACTTGCAGGTGGACGAGGTGGTCCAGGTATATTTGTTGGGCCAAGCGCAGGATATTTACTTGGTTATATTGTAGGAGCATTTGTTATTGGTTATTTAATTGAGCGTTTACGTGAAGTTTCTATTATAAAAGTATTATGCATTAATATAATTGGTGGTATTTTCGTAGTTTATGTATTTGGTATCATTGTACAAGCATTCGTAATGGATATTTCTATATGGCAGACGATGAAAGTGAGTGTCGTATTTTTACCAAGTGATTGCATAAAAGCGATTATAGCAGCAATTCTTGTAACGAAATTACATCGTTCATTGAAACATATTATTACGCCTGCTCTAAAGAGTGGGAAATATACAAATGCGGGATAAGAAAGAGAAGAAACACGTTCATTGCGTGTTTCTTTTTATTATTTTGTAAAGAAAGGACGTCTCAAATGGGGATTACAAAAGAATATAAAAAGTATGCCTCTTTACTATCAAGTAAAATAGCAATAAAGGAAAATGATCGAGTATTAACATATAAAGAGTGGTTTGAGTCAGTATGTAAAGTAGCAAACTGGTTGAATGAAAAAGAATCGAAGAATAAAACGATAGCAATTGTATTAGAAAATAGTATGGAGTTTTTACAACTATTTGCTGGGGCTGCGATGTCTGGATGGGTTTGTGTGCCGTTAGATATAAAGTGGAAAGAGGATGAGCTCAAAGAAAGAATTGCAATTAGTAATCCGGATGTGATTGTGACAGAGCGATATAAGGTAAATGATCTACCGGATGAAGAAGGAAGAGTAATTGAAATTGATGAGTGGAAAAGAATGATAGAGAACTATCTTCCTACATATAATCCTGTAGAAAGTTTACAAAATGCTCCTTTTTATATGGGATTTACATCAGGATCAACAGGAACAGCAAAAGCATTTTTACGTGCACAACAATCGTGGGTTCATAGTTTTGATTGTAATGTACATGACTTTCATATGAAAAGGGAGGATTCGATTTTAATAGCTGGGACGCTCGTTCATTCTCTTTTCTTATACGGGGCAATAAGTGCATTATATGTAGGGCAAACGGTGTACATTATGAGAAAGTTCATTCCAAATCAAGTACTAGATAAGTTAGAAACTGAAAATATATCAGTTATGTATACAGTTCCGACAATGCTTGAATCTTTATATAAAGAAAATAGAGTAATAGAAAATAAAGTGAAAATTATTTCGTCAGGAGCGAAATGGGAAGCTGAAGCGAAAGAAAAAATAAAGAATATATTTCCTTATGCGAAAAGATATGAATTTTATGGTGCATCAGAGTTAAGTTTTGTAACAGCACTAGTCGATGCAGAAAGCGAAAGAAGGCCAAATTCAGTAGGAAAACCTTGTCATAATGTGCAAGTTCGAATATGTAATGAAGCAGGAGAAGAAGTACAGAAAGGCGAGATAGGAACTGTTTATGTGAAAAGTGATCAGTTTTTTATGGGCTACATATTGGATAAGGTTTTAGTTCCAGAGTTGACTGCGGATGGCTGGATGACAGTGCGAGATGTAGGTTATGAAGATGAAGAAGGGTTTATATATATAGTAGGTAGAGAGAAGAATATGATTTTATTTGGAGGAATTAATATTTTCCCAGAAGAAATAGAAAGTGTATTACATGAACATACAGCTGTTGATGAAATAGTTGTAGTTGGCGTGAAAGATAGTTATTGGGGTGAAAAACCTGTCGCCATCGTAAAAGGAAGTGCTACGAAGCAACAATTAAAAAGTTTTTGCTTACAACGATTATCCTCGTTTAAAATACCGAAAGAATGGCATTTTGTAGATGAAATACCGTATACAAATAGCGGGAAAATCGCTCGTATTGCAGCAAAAAATATGATTGAAAACCTAGAGAAAATATATGAATAGAGCGGTTATTGTAGAAGCAAAAAGGACACCTATTGGTAAGAAGAATGGGATGTTGAAAGATTATGAAGCTCAGCAATTAGTAACGCCGCTTCTTACGTTTTTAAGTAAAGGAATTGAGAGAGAAATAGACGATGTCATGTTAGGGAATATTGTGGGGCCGGGAGGGAATGTTGCGAGATTATCTGCTTTAGAGGCGGGACTTGGCTATCATATTCCTGGTGTAACGATTGATCGGCAATGTGGTGCTGGTTTAGAAGCAATTCGAACTGCGTGTCATCTCATTCAAGGCGGGGCAGGTAAGTGTTATATCGCCGGGGGAGTAGAGAGTACAAGTACGTCACCTTTTCAAAAAAGAGCACGATTTTCACCTGAAACAATTGGTGATCCTGACATGGGAGTAGCGGCTGAATATGTTGCGGAGCGTTATAACATAACGAGAGAAATGCAAGACGAGTATGCTTGTCTTAGTTATAAGCGGACACTGCAAGCGTTAGAAAAAGGATATATACATGATGAAATATTTTCTTTTAATGGATTATTAGATGAATCTATAAAGCTAGAAATGAATTATGAACGAATCATTAAAAGAACAAAGCCCGCATTTTTACAAAATGGAACAGTAACGGCAGGTAATTCGTGCGGTGTAAATGATGGAGCATGTGCCGTTCTTGTAATGGAAGAGGGACAAGCCCGAAAGTTAGGTTATAAACCTGTCCTTCGTTTCGTTCGTAGTGCTGTAGTGGGAGTGGATCCCAAGCTTCCAGGGACTGGTCCGATATTTGCGGTGAACAAATTATTAAACGAAATGAATGTAAAAGTAGAGGACATCGATTATTTTGAAATAAATGAAGCATTCGCCTCAAAAGTTGTTGCTTGCGTAAAAGAGTTACAAATTCCGTACGAAAAAGTAAATGTAAATGGTGGAGCAATTGCGCTCGGTCATCCGTACGGTGCATCTGGTGCTATGCTTGTAACACGTTTGTTTTATCAGGCACAAAGAGAGTCTATGAAATATGGAATTGCTACATTAGGAATTGGAGGCGGGATAGGGATTGCGCTATTATTTGAGAAAGTAGAAGACTAGCGAGGTAACTAGTTTTCTACTTTTTGAGGAACATAAATATTGCTACCAGGCTTCGCTTTCATTTCGTTCCAAGCAGCAATCGCATCAGCTTTTGCTTTCCCTTTATTATTTGGATCTTCGAAAAAGTCACGAGTAAAGCGATTGTATTCAAATTGTGCACCGATAGTTGTTTTGTATGTAGGGTCTTTTTTTCGTTCGTTTTCTTCATGCCAAAAAGCTACCGCGTCTTCATATGTTTTTCCAACATTCTCTTTGAAAAATTTTTGAAGAGCTACTGTAAAGCGGAAGTTTGTTCCGATTTTTTCTTTGAAAAAAGCACGAACATCTTCGCTACAGCGGTGATTGTTAGTAATAATCGTTTGAAGAGAAAGGTCTTTATAAGAGAGGGAAGCTTTACGCACTTTTTGCCCAGAGCTGTTTTTTAAGACTTTCCCCGTAGTTAAATAATGTGAGATACAATCGGTTATTTCAATCTTAGAGCCGCTAGCTGGCAACCCATTCTCACGACAAAATGTTTGGAGTTCTGCTTTTAACCAATAATAGTTTTGGAAATCTTCAAGTGATATAGACTTTGTTAAAGGTGGACGCATGAATGTAACAACTACTTTCTTCCATAATTTTCTTCAATTATAAAACGTACGTTCTTTTTATGGAAGGGGTAATTTGTAAATATAATGGGAAGAGGAGATTACATATGGAAAATGTAATGCAAGTTCGTGTTACGGGAATTTTAATTGAAGGTGAAAAATTATTGCTAGTAAAGCAAAAAGTTGCTAATAGGAATTGGTCTTTACCTGGAGGAAGAGTGGAGAATGGTGAAATGTTAGAAGAGGCGATGATTAGAGAAATGAGAGAAGAAACGGGATTAGAAGTTAAAATTAAGAAGCTACTCTATGTTTGTGATAAACCGGATGCCAGTCTATCTTTATTACATATTACATTTCTACTTGAAAAGCTTACAGGGGAAATTATGTTACCCTCTAATGAATTTGATCATAATCCAATTCATGATGTGCAAATGGTACCGATTAAAGATTTAAGTCAATATGGTTTTTCGGAAACTTTTATCACTCTTATAAGTGAAGGTTTTGCAAGTGCAGGGAGTTATCAAGGCTTGAAACAAAATATTGGTTTGTAAGTATAGAGTAAGGATAGCTGTTAGCTATCCTTACTAAAAATGCTTTACACCGCCGACTGTAAAGAAGAAACAAGCTGATTTAAAAATTCATCTCCGCTCATAATTGCTCTCCCGCCACCGCGAGCACTCTTCTTATTTCCGCCACCTTTTCCTTCGATTGTAGGAAGAGCGTCTTTTAAAAGAGCATTCATATCGAGTGATACTGATTTTCCGCAAGCGAGAATACATTGTAGTTTGTCATCATTTTCGATGACGAAATACGTAATTGCATGCTCTTGTTGTTCTGTAATAATAGCGGAAAGCTTTGCGATTTCTTGCATAGAACGATTTGTAAATACTTTAGAAATAAGTATGTCAGCATGAATTTTTATGGGCTGTAGAAGTAGTTCATTTGCCTCTGCAAATAATAATTTTTCATTCATTGTTTGTATTGCTTTTTCATTTTCTTTTTGAGAAGTAAGAAGTTGTGCTACTTTTGCTGGGATATCACTCTCGCTACTGTTTAATTGTTTAGAAACATCTTTCATAATTTGTTGTTGTTTGCCCATTAAATTTAGTGTGCGCCAACCAGCGATAAATGTTAATCGTATGCCACCTTTATTGCGCTCCCACCCTAGTACTTGAATAGGACCTACTTCACCAGTTCGTTTCGGATGCGTTCCACCACAGCCGTTGTAGTCAAAGTTTTCGATAATAACAACCCGTATATTTTCTGTTATAGTCGGTTCTTTACGAAGGGGGAATGTTTTCGCTTTTTCTAAGTTCATCCATTCGATATGGATTTGATGGTTTTCGAAAACAATTTTGTTGGCAATGTTTATTGCTTTTTCAACCGTTTCTGTATGAAGATTTTCTATTTCTAAATCAATTGTTACCGTTTCTTTACCAAGGTGGAATCCAATCGTAGGTATGTTAAAATGATCCCAAAAAGCAGCAGATAAAATGTGCTGAGCCGCATGTTGCTGCATATGATCAAAACGGCGCTCCCAATTGATTTTACCTTCTACTTCTTCTGTATGTAATTTTTCTACAATGAAGTGACGAATTTCCCCATGTATCTCTTCTACATTGATTACATCGATATCATTTAATGTGCCAGTATCATGCGGTTGTCCGCCACCTGTCGGATAAAATGCGGTCTCGTTTAAAACGACGTATAAGTTACCGTCTTTATCATAATCTTGCTTTATAATTTTTGTAGTAAAGTCTTGCTTATAAGCGTCAGTGTAATATAATTTTTGCTCCAATTTTCTTTCCCCTTTCGCGTTCACTAGTTTCATTGTAAAGCAATTGAAATTAGTTTCCTAATATTTCAGAAGAAAGAAACTATTTTTAGAATTTTCTTGCTATAATAAGAAAAAGAAAATGCGGGGGTGGAATGAATATGTTATATGAAAACGGTGTAGATAAACTTCTTAGTTTAAGTAAAAATATTTCTGAATTGTATCGAGAATTAAATGAAATGACCCGGATTTTAACGGATTGTAATCGAGAAAGTGTGAAGTTTGATCGGTTATATGTAAAAGAGTTACTGTGGAAGAAAGAAGATGTAATAGAGAAATATGACCAGCTACTTGTGCAACTTTGTATAAATGAATGCTTTGATTTAAAAAGTGTCATTACAGGGGAATATAAGTATACATATGAAGAAGTAGAAAACATAGTTTTACAATTTAATGAAAAGTATAATGTCGCAATCTTAATTAAAGATGTGTGTAAAGAATTACAGTTCACATATGGAATTGATATGGACATAACGAGAACAACTCGGGTATCAACAGCTCAAGTATAGAAAAAGGAAAAGAAAGCAGATCCTTTGCTTTCTTTTTTTTATGTAAGAACGGGGAGAGTAGGTTTAGTGATGAAGGGGAAGTTACAAAATATTCATCCGTTAGGAATGACAATTATAATAGGGACTTTATTTGCGAGGTTCGCCACGTCAATGAGCATTCCTTTTTTAGCAATTTATTTAACGACTGTTAAAGGTGTATCAGCTGGAATGACAGGTGCTATTATCGGAACGAGTGCACTTGTTGGTGTTTTTGCTAGTTTTATCGGAGGGAATTTATCAGATCGATTTGGCCGGAAAACGATTATGCTCTGGTCCATGATTGTTTGGATTTTTGTGTTTATAGGTTTTTCACTTGCGGATCATGTTTTAAGTTTCTTTTTATTAAACGCTTTAAATGGATTATGTAGGTCGTTTTTTGAGCCAACATCAAGAGCATTATTATCAGATTTAACGAAACCAGAGTATCGTTTACTCGTATATAATTTGCGTTACGGTGCAATCAATGTTGGAGTGGCGATTGGCCCTCTTGTCGGATTACAGATTGGAAGCGCAAAATCTACAATTCCTTTTTTAGTAGCAGCTGGAGTGTACATTCTATATACAGCTATATTAGCATTCCAATTTAAGAAGTATCCAATTGAAAAAAAGAAAATAAATACAGAAAAACCTGTCACAATGTTAAATGCAATTCGCATTTTGCGAAAGGATGTCGTATTTTTAGTTGCTTTAGTCGGTATTATTTTGAGTAATTGTGGTTTTTCTCACTTAACGACAACAGTATCTCAATATTTTGCAAATGCACATATATTTCAGGATGGAGTGAAATTATTTTCATATATGTTAGCTTTAAATGCGATTGTTGTAGTGATTATCCAATACCCTGTTATTCAAATGTGCAAAAAGTATACACCGTTAACATCAATTATGGTGGGGACTTTATTTGTAAGCGGAGGATTATTTGGCTTTGGAATAGTAGAATCTATGCTAAGTGCTGCCGTTTGTACAATTATTTTTACAATTGGAGAAGTCTTAATGTTTTCGATGACGGATGTATTTATTGATGATATTGCTATTGCGCATCTAAAAGGAACATACTTCGGTGCGATGGGCTTTTCGGGAATTGGAGCAGTAATAGGTCCGTGGTTTGGAGGAGTACTTCTCGACTACTACGGCTACCAAAATGGGTTTGTAGTATTTTCAGCACTAGCTATATTTTCAACTGTGGCATTTCCTGTGCTTTTAGTTACAAAAGGTTTATCGAAAAAAAGATATGATGCAAATTCTAATATAGAAATGCATGCGAAATAACATAAGCCCCAGTAACCAACTGGGGCTTAGTTTATATTATATTAACTCTTAATTTGAAAAAAGAACTTTTTTTTCATGCTTATCAGCAACTTCATTTTTGGAAATATGAATGGCTAAAAATCCGTTTTCTAAGCAGGCTAGCATCTTTTTATAAATGATAGTAGTAGGTAAAGGGATTGTTCGTTGTAAGGAAATGTTTTTATGAAGTATGCATATAGCTAGGCCTGTCTCTAACTTTTTAATGAGTACATTTTGTTCAGTGACATTTTGTACATCTGTTTCCAAAATATATTCTTCTTCGGTTTCGCAAAGGTCGATGTGAATTTGATTTGGAAAGCTAAAGTTACTATAAGAATCGGAACAAAATTGATCCATCCATTCTTCGAAACCATCAACATGAAAAAGACAATTCTTCTTTTTCTTGCCCATGTAAGACACCCTCCGTAAAATATCAATTCATATCATGTTATGCATGAATGAAACAGAGGTGAAGAATAAATGATGAAATACAAACATTTTATGTTGAATGTGCACGGTATGTGAATATTTTTTATTACATATCATGATGTGCATGTTTTTTTTGGCGTGAATGGTTACGGTTTTTTACTTTATGAGATCCGCTTAATGGCTCAGGTTGTCCTTTTTTTTCTTTAGATTCACGATTGTTTTTACTCATTATATGTGACACCTCCTCTTTCTTTTTAGAATGAGAGAAGTTGACGATTTTATACAAGAATGTTTTTAGAAAAAAAGGTAAAGATAAAGGGGACTAACTATTATAGAAAGGGGATTATATAATGCCATATCATAAAGATAAGCAACAAGCCTTTCAAGCGGCACAGCAAGGAGTTACACAAGCAGAGAATGCATTTAATAATATTGTGAAGAATGACCCTAACTATGGTCATGATTTAAAAGAGTTACGCCAAGAGGTTCAGGAAGCATATGAACAAATTCAAAATGCACTAGAGGTAGCTTCAGAAACACAACGTCCACAACTTGAGCAATATGAAAATAATCTCCAAAATATAATGCGAAATGTAGATCAATTAGAAAAGTAAATGAGGTTGTTGTCTATTCGACAACCTTGCTGCTTTAGTGAACGTTATGTTAAAACAGAAAATTCTTTTAATAGTTTTTTCTTTATTATGCGCAGTACATATATTTCAAGTGGAAAAAGTGGAAGCGAAAATGTTGCTCAGAAAAGAGTTAGAACCAACTGGTTATGTAACATGGGAAGTACCTAATAATGAAAAAATTATTGCAATTACATTTGATGATGGGCCAGATCCAACATATACACCGCAAGTTTTAGATTTATTACGTCAATATAAGGCTGAAGCGACATTTTTTATGATTGGATTTCGAGTTCAGCGCAATCCATATTTAGTGAACCAAGTGTTAAAAGAGGGACATGAAATTGGAAATCATACGATGAATCATTTGTATGCGAGTAATTCGTCAGATGAAAAATTAGAAAATGATATTTTAGATGGAAAGAAATTTTTTGAAAAATGGGTGAAAGAACCTTTGCTATTCCGTCCTCCTGGTGGATATATTAACGATGCTGTATTTAAAACAGCGAAAGAAGCTGGTTATCAAACTGTTCTATGGTCATGGCATCAAGATCCACGTGATTGGGCAGATCCAGGGGTTGAATCCATTGTAAATCATGTAGTGAAAAATGCTAAAAGTGGCGATATTGTATTGTTACATGATGGAGGAAATGATCGTAGTCAAACGGTAGCAGCGCTAGCAAAAATTTTACCTGAGTTGAAAAAGCAGGGCTATCGATTTGTAACGGTTTCGGAATTACTACGTTATAAACATTAGAAAAAATCCCAAAAGGAAAATAGACCTTTTGGGATTTTTCTTTACTGGTTCTTTTTACGTTTCTTATTATTTTGTCGCTCTGCTGGAGTTAAAGGCTCGTTTGCAAATTCTTCATTGTAACCAGTTCCTTGTCCTTGTGCAGATGCAACATTCATTCCTGAAATAGTATGATTTGCTTTTCTTTTACCCATTTTATTTCACCTCTATAACATTTTTTGTATGTTGAATGATGAGCAGTTCATAGTATGTATGAACTGTAAGTAAATCGCTGATAGAGCACTTTACTTTATGATAATAGTATTCATAAGGAGCATGAAAGCTATTCAAATTTAGAAACATAAAGAAAACTTATGATAATCTATAAGTTTCTTATTATTTACTTATTTAGAAAGTTGTAATAAGATATTATCGTAAGGTATTGAAAAGTTTGTCTACATTTTATATTCAGACAACTTAGTCACGTTTAACAGGGGGGAAACATAATGGTCAAACATAATCCATTTCAATCACGTGCAACTTTTGAAGTAGATGGAAAAACGTATCATTATTATGATTTGAAAGCGCTTGAAAATGCAGGGGTTGGCAACGTATCTCAATTACCATATTCCGTGAAAGTTTTACTTGAATCAGTACTTCGTCAAGTAGACGGACGTGTAATCACAGAAGAGCATGTTACAAATTTAGCGAAATGGGGAACGAAAGATGTGCAAGATATCGATGTTCCATTTAAACCATCTCGTGTAATTTTACAAGATTTCACTGGTGTTCCAGCTGTTGTTGATTTGGCTTCGCTTCGTAAAGCAATGGCAGACATGGGTGGGGATCCTGACAAAATTAATCCTGAAATTACTGTAGACCTTGTAATTGACCACTCTGTACAGGTTGATAGAGCGGGTACGGCAGACGCGCTTGCATTCAACATGGACTTAGAGTTTAAACGTAATGAAGAACGTTATAAATTTTTAAGCTGGGCACAAAAATCATTTGATAACTACCGTGCAGTTCCACCAGCTACAGGCATTGTACACCAAGTAAACCTTGAATATTTAGCACCAGTTGTTCATGCTGTGAAAAATGCTGAAGGTGACTTAGTTGCATACCCAGATTCATTAGTTGGAACAGACTCACATACAACAATGATTAACGGTATCGGCGTTCTTGGATGGGGCGTTGGTGGTATTGAAGCAGAAGCAGGAATGCTTGGACAGCCTTCATACTTCCCAGTACCTGAAGTAATCGGTGTGAAATTAACTGGCACACTTCCAAGTGGTACTACGGCAACAGACGTTGCATTAAAAGTAACACAAGTATTACGTCAAAAAGGTGTAGTTGGTAAATTTGTTGAGTTCTTCGGTAATGGACTAAAGAGTATGCCTTTAGCTGACCGTGCAACAATTTCAAATATGGCACCAGAATACGG
Source organism: Bacillus sp. D48C (assembly GCF_053345735.1). Taxonomy (NCBI): domain Bacteria; kingdom Bacillati; phylum Bacillota; class Bacilli; order Caryophanales; family Bacillaceae; genus Bacillus; species Bacillus sp. D48C. The sequence goes on from NZ_JBKFAQ010000006.1 coordinate 85,509, forward strand.
CGCAACTTGTGGATTCTTCCCAATCGATGATATTTCATTAGAATACTTACGTTTAACAGGTAGAGATGAAGAGCAAATTCGTATTGTTGAAGAATACTGTAAAGCGAACGGTTTATTCTATACAGCAGATAGTAAAGATCCAATCTACACTGATCTTGTTGAAATTGATTTAAATACAATCGAATCTAACCTTTCTGGACCGAAACGCCCACAAGATTTAATTCCACTTTCAGATATGAAAGATGCGTTCCACAAAGCTGTTTTAGCACCAGTTGGAACACAAGGACTTGGATTTAATGAGCAAGAGTTCGATAAAGAAGTGAAGGTTACATTAGAAGATAAAGAAGTAACGATGAAAACAGGTGCAATTGCAATCGCTGCAATTACAAGCTGTACAAATACATCAAACCCATACGTATTAATTGGAGCAGGTCTAGTTGCGAAGAAAGCAATTGAAAAAGGACTTGTAGTACCTGAGTACGTAAAAACATCATTAGCACCAGGATCTAAAGTTGTTACTGAGTACTTAGATAAATCCGGTTTAACAACATATTTAGATCAATTAGGTTTCCAAACAGTTGGTTACGGTTGTACGACTTGTATCGGTAACTCTGGTCCATTAGCGCCAGAATTAGAAGAATCAATCGCAGCAAACGACTTACTAGTAACATCTGTTTTATCTGGTAACCGTAACTTTGAAGGTCGTATTCATCCTCTTGTAAAAGCAAACTACTTAGCATCACCACCACTTGTTGTGGCATATGCACTTGCAGGTACTGTTGATATTGACCTGAAAAATGATGAAATCGGTAAAGATGCAAATGGCAATGCTGTTTACTTCAATGATATTTGGCCATCAGCTAAAGAAATTGAAGATGTAGTTCAAAGCGTTGTTACATCTGAATTGTTCAAGAAAGAATATGCACAAGTATTTAACAGCAATGAGCGTTGGAATGAAATCCAAACTTCAAACGAAGCTTTATATACTTGGGATAATGATTCAACATACATTCAAAACCCACCATTCTTTGAAGGTTTATCTAAAGAGCCAGGTGAAGTTGAAACGTTATCAGGTTTACGCATAGTTGGTAAATTTGGTGATTCTGTAACAACAGACCATATTTCACCAGCAGGTTCAATTGGTAAGCACACACCAGCTGGACGCTATTTATTAGAAAACGGCGTACAACCAGTTGACTTTAACTCTTACGGTTCTCGTCGTGGTAACCATGAAGTTATGATGCGTGGTACATTTGCAAACATCCGTATTAAAAACCAAATCGCACCAGGAACAGAAGGTGGATATACAACATATTGGCCAACTGGTGAAGTAACATCAATCTATGATGCTGCTATGAAATATAAAGAAGATGGAACAGGTCTTCTAGTTGTTGCTGGTAAAGATTACGGTATGGGAAGTTCTCGTGACTGGGCTGCGAAAGGTACTAACTTATTAGGTATTAAAGCAGTAATCGCAGAAAGCTTCGAACGTATTCACCGCAGTAACTTAGTATTAATGGGTGTATTACCACTTCAATTTAAAGATGGCGAAAGTGCTGAAACGTTAGGTCTTGTTGGTAACGAGTCATTTGAAATTCAAATTGACAAAACAGTTAGACCGCGCGATCTTGTAAAAGTAGTTGCAACTGATTTAGATGGCAACGAAAAACAATTTGAAGTAGTAGCTCGTTTCGATAGTGAAGTAGAAATTGACTACTACCGTCACGGTGGTATTCTGCAAATGGTTCTTCGTGAGAAAATCGAAGAGTCAAAAGTGTCAAACTAAATAATTGAAATGAAAAATAAGGAAGCTAACAATAGTTAGCTTCCTTATTTTATGGAAAGGGATGAAACCATATGGTTTCATCCCTTTCTTTTTACTACGAAAAGTGGAGGGAACGTCATGAAAGAATATAAAAGAATATTGTGGCCGTTACGAAAAGAGAAAATATTAGTAATGGCAGCTGTATGTAGTGGGATAATTGCTGCCATTTTAAATTTATCACGCCCAATTTTCATGGGATTAATTGTAGACAATCTTATTCAAAGGGAGCTAAAAGGTGCGTATTTATATATAGCTTTGTTTGCGGGTATTCGCTTTTTAATGTGGACGAACAATCTTTTATTTGATTATATAAGTTCAAAAGCGAGTCAACGTATATTACAAACGAAACGTATAGAATTATTGCGTCACTATTTCTCATTACCGTTTGAAGAGAGTGAGAAGATCAAGCAAGGGGAGTTAGAAACTTGGGTCGTATCTGATATTCCGAACTGGATCAGATTATATGGCTTTATATTAATAGAGTATATACACGCTATTGCCCAATTTATTGGAGCTTTCATAGCACTACAACATATAGATATACAGTTTATATTGTGGGTAACTCCGTTTTTATTTTTAAGTACAATTGTTCCAATACTGATGGGAAAAAAGGTAAGAGATATTGCAAGCGTTGCTCAAAAAAATCAATCGAGTGTTGTAGAGATGGTGTCACAGTTTGTAAAGGGTATACAAGATTTACGTAGTTTACAAAAAGAAAAATGGGCTATTCGCTTATTTAAAGGAGTAACGGCACAATCTTATAAATCGGAAGTAAAGAAGACGATGATGCAACACTGCATTGGAGTAGTTGGAACAGTGATTGAAACAGGGGCATATATCGTTGTTCTCATTATAGGCGCGCAAAAAATAATGAAGGGAGAAATGGAAGTTGGCTCAATTGTTGCCGTGTTAGCCACAATTGAAATGCTCTTTTTTCCAGTCCGTTACGTTGGCGATTTATTAATGATGACACAAGTTGCAGTCGCTTCGGCAAATAGAATTTTTTCCTTTTTAGATAAACGAGTGGCAGATAGTAAGGTAGAAAGAGCGATGGGGATGACAGTAACAAATGTTTCATTTCAGGAGAATGATGAAGAGAAATGCAGAATTCATAATATTGATTTGCAAATTAATCCAGGTGAACTCGTTATTATTGTAGGAGATAGTGGCGCAGGAAAAACAACGCTTTTAAAATTAATGACAGGGTTGTATAAACCATCTAATGGTAACATTGTTTATTATGGTGATGAGGCTCGTATGACTACAGTGTGGCAAGAACCTCGTTTCTTTCGGACGACAGTAAAAGAGAATATGTATTTCGAGGAAGAGGGTTTAGAAAATCAGTTAGAAAAAAATATTGAGCTTGTAAATGTGAAGCCGATAATTAGAGGTTTATCGGAAGGGCTTCAAACTGTACTACATAAAAGCGGTGAAGAGTTTTCGGGGGGGGAAAGAAAACGTCTTGCATTATTACGTGCCATTGTTTCAAATCCGAATCTTATTATTTTAGATGAACCAACTGCGGGATTAGATCCGAGCAACCAAGAAACTATTTGGAATATGATAGAAGGATTAGGAAGAGAGGTCACGAGAATTGTGGCAACACATGATGTAGAGAAAGCGATACTAGCAGATCGTGTTGTCATAATGAAAGAAGGACGTATTGTTGCATGTGGAAGTCCTAAAAAATTAATAAATAGTCATTCGTTTTGCAAGTGATGTGAATAAAGATAAGAGTACTGCTCTTATCTTTATTCAGCATCATTTATTTGATACTCGATAGATTCTGAATGATTCAGATCAACGTTAAAGGTAGCGGTCGTAAGGAAAGTGGCAATTCCAAGAATTAAGAAAAGGACGAATGAGACTAGAGAGACGTAGAGACAAATACGCCCTACTTTCTTTTTTTTAAGGTCTTTACTAAAGAGTGAAATGATCCATGTAATAATACCGACTGGGTATAAAAGAAAACTAAGAATATATAATGTTGTTTTTTCGAATGAATTCATAAAAAATCCCCCTTTTGTTGTAGGTTTATAACTACGAGAGTAAAAAGGTGAATGGGTCCATAAGAAGATAAGCAACACTTCATTTATTTTTCTAATTATATGATAAAAAGGAAAAAATTTCACTTTAAATAAGAATATTCTAATTATTTCGACTGTGAATATTTCCAAGCTCGTCCGTATAAGCTAAAATAAGGTATATAGTATTTGGGTAATTAGGTTAATAAGAAGATAAATACGTTAGGGTGATATAAAATGTGGCGGAAGCTTACGATTATTGTAGTGTTACTTTGTTTAGCGGGATATGCAGCTTATGAACAATTTGGTAAAAAAGATCAGGCGGTACAAGGGGAGCAAGAAAAAAGTGAAGCTGCTATGAAAGAGATGATTGCAAGTAATGGTATCGAAATAGGGAAGAGTGCGCCAAACTTTGAATTAACGAAGTTAGATGGAACGAATGTAAAGTTATCGGATTTAAAAGGAAAGAAAGTGATTTTAAACTTTTGGGCAACGTGGTGTGGACCATGTCAGCAAGAAATGCCGGATATGGAAGCTTTCTATAAAGAACATAAAGAGAACGTAGAAATTTTAGCAATAAATTATACGCCTTCAGAAAAAGGTGGGGGAGTAGAAAAGGTAAGCAATTTTGTTAAAGAAAAAGGAATTACTTTTCCTATTTTATTGGACAAGAACATTGATGTGACAACAGCGTATAAAGTAATTACGATTCCAACTTCGTATTTTATAGATACAAAAGGTGTCATTCAAGATAAGTTTATTGGGCCGATGACGCAAAAAGAGATGGAGAAAAGAGTTGCTAAATTAAAATAATGGTGAAAAGGTAGAGGTGGAGAGTTCCCATTTCTGCCTTTTCTTTTTCAAGTAGTAATAACTTCATGATATGATGTAAGAAATATAAACGTTTAGAGATAAAGGAGTGTATGGAGTGGGGAATGTATCCTTACCGTTAGATTATGTTGTAATTGATTTTGAAACAACAGGATTTAACCCTTATAATGATAAAATTATTCAAGTTGCAGCAGTGAAATATCGTAATCATGAATTAGTAGATCAATTTGTTTCATACGTGAATCCAGAGCGGCCAATTCCGGACCGAATAACGAGTTTAACAGGTATTACTAATTATCGCGTTTCAGATGCACCGACGATTGAAGAAGTGTTACCTTTATTTTTAGCATTTTTACATACAAATGTTATTGTGGCCCATAATGCTTCTTTTGATATGCGCTTTTTGAAAAGTAATGTAAATATGCTAGGGCTACCTGAACCTAAAAATAAAGTAATTGATACTGTATTTTTAGCGAAGAAATACATGAAGCATGCGCCTAATCATAAACTTGAAACGTTAAAGCGAATGCTTGGCATTCGTTTAAGTTCTCATAATGCATTTGACGATTGTATTACGTGTGCCGCTGTTTATCAAAAGTGTGCAGCTATTGAAGAAGAAGGGAACCGAAAAGTAAATAAGGCTGTGCTTGATGAAACTGCGGTATACGAAGCGGTGAAAGAAATGCTTGTATGTAATAAACGTAATGTAGAATGGCTACGTTGTATGAATGTAGGAAGTTATTTAGATATAAAAGCTTTTTATCCAGTTATGAGAGTAAAGGTAAAAGGGCGAAAGAAATATGTATTAACAGAAATATTAGAAGATGATGTGAAAGAAATATGTACAAGCTTAAAATGTGAACCAGCGTTAAAAAGTGAAGTTGGTAATACGAGAATTATGCTTAATAGCTTAGAGGATGTTATGAAATTAGAAAGTTATATTTTAGAACAGTATGATTTTGTGTTACAGGCGCTTCATGATTATAAAGAAAATGAAATGAATGCAGATGAAAAGTTGAAAGAGTATTTAAATATTATGGTATGAAAAACTCCGTGTGCAATATATTGTACACGGAGTTTTTTTAGGAGTACTAAAACATAAAATTTTCTTACAAATCTGATTAAAGAGTTTTTCGTTTGCTCATACTATGTAATAAGAAAGCGAAGGAGAGAGGGTGAACAACATGAGAAGAAGTCGCCGTAAATCGTTTGAAGAACTTGTAAATGAAAATAAACAACAATTATTAAGCGATCGTGATGCAATTGATCGCATTGAAGAGCGCATCGAAAAACGTTATGAAATGAAACTTTTTAAGCAAGCTGAATAATTCTTAACACTAGTACGATACTAGTGTTAAGGAGGCGATAGTAATGGGTAATCCGAAAAAAAATTCAAAAGACTTTGCACCAAATCATATTGGAACACAATCGAAAAAAGCTGGTGGAAATAAAGGAAAGCAAATGCAAGATCAAACAGGTAAACAACCGATTGTTGATAACGGTTAAAAAGGAGAATGTTATCATTCTTCTTTTTTGTGAGGAAATGAAAGATGAGTTTTTAGCAGTAATATGAAAAAAAGGGCTGACTTTTGTCAGCCCTTTTTCGTAATCGTGAAATTTTCAACGAGTAAACGCCAATTTTGCGGGAATGGTAAACCGATTTTCCAGTAACTAATACCACCTATACCTTGTTCTTTCATTAAATTGAATTTACTTTGAACAGACCGTGAATCTTCAAACCAAACTTCGTGTTGCACGCCGTTTTCATCAAAATAATTAAAATGAGGAGCTTGGGCTGTGAAATCATAACGAATAGGAACATTATATTTACGAGCTAGTGCAACAGCTGCGACGGAGCTAATTGCTTTTGCAGGTGGATTTCCTTGTTTAAATGGAAGTTTCCAATCAAACCCGTATAAATTTTGCCCCATCATAATTTTTTGTGGAGGCATTTGAGATTTTGCATATTGAAGTACTTCTTTCACTGGACCGATAGGAGAAATCGCCATCGGTGGCCCGCCCTGCCATCCCCAGTCATATGTCATAATGACGACGAAATCAACAATTTGCCCTTGCGCTTTATAATCATGAGCTTCGAAAAATTTGCCCTTTTGATTGGAACTTGTTTTCGGTACGAGAGTTGTGCTCAATGTGTACCCACTAGGTAAGCGTGTTTTTACATTTCGTAAAAAGCGATTATACGCCTCGCGGTCTTCAGGTGCTACACTTTCGAAATCGAAATGAATGTCTCGCATGCCATATTTTTCAGCTGTTTGCAAAATGTTAGTAATAAATTTGTTTTGAATCGTTGCGTCGCGTAAAATAACTGATGTTAGATCGGCACTGAAATTACCATTTTCAATATTTGTAATAACGAGCATAGGGATTGTTTTACCTTGCGTTGCAATATTAGCAATTTTAGCTGTTTCAGTAGGTTCTTTTAATGTGCCATCTCTTTTTGCCTCAAAACTAAAATAGGCTAAGTATGTTAAAAATGGATTGATGGCGCGTGTCGCATTAACTAAACTCTCTTTAATCGGTATAGTTGAAGGTTGTAAGTAAGCGATGGATTCTACAGCTCGTTTTGTGCCTTTTGGTACATATAATTGTTGTCCGACATGGAGAATAGATTTTAAAGATAAATTATTAACTTTAGCTAAACTAGCGAGGGGGACATTATATGTTTGAGAAATTCGATATAGGCTGTCACCAGGCTGTACATAATAATTATTTCCTTTCGTATTAACGATAAGTGCCTGACCAACAACGAGCGTTTCAGCTGGATTTAGTCCATTGTCTTTTACTATTTCGTCAGGTGTTGATCCATATTTTGATGCCAAGCTATATACGCTATCACCACTACGAACAGTTACAATTTGAATCATATGCTGGCTCCTTTCAGTAAAAGATTCACTGTTTTTATTTTATTTTTGATGTTACTGTATTATGATTAAATGTATGCAAGGTAGCAGAAGTGAAAGAAGGCGAATACATATGTTTGTAGCAGAACATGAAGTTGAAATCCGTTATGCGGAAACAGATCAAATGGGTGTTGTTTACCATTCAAACTACTTAGTGTGGCTTGAGTTAGGTCGCACGAAACTTATACAAGATTTAGGTTTTTCATATGTTGAAATGGAGAAAGAAGGAATTATTTCTCCTGTGTTAGATTTACAAATTTCATATCGTAAAGCGATGCGTTATGGAGAAAAGGCAATCGTAAAAACATGGGTCGATACTGTGAGCCCGCTTCGCGTTGTATATGGATATGAAATATATAATGGTGATGGTGATCTTTGTATTACTGCAAGTACGACGAATATTTGTGCGAAAAAAGAAGGGTTCCGCCCTGTATCATTTAAAAAGTTATATCCTGAGTGGTATGCGAAATATGAGGAAATTAAGAAAAAATAAAAAAGCGTGGCAGAAGCCGCGCTTTTTTATTTTTCATAATTAAATTGTGGGAAGTCGTCACCTTCATGAAGTGTAACAGATAAATTATGTCCATCGAAGAACCATTCATCATCGCCTTCAATAAAGAAGTTAATACCTTCTTCTTGAATTTGAACAGCAGGGTGTGCAGGATCATCTTTACGAATACCTAAAGAAAGTCCTTTTTGCACAGTACTGCAACCACCGTATTGTACGAAAAAGCGTAGTGTTTCATTTGATTGTAAGTTTAATTCATTTTTATACCATTGTGCTGCTTCTTTTGTTACGGAAAGATTCATGTATAGTTCCTCCAAGTTATGTTGCTTTTTCTTTAGTATAAAAAATAACGCAAAAAGACGCTATTAATATGCTTCACGTTTTCTTTTTGCGTTATGTGGGTTACGATCTTATTTTTGCTTTTTTGAAAAGTTTGCTTTTGGTTCAGTTTTATTTATAATTCGTCCGATATTTGCACGGTGTTTATAAATAACCATACCTGCTAATAAACACATCGCAATAATGAAGATTTTATCCCCGCTAACAATGGATGCAATAACAGCAACAACTGCTGTTACCATAGAAGAAAGTGATACGTATCTTGTTGTAAATAAAAGGGTGAAAAATACAACAGCCAATATTGCAAAAACAACTGGTGAATAGCATAATAGCACCCCAGCAGAAGTTGCAACTGCTTTACCACCACGGAATTTCGCGAAGATCGGGTAGACATGTCCAAGAACAGCCGCTAACCCGAACCATAGTGGGTGAATATCTAATCCGAAAATCATTGGTAGACTTGTTGCTAATGTCCCTTTTAAAATGTCAGCAATTGTAACGGTAAAACCTGCTTTTTTCCCTAATGTACGGAATGTGTTTGTTCCGCCTAGATTACCGCTCCCGTGCTCACGAATATCGATTCCGTAGCCAATTTTTCCAACAACTAGTGCAAATGGAATCGAGCCAAGCAAGTAGGCAACGATAAATAAAAGATATGTAGTAACCATAAGTTCAGTCTCCTTTATTCAAATGTGTTGATAAAGGGTAAAAAGAGTTTTTCCCGTATATTGTACCATACATTTGTAAAGAGCACATTTCTTTTTTGTAAATGAAAAATTCATTATTTCGTGAAAAAAATTTCACAGTAATGTTACATTTCTCACAGAAACAGCAAGACTATATGTAGTAACATTTTAATCAAAAGACAACAACATATTGGTGGAGGGTTATAAATGTTACAAAATAATACACGTGGAGAAGAATTAATGAAAGTGTTCGAGACGATAGTCCACGGCAATGAACAAGATTTAATGCAAGAAAATGCAAATGTAGACGGCCGCTCTCCAATGGGTGTAATGGGAACGTTCGCATCTGAGAGTGCAAAATATTATGCTGTTGAGAATTTATTGTCAGATCAAGTGAAAAAAGCGATAAATGAAAATATATTATATCCACATGATTTAGATTTTTATGCGACAGGAACGACGACTTGTTCGCAAATTCCGTTAGCGCAAATGCTTGCTAACGGTTTTCATACTGGACATGGACATATGAGACAACCACAAGACATTAAAAGTGCATTGGCTCTTTCGTCTATTATTTTTCAAGCGAATCAAAATATGCAGCATGGCGGTCAATCGTTTGCACTCTTTGATATTGATTTAGCACCTTATGTACGAAAAACAATTGAGAGACATAAAAAACGATTACAATCATATCCGCTTACGAAAGAACAAATAGAAGAATTTGCATGGAAAGAAACGGAAAATGATACGTATCAAGCGTGTGAGGCTTTCGTTCATAATTCGAATAGTATGCATAGTAGGGGCGGAGGACAAGTACCGTTTATTTCTATTAATTACGGAACAGATACATCAAAAGAAGGAAGAATGTTAATTAAACAACTATTAAAAGCAACACAAGCTGGACTTGGTAAAGGAGAGACACCAATTTTTCCGATTCAAATTTTCAAGATGAAAAAAGGTGTGAATTTTGAAGAAAGTGATCCGAATTACGATTTATTTGAATTAGCATTAGAGACAACTGCAGAGCGATTATTCCCTAACTTTTCATTTTTAGATGCTCCGTTTAATACAGTGCATTATGATGGAAGACCAGAAAGTGAAGTATGTTACATGGGATGTCGTACCCGTGTTATGTCTAATATACATGGAGAAGAAACAGCGATTGGTAGAGGGAATTTATCATTTACGTCTATCAATTTAGTGAAATTAGCGTTAATTAGTGGTTCAAAAGAAGCATTTTTTGAAGCGCTAAACTACTATTTAGATTTAGGAATTAAGCAGTTATTAGAAAGATTTGCGTATCAATGTAAGAAGCGAGCAAGAGATTTTCAGTTTTTATATTCACAAGGTGTATGGCGTGGTGGAGAAGCATTGCAGCCTGAAGACTCCGTAGCTTCGATTTTAAAACAAGGGACGTTAAGTGTTGGTTTTATCGGTCTTGCGGAATGTTTAGTAGCTTTAACAGGAAAGCATCATGGGGAAGATGAAGAATCATGGAAACTTGGGTACGAAATTATTTCCTTTATGAGAGATAGAATGGATAAAGCGACAGAAGAACATCAACTAAATTTCTCGATAATTGCAACTCCAGCAGAAGGATTATCAGGAAAGTTTGTGAAAAAAGATAGAGAAGAATTTGGCGTGATTAGCGGTATAACGAACCATAATTACTATACGAATTCATTCCATATTCCAGTTTATTATAACATTCAAGCGATAAATAAAATCCGTTTAGAAGGCCCGTTCCATGCTCTCTGTAATGGAGGACACATTACGTATATTGAACTGGACGGAGCAGCGATGCATAACAAAAAGGCATTAAAACAAATTATACAAGCCATGGCAGAACATGGCGTTGGATACGGTTCAATTAATCATCCTGTTGACCGTTGTAAGTGCTGTAGTTATCACGGGGTTATTGGAAATGAATGTCCAAGTTGCGGGAATGAAGATGAGGCTAATATAGAAAGAATTCGCCGTATAACAGGCTATCTTGTAGGAGATATGTCGAAGTGGAATAGTGCGAAACGTAGTGAAGAGATAGATCGGGTGAAACATAAATGAAAGTGATGAATATTATTCATGATAGTGTAGTAGATGGAGAAGGATTGCGGACAGTCGTGTTTTTTGCGGGCTGTCCGCATCGTTGTGTCGGTTGCCATAATCCGAAATCGTGGAATATTTGCAACGGAACGGAAATGACAGTAGAAGAAATTGTGAAAGAGATTGCAAGTAATCCATTAACTGATGTAACATTTTCAGGTGGAGATCCATTTTTTCAAGCTGCTGAAGTGAAAAAGGTAGCAAAAATCGTGAAAGATTTGAAAAAAAACCTATGGATGTATACAGGTTATACGTTAGAAGAGATACAGAGTTCCCAAAATAATGATATGATAGAGTTGTTACATTATGGGGATGTTTTAGTCGATGGAAGGTTTGAAATTGAGAAAAAAGATTTAACACTTCCATTTCGCGGAAGCTCCAATCAACGTATTATTCGATTGAAAGAGTAAAAAGGCGGGATAGATTATATGAATAAAACAGTATTGCTTGTTGAAGACGAAAGAAGATTACGTGAAATTGTTAGTGATTATTTTCGTAATGAAGGCTTTGAAGTAATCGAAGCAGAAGATGGAAAGAAAGCGTTAGAGTTATTTGCAGAGCATGAAATTGATTTAATTATGTTAGATATTATGTTACCGGAAATAGATGGATGGTCTGTTTGTAGACGAATTAGAAAAGAATCAGCAGTACCAATTATTATGTTGACAGCACGTTCGGATGAGGATGATACATTGCTAGGTTTCGAATTAGGTGCAGACGAGTATGTAACGAAACCATTTAGTCCGAAAGTGTTAGTAGCTCGTGCAAAGACGTTATTGAAACGTGCGGATGGCGCGGTAGGAGTAGCGGAAGAAAATGCTATGTCTTTAGCTGGAATTGAAGTGAATCGTCTATCTAGAACTGTTTTAGTAGATGGAGAAGAAATTATATTGACACATAAAGAATTTGAACTTCTCGTTTATTTAATGGAGAACAAAGGAATCGTATTATCACGTCAACATTTATTAGACCAGTTATGGGGATATGACTATTACGGTGATGACCGAACGGTTGATACCCATATTAAAAAACTTCGAAATAAGTTAGGAGATAAAGCGAAGCATATCGGTACTGTTATTCGAGTTGGTTATAAATTTGAAGAATAATCTAGAACAATTTGTGTAATTTAGCCTAGGAAAATGGCAATTTTATACTCTCTTTTGAAGGTAGAATGTACAAAAAATACTTTTCTTGTCTACAATGTTAGATAGGAGTATTTTTTTAATTGGATTTCACGATGAGTTCACAAGAAGGACACAAAACGTGACTATACTGAAAATACGAATTCACCAGAGAGGGGAAATAAAACATGGGATATTACGACGGACCAAATTTAAATGAAGAGCATAGTGAAACGAGAGAAGTGAGAAAATCAGGTAGTAAAAAAGGCTATTTCTTCACAGGTTTAGTGGGAGCTGTAGTCGGAGCGGTTTCGATTAGTTTTGCAGCACCATATATGCCATGGGCTCAAAATAATGGAGCACCAGTATCATCATTTAGTTCGGATTCAAAAGTAGAAGGTACTGTAGTTCCTGTTGTAAATAAAGCGAAAAATGAAACTGATTTACCTGGTATGATTGAAGGAGCGAAAGATGTTGTTGTAGGCGTTATTAATATGCAACAAAGCGTTGATCCATTTGCAATGCAACCGACAGGTCAAGAACAACAAGCTGGTTCAGGATCAGGTGTTATTTATAAAAAAGCAGGAAATAAAGCATATATTGTAACAAACAACCACGTAGTAGATGGAGCGAATAAACTTGCTGTAAAGCTAAGTGATGGTAAAAAGGTAGATGCAAAGTTAGTAGGGAAAGATCCTTGGTTAGACTTAGCTGTTGTTGAAATTGATGGGGCTAATGTAAATAAAGTTGCAACTTTAGGTGACTCAAGTAAACTTCGTGCGGGTGAAAAAGCGATTGCAATCGGTAACCCACTTGGATTTGACGGAAGTGTAACGGAAGGTATAATCAGTAGTAAAGAACGCGAAATCCCAGTTGATATTGATGGGGATAAACGCCCAGATTGGCAAGCACAAGTTATTCAAACAGATGCAGCGATTAATCCTGGTAACAGTGGTGGTGCATTATTTAACCAAAACGGTGAAATAATTGGGATTAATTCAAGTAAAATTGCACAACAAGAAGTTGAAGGAATTGGATTTGCTATTCCAATTAATATCGCAAAGCCAGTTATTGAATCACTTGAAAAAGACGGAGTAGTAAAACGTCCAGCTCTTGGAGTAGGTGTCGTTTCGTTAGAAGATGTGCAAGCTTATGCAGTCAATCAATTGAAAGTACCGAAAGAAGTAACTAATGGTGTTGTATTAGGTAAAATTTACCCAATATCACCGGCAGAAAAAGCTGGTTTAGAGCAATATGATATTGTCGTAGCATTAGATGATCAAAAAGTAGAAAATTCACTTCAATTCCGTAAATATTTATATGAAAAGAAAAAAGTAGGCGAGAAAGTAGAAGTCACATTCTACCGTAACGGTCAAAAAATGACGAAAACAGCTACTTTAGCAGATAATTCAGCTACAAAGAATCAATAATCGAAATAAAAGAAAGTCTCTTTCATATTGAAAGAGACTTTCTTTATCGGCTATACTAAAGGAATAGGAGGGATTAATTATGACAATTGAAAACCCAACTCGTACGGAAATTGGTGAAGTGTTAAAGAAAAGCAAAACAATTGCGGTTGTTGGATTATCAGATAAGCCAGAACGTACATCGTATATGGTTTCAAAAGCAATGCAAGATGCTGGATACCGCATTATTCCAGTTAATCCAACAGTAAATGAGGTGCTTGGAGAAAAGGCAGTTTCTTCACTAAAGGATATTAAGGAACACGTTGACATTGTAAATGTATTTCGTCGCTCAGAGTTTTTAATGGATGTTGCAAAAGAATTTGTCGAGATTGATGCAGATGTTTTTTGGGCACAATTAGGAGTACAAGATGAAGATACATATAAACTTTTAAAAGAAAAAGACTATACTGTAATAATGGATCGTTGTATTAAAGTAGAACATGCGATGACAAAATAGTATAGACTTAAAGTTAGAAAGATTGATTCAGCCCTCATTATAGATAAGTAGGGCCGATGAACGAGGTGTTCATCATGAGATTTTTTAAAGGCTGTTTTTGGGGATTGTTATTTGTAATCCCATTTTGGATTTTGATCATTTGGATCATAATAAAGGTTTGGAATGTGTAATCTTGGAATACATATCCATTTCTCGTTGACAAACGATTATTTTTCTGAAATAGTAGCCTAGAGGAATCCTTGTGAGAAAACAAGGATTTTTCTATTGAAAATGGTATATAAAAGAGATAAGATAACTTGCCAAAACTATAGTCGAGGCGTTATTCTATAATAGAAACATATGTTCTGATTTTGGATTAGGAAAGGGGCAAGGAGTTTGGCGAAGCATCAGTTCCAATATAATGAAGATGCGATTCAAGTGTTAGAAGGACTTGAAGCCGTTCGAAAACGCCCGGGTATGTATATCGGGAGTACGGATAGCCGTGGATTGCATCATTTAGTATATGAAATAGTAGATAACTCCGTTGACGAGGCGTTAGCGGGATTTGGCGACGAAATTTCTGTCGTAATACATAAAGATAATAGTATTAGCGTTATAGATAAAGGGCGAGGAATGCCTACGGGAATGCATAAACTTGGGAAACCTACACCTGAAGTTATTTTAACTGTACTTCATGCAGGTGGTAAGTTTGGTCAAGGTGGCTATAAAACGAGTGGTGGTTTACACGGTGTTGGGGCATCAGTTGTAAACGCCTTGTCAGAATGGTTAGTAGTAACAATTAAACGTGATGGTAACATTTATGAACAACGCTTTGAAAATGGTGGCGTTCCTGCAACAACGTTAGAGAAAATCGGGAAAACAAAAGAGTCTGGTACAACAATGCATTTCAAACCAGATACAACGATTTTTAGTACGACAAATTACAATTATGAAACATTATGTGAGAGATTACGTGAATCTGCATTCTTATTAAAAGGAATGAAAATCTCAATAAAAGACGAACGTAATGATTTAGAAGATATATTTCATTATGAAACAGGAATTGAAGCTTTCGTTTCATATTTAAACGAAGAAAAAGATTCAATTCACCCGGTTGTATATTTCACTGGTGAACAAAACGGGATTGAAGCAGAACTAGCATTCCAGTTTAATGATGGTTACTCAGAAAATATTCTTTCGTTTGTAAATAACGTACGTACAAAAGATGGTGGAACACACGAAGCTGGATTTAAAACAGCAATGACGCGTGTGTTCAATGAGTATGCTCGTAAAGTTTCATTATTAAAAGAAAAAGATAAAAATTTAGAAGGTACAGATATTCGTGAAGGTGTAGCGGCTATCGTTTCTGTACGTGTACCAGAAGAAGTACTGCAGTTTGAAGGACAAACGAAAGGGAAACTTGGTACAAGTGAAGCTCGTTCTTCTATTGATGCCATTGTATCAGAGCATCTAGCTTACTTTTTAGAGGAAAACCCGGATGTAGCTACACTTCTTGTGAGAAAGGCAGTTAAAGCAGCGCAAGCACGTGAGGCTGCTCGTAAAGCGAGAGAAGAAGCACGTAGTGGTAAGAAAAAGAAAAAATCAGAAGGTACTTTAAGCGGGAAGTTAACACCTGCACAATCACGTAACCCTCAGAAAAACGAATTGTATTTAGTAGAGGGTGACTCGGCTGGCGGTTCAGCAAAGCAAGGGCGAGATCGTCGTTTTCAGGCGGTACTACCATTGCGTGGTAAAGTAATTAATACGGAGAAAGCAAAGCTTGCTGATATTTTTAAGAATGAAGAGATTAATACAATTATTTATGCAATTGGCGGCGGTGTAGGAAATGAATTCGCTGTTGAAGATATTAACTACGATAAAGTTGTTATTATGACCGATGCAGATACGGATGGAGCTCATATTCAAGTATTGTTATTAACGTTCTTCTACAGATATATGAAGCCACTTATCGAAGCCGGTAAAGTGTTTATCGCACTTCCTCCTTTATACAAGGTAAGTAAAGGGAAAGGTAAGAGTGAGGTAATTGAATACGCTTGGTCAGATGAGGAATTAGACGGTGTAACGAAAAAAGTTGGCAAAGGCTATATGTTACAACGTTATAAAGGACTTGGTGAAATGAATGCGGATCAATTATGGGAAACAACAATGAATCCTGAAACGCGTACATTAATTCGCGTGAAAATTGATGATGCAGCAAGAGCAGAGCGTCGCGTTACAACATTAATGGGCGATAAAGTAGAACCGCGCCGTAAATGGATTGAACGTAATGTACAGTTTGGTATGCAAGAAGAAGGAAATATTTTAGAAAATGAAATGATTATGGAGACGGAGGTGGAATAACATGCAAGCAGAGAAGTTTCATGACCTCCCGCTTGAAGACGTGTTAGGTGACCGCTTTGCACGTTATAGTAAATATATTATTCAAGATCGTGCACTTCCAGATGCACGTGATGGCTTAAAGCCAGTACAAAGACGTATTTTATATTCTATGTATGTAGAAGGTAATGTACATGATAAAGCGTTTCGTAAATCAGCTAAAACAGTAGGTAATGTTATTGGTAATTATCATCCACATGGAGATTCCTCTGTATATGAAGCAATGGTTCGCTTAAGCCAAACTTGGAAAGTACGTAATGTTTTAGTTGAAATGCATGGTAATAACGGTAGTGTTGATGGGGACCCAGCGGCAGCGATGCGTTATACGGAAGCTCGTTTATCACCAATCGCATCTGAATTATTACGTGATCTTGATAAAGAAACAGTTGAATTCGTGTCAAACTTTGATGATACGAGTGAAGAACCGGTTGTATTACCAGCAGCGTTCCCGAATTTATTAGTAAACGGATCTACAGGAATTTCCGCTGGTTATGCAACAGAAATTCCTCCGCATCATCTTGGAGAAGTTATTGACGCTACAATGATGCGTATTGATAAGCCAAATAGTACTGTTGATGATTTATTAACAGTTATGAAAGGACCAGATTTCCCAACAGGCGGTATTATTCAAGGGATTGATGGTATTAAAAAGGCGTATGAAACAGGAAAAGGTAAAATTATTATTCGCGGAAAAGCAGAAATTGAAACAGTGCGCGGTGGGAAACAACAAATTGTAATCACTGAAATTCCTTACGAAGTGAATAAGGCAAACCTTGTAAAGAAAATGGATGAATTACGTCTAGATAAAAAGTTAGATGGCATTGCTGAAGTACGTGATGAGACGGATCGTACTGGTTTACGAATCGTTGTTGAATTAAAGAAAGAAGTAAACGCCGAAGGTATTTTAAATTATTTATATAAAAATACAGATTTACAAATTCCATATAACTTTAATATGGTAGCGATCAATAATCGCCGTCCAACACTTATGACATTACCGAAAATTTTGGATGCTTATATTGGACATCAAAAAGAGGTTATTACGAGACGTTCACAATATGAATTAAGAAAAGCAGAAAATCGTCAACATATTGTAGAAGGTTTAAAGAAGGCATTATCGATTTTAGACCAAGTAATCGAGACAATTCGAGCTTCAAAAGATAAACGTAATGCGAAAGATAATTTAAGTGCAAAATTTGGCTTTACAGAAGCACAAGCAGAAGCAATTGTATCCTTGCAATTATATCGCTTAACGAATACAGACATTACGGCGTTACAAGAAGAAGCAGATGAGCTTAATAAGAAAATTCTAGAGCTACAGTCAATTTTACAAAGTGAAAAAAGATTACTTCAAGTCATTAAAACTGATTTGAAGAGAGTTAAGAAAACATATAGTGATGATCGCCGTGCTATTATTGAAGAACAAATTGAAGAAATTAAAATAGACGTAGAAGTGATGATTCCACAAGAAGATGTCATCGTTACTGTAACGAAAGAAGGATATGTGAAACGTACTGGATGGCGCTCACATAATGCATCAAACGGCAAAGACTTCGGTATGAAAGAGGGTGACATCTTACTTGAACGATTCGATACGAATACGACTGAAACAGTTCTTTTATTCACAAGTAAAGGGAACTATATATATCTTCCAGTATACGAAATGCCAGATATTCGTTGGAAAGATTTAGGTCAGCACGTTGCAAATATCGTTTCACTCGACCGAGATGAAACGATCATTTGGGTAACGGTTGTACCGAACTTTGAGGAAGAAAAACGATTTATCGTATTTGTAACACGAAATGGTATGATAAAGAAAACAGAATTAAATCAATATAAAGTTCAGCGTTATTCAAGGGCATTCGTTGCTGTAAACTTGAAAAAAGGTGATGAAGTTGTCGATATATTTGCGACAGATGGAACGAGTGATATCGTTCTTGCTACACATGGTGCATATGCACTTATTTTCCATGAAGATGAAGTAAGTCCAGTCGGTGTAAGAGCTGCTGGTGTGAAAGCAATTAATTTAAAAGAAGATGACTATGTCGCTTCTGGTAAACCGTTAAATGGTGACAAAGATCAACTTATTCTCGTAACGCAGCGCGGTGCTGTAAAACGTCTAAAAGCATCAGAAATTGAGAAATCAACGAGGGCGAAACGAGGTCTTGTTATTTTCAAAGAGTTAAAACGTAATCCATACCGCATTGTCGGTATTGAAATTGTTCGGGACGATGAATTAGTTTATATGAAGACAGAAAAAAATATTGTAGAAGAGATTGATCCGAAAGCGTATCGAAATAAAGACCGGTATAGTAATGGTAGCCTAGTGCTAGATGTTAATGATACTGGTGAAGTAGTAGAAACGTGGACGAAAAAACGACCGGAGTAAAGTGAAACTATAATCAGTGGGGATTTTGTTCATCCCCACTGATTATTAGTTGAACCAATCGGACTTTAACGGGCAGTTGGTCTCCCATCTAACTCCTTCGCGGTCGGGAGCCTTACTGCCCGTTAAAGCGGGTTAAAAAAAGCATCTTGCTATGAATAGTAGCAAGATGCTTTTTTCTAGGCAATTTATTATGTAAATAATAATAATCTTGTTATAATAACTGAATGAAATCGTTCTCATAAAGTGAAACTTTAATCAATGGGGATTTTCTTTATCCCCACTGATTATTAGTTGAACCAATCGGGCTTTAACGAGCAGTTGACTCCTCACCTAATTTCTTAGCTTTCGCTGGATTTTGAGTTAGGAATCTTACTGCCCGTTAAAGCGGGACAAATGGAGGGGCAACATGAAAAAAATAGGTGTAGGGATTGTAGGATTTGGTTTTTCTAGTACGACATTTCATATCCCACTATTACAAACAATAGAAGAATATGATATTCGTGCTGTATTATCCTCAAAAGAAGAGGTAGTAAAAGAAACATTACCAAACGCTAATGTTGTTAGTACAATTGATGAATTGGTGAAGCGAGCTGATGTTGACTTAGTTGTTATTACATCACCTAATACAACTCATTTTCCATATGTAAAAGAAGCAATTTTAAACGGTAAGCATGTTGTTGTAGAAAAACCATTTGTTGTTTCAATTGAAGAAGGGGAAGAGCTTATTTCATTAGCAGAGCAGCATAATGTAATGTTAAGCGTATATCATAATCGTCGTTTTGATAATGATTTCTTAACAATTAAGAAATTGTTAGGAGAAAACAGAGTAGGGAATGTATACGCATATGAATCAAATTTTGATCGTTTCCGTCCACATGTGCGTGATCGATGGAGAGAAAAAAATCTACCAGGTTCCGGTATATTATACGATTTAGGATCGCATTTAATTGACCAAGCGTTATCAATATTTGGAAAACCAGATGCGATAAGTGCAGATGTAATAAAACAACGACCAGGTGCAGAGGTGGATGATTATTTCCACATAGTACTGCATTACGGAGCTAAACGTGTCATTTTACGTAGTAGCAGTTATGTGAAAAAAGCTGGACCGCATTTTATAGTGCATGGAGAGAAAGGTTCTATCGTGAAGTACGGTATGGATTCGCAGGAAGAGCAATTAAAAAATGGAATGAAGCCAGGTGATAATGGTTATGGAGTAGACGATGAAGAGAATTTTGCTACTTTAGAAACAGAAGAAAGCTTAGAGCGCATTCCAACAGAAGTCGGTTGTTATGATAATTATTATAAAGGTGTACGAGATAGTATATTAAATGGTGAGAAACTACCTGTAACAGCAAAAGAAGGCTTAGATGTTATTAAACTGATTCAATTAGCGATTGAAAGCAGTGAAAAGGGTAGAGTCATTTCTATAAAATAAAAAAGACACGAAATTCGTGTCTTTTTTATTAGGAATATGTGAATATGATTAATTATTTAGTTTAGTCGTTTATCATACATTAATTGGATTTGTATGCCATAAGGATCTTCAATAATACCATATGCTTCACTAAATATATTTTTTTCTAGGGGAGAGATTATTTTCACATGCTTATCGGAAATTAAATTATTATAAAACCTTTGTATTTCTTCTAAATTAGCGCTTTGAATGCAAAGTGACATGTTATTTCCAACGTTATAACGTTCATTATGCTTCATTGTATCTTCTGCTATCATTAGCTTTGTATTCCCAATTTGTAAAACAGAGTGAGCAATATGATCTTTATTTTCACTTTTAATTTTAAAAGAACTATCTCTTTTCGCCAGTTCTTCATACGTAACAACCATTAACTTTTTGGCTTCTAAATGACGTGTATAAAAGTTAATCGCCTCCTTTGCTTGCCCATTCATTGAAAGAAAAATAGCTATTTCTAATGTCATAAATATATAACTCCTTTATTAGTTGATAATTATAATATAGATTAAAAGGGTTTCAATACATGACACCTTTTTGGGAGGGAAATATGAAAAAAACGGAACGAATAAATGATATGCTTATTTTCTTAAATAATAAAAGATATTTTAATTTAAAAGATTTAATGGTTAGATATGATATTTCTAAAAGTACCGCTTTGCGAGATATTCAATCATTGGAAGAAATAGGTGTACCCATATATTCTGAATTGGGTAGAAATGGAAGTTATAAAATTATAGAAAATAGTGTTTTATCACCAATTTATTTTAGTGTGGATGAAATGTATGCCTTATATTTTTCAATTCTTACGCTAAATGGATACAAGACAAAACCATTTAATATAGAAAGTATTGCGCTTGAAAATAAATTTAAACATGTATTACCTGATAATGTGAGTAAAAATATTTCAATTATGGAACGAACGCTTTCCTTTGAAGTAACAAATCATAGTAATTTTAGTCCGTTCTTAAAAGAAATTTTACAGGGGATTTTTGCTGAGCGAGTTTATCATTTAACATATTTAAAAAAAGGTGAGGAGAAAGCATTGGTTGCCCAATTTATTCGAATAGAATCTAAATTTGGCCAGTGGTATGCTAAAATCTTTAATTTTGAGACGAATAATGTTCAAATAATTAGATGTGATAAAATTCTTTCTATTGTGGAAACGAGCAATATTAATCCAAAAAATCTTGAAGAATTATTAAGTTATCTTACTACTTTTCACAGAAAGCCTGATGCAATTAATTTTAGCGTCATTGTTAATCAAAAAGGAAAAGACATTTTTGATAAAGAGAATTACCCTTCCATGAGGATGCAAAAGGAAAATGAAAATTACATTATAACAGGCTATTTTAACAAGCAAGAATTTGATTTTATTTCAAATTATTTTCTGAATTTCGGTGAAACGATTATTTCAATTCAGCCTGTTATGCTAAAAGAGTTAATCTATAATAAGGTGTTATCTATAAAGAAGCATTTAACTTCTTTAAGATAAAGTTAGTTTTAGACATTTTTTGATATGAAAAAGCCCTTGCGATTTAAATATCCAAAGGGCTTTTTGGTAATTCTATTTGTTCTTTAGAAAAATTATTTTTCTGGGACGGAGAGTCCATAAAAGAACATCGTAACGATATCTTGTATATGTTTTTCACGATCTCCTTCAAGAAGTTGTGCTCCAAATTCATCACCTAATTTTGTAAACATTTGAATGTAAAGTAACATCATTTCTTTAGTAAGGTGAGGATTAATTTCGTTTTTGCGCTGCGCTCGTTCTAATATTTCTAAATACCAGGGCAGGATTTTTTCATTTTGATAACTATAAATAAACTTCCGGAGTTCTTCGTCCCTTTGCATCATTTGTAGTAACATATCAGGTTGAAATAACCCGCCAGTATTCATTTTTCTTACAATCATTTTTTGCATCATATCATGAAAAGGTAATTTTTCTTCTGCAAGCTCTTTATAATATTGAAATTCAGATATGATAAATTCTTGTATAAGCTCCCTAAATAACGCATCTTTACTTCCGAAATGATTATAAATTGTAACTTGAGAAACGTTCGCTTCTTTTGCGATATGTTCTATTTTCACTTCATTAAATCCACGTTCTGAAAATAATACGAATGCTGCTTCTTTAATGGCACGTTTTTTCTTTTCTTTTACTCTTTCAAATCCGTTCAATGCAATCACCTCACTTAAAATATACAAGAAAAAATAATGGAAAACAATAATTTTGAAATATGGACTAATAAATATTTCAAAAAGTTGTTGCGAATATGAAAGATGAGGAGTACAATGATTTTGAAATATCACATATTAAATATTTCAAAAAATGAGGTGGAATTATGATTTCAGTTCAGGATGTCACAAAACAGTTTTTGAATGGAAAAGGTTTGTTTCATATTACATTTGATGTAAAAGAGGGAGAAGTATTCGGTTATTTAGGACCGAATGGTGCCGGGAAATCAACGACGATTCGTAATTTAATGGGATTTATAAAACCGACAGCTGGTAAAGCGACAATTTTTGGATTAGATTGTTGGAATGAAGCAGCGAAAATTCAAAGGGAAGTTGGTTATCTACCGGGTGAAATTTCTTTTATTGAAGGAATGAACGGATTAGAGTTTTTAAAATTAATGCAAGGAATGCGTGGATTAAAGGATACGAAAAGACGAGATGAACTGATAGATCGTCTGCAATTTGATGTGAAAACACCGATTCGCAAAATGTCTAAAGGAATGAAGCAAAAAGTGGGGATAGTTGCTGCATTTATGCACGATCCAGAGGTGTTAATTTTAGATGAACCAACATCTGGACTTGATCCACTTATGCAGCAAGTATTTATAGAATTAATATTAGAGGAAAAGCAAAGAGGAAAAACAATCCTAATGTCATCACATATTTTCACTGAAATTGAGCGTACGTGTGATCGAGTAGCGATTATTAAAGATGGTCGACTCGTAACGGTTGAAAATATTCACGATTTACAAAGTATGAGACGACAGGTAATAGATGTAACCGTATCATCGCAAGAAGAGATTGAATCTCTTACAAAGTGTAATTTGCAATTTGAAGTGGTAAAAGGTAGAGAGGCATCTATCATTGTACAAGGAAACTATCAAACTGTTTTACAAACAATTTCAAACTATAATGTAACGGCACTTCAAACGAGAGCGATGGATTTAGAACATTTATTTATGCATTATTACGATAAGAAAGAAGGGGTAACGCATGAATAAGCAATTATTTTTAGCTAGTTTGAAAGAAACACAAAAAAATATTTTGAGTTATGCGTTTGGTGCGGCTTTATATTTGTGGTTATTAATTTGGATATTCCCGTCAATGGTATCAGCGAAAGGGCTAAATGAACTAATAGCTGCCATGCCTGATAGTGTGAAAAAAATCGTTGGTATGGAAAGTCCGATTCAAAACGTAATGGATTTTTTAGCTGGTGAATACTATAGTCTATTGTTTATTATCATTTTAACAATTTTTTGTGTAACAGTTGCAACACATTTAATTGCTCGTCATGTAGATAAAGGAGCAATGGCATACTTGTTAGCAACACCTGTATCTAGAGTGGAAATTGCTATTACACAAGCTGCTGTTCTCATATTGGGACTTCTGATTATTGTATCTGTTACGTATGTAGCTGGGTTAGTAGGTGCAGAATGGTTTTTACAAGATAATAACTTAAATAAAGAATTATTTTTGAAGATAAATGTAGTCGGAGGGCTCATATTTTTAGTCGTTAGTGCGTATTCATTTTTCTTTTCTTGTATATGTAATGACGAAAGAAAGGCACTAAGTTATTCAGCGAGTTTAACTATCTTATTTTTCGTATTGGATATGGTAGGTAAATTAAGTGATAAGTTAGAGTGGATGAGAAGTCTATCATTATTCACGCTGTTTCATCCGAAAGAAATTGCTGAAGGAACGTATAATATATGGCCGGTAAGTATAGGTTTAACTGCTGGAGCACTTTGTATTTTCATAGTAGCAATTGTAGTTTTTAAGAAGAGGGATTTACCGTTGTAAAGTAGAAAGTCCACTGAGAAAGTGGGCTTTTTTTATTTGTAAATTAAATCTAGTATGTTTATTACATAACACTTATAAAGGATATTTATCTTTTTATTTACAAAAATATTCAAAAAAATGAACCTTTTCCTAGGTTCCTACGTCTAATACATGTAAAGTTAAATTTGAAGTGAGGATGAAACAGGAGGAGCAATTGTGAAAGTAATCCCTTTATATAAAATGATTATAAAAGAAGAAACCGATGTTTCTTTAGCGAAAAAAGGCGATCATGAAGCCTTTATAACGCTTATACATACAGAAAAAGTGAAGATGTATCGAATAGCAAAGGCGATGTTACGTGATGAGACAAATATAGAGGACGCGATACAGACAACAATTTTAAAAGCTTATGAAAATATAAAAAAACTAAAAAAAGAAGAGTTTTTTCAAACTTGGTTAATTCGAATTTTAATGAATGAGTGTAACAATATTATTAGAGCGTATAAAAATGTAATTGTGACAGAAGAGAATGATTACAATATGAGTGCGTGTGATCAGTATGAAGATATAGATTTGTATAATGCGATTCAATCGTTACATGAAGAATTAAGAGCTGTTACGGTGCTTTATTACTATGAAGATATGAATCAAGATAGTATTGCGAAGCTGTTAGAAATACCGAAAGGAACAGTGAAATCAAGATTATCGCGTGCGAGGGAACAACTACAAAAACGATTAAAGATGGAATAGGGGGTGTAAAGGGTGGATAGTGAAAAATTATTTGATGAGAAATTAAAAAAGAGAATAAAAAATGAAAATGTTATAGTACCTCCAGAGTTAAATGAGAAGATTAATGGTACACTACATAATCTTCAGGTAAAAAAGAAGAGTTACAAAATCCATATGATGATAATTAGTGCAGCGGTTTGTATACTTTCAGTGGTATCTATGTCTGAGTTTTCTATACAAAGTTTTGCGCAAAACGGTGGAGTATTTGAATATGTAAAGAAAAAAGCGTTTTCTGATTATGAAAATGAAGAAGAAATAAAATCAAATGTACATTATCCAGATAAAGAAAAGATTCATCAAAAGATGCTAGATTCTATTGATTATTTTAAAAATAGTTCAGGACAATTTGAGGAATATTCTAGCTCATCAAGAATTGCTACAACATATAAGTATGCAATTGATACGGAAAAACAAAGAGGTATCTCTTCGAAAGAAGATAAACTAGCGAAAAAACGAACAATTATATATAACGAGGGCAAGAAAAAAGAGTTTGATGATGAGAAGTATACCTATAAAGAGACAAAATGGAACCCGAAAGAAAGAAACAATGAATTATTAAAGTTAAATCCTACGGAAAGGTTATTGAGAAAATCAGGTGAAAAAAAGCGATATGATGATGAATATGTAGGACTAGCGAAATATAGTATTCAATCAGAATTCGCAGATTTGTTAATTCGATATAAAGATTGGAATTATAAAGAAACGAAATATCTTGGATTAGATTGTTACAAAATTGAAGGAGTCATCAATATAGAGATGCCTGTTAGCACCTCTGAAGATTTAAGAGGGAAATTCGAAATGGTTGTGGAGAAAAATACAGGGATTATGTTGAAATTTCTTAGTTTTCAAGAAGGCTTGATTCAATATTCACTTACGACAGAATGGATACAAATAGATAAGGGATTGAAAGAAAGTATGTTTCAAAAGGATAGCGCTAAATATGAAAAACATATTGGATGAATAGAAACAGGAGGAGAGTAAATGGGGAATCATTCATCTTTAAGAGAAGAGAAAAATAAGCAAAAATATAAAAAGAAAACGATAATAAGTTTACTACTAGCGGTATTGCTATTTGGTGGAATTGGCTATGGAGCCTATGTATATATGAAAACTTCTAGTCTCGTACAAAAATCTAATTTGAATTTAGCACGAGGTGAAAAATCCAATTTACGTGAGAAATCTGTAAAGCCAATTGCAAATCATGTTTCACTTTTAATTATGGGAATTGATGAAAATCAAGAACGACAAAAGGAGTATAATGGTGCATTTCATACAGATGCATTATTGTTAGCGACTTTTAATAAAGACGATAAAACAGTGAAATTAACGAGCATACCGCGTGATACATATACATACGTTCCAGTTGAAAAGAAAAAAGATAAAATAACCCATGCATATGGAAGTGGTTTCGTTAAAAATGGTAAAGATGGAGGACCGCAAGCTTCTGTGGAAGCGGTAGAAAAATTGTTACAAGTGCCCGTTGATTATTTTGTGAAATTTAATTTTGGTTCCTTTACTAAAATTGTTGATGGGTTAGATGGTATTGAAGTAGATGTCCCAGTTGAATTTACGGAGCAAAATAGTAAAGATGAACCTGATGCGATTCATTTGAAAAAAGGATTGCAAAAATTAAATGGGGAAGAAGCACTTGCACTAGCAAGAACGCGCCATATTGATAGTGATGCGATGAGAGGGCAGAGGCAACAACTTGTTATTGAATCGATTTTAAGTAAATTAAAAAGTGTAGGATCGATTACGAAGCTAGAAAAAATAGTTGAGGCAGTTGACGACGATTTTAAAACAAACTTAGTAATGGATGATATTTTATCTTTTTATAAATACGGTTTAAACGGTTCAGTTGAAAAAATACAACTAGCTGGTGATGATTTATATTTACCTAATGGTCCAAATGGGCAACGTGTATATTATTATAATCCTAATAAAAAAGATTTGCAGAGTTTGAGTAATACTCTTAGAACACATCTAGGGTTAAGTGAAAAGCAAATTGAGGAGAATTAAAGCAGACGTAATGTCTGCTTTTTATTGTGTATAATAGTATGTCATTTATTCTTAAATGTTATATACTATTTTCAAATTAAAGATAATAGTGTAACATAAAATTGTGGTTTAAGTTAAATAGCAAGGGGGCTATCACATAGAATAAATGTTATTGCTTAAAATAGTTTGGGAGAAATGAAAATACAGGGGAGTAGCAAAAATGAGAATTGCAAAGAATTTAACATTCCAAGTTATTGTGGCCATTATTTGTGGTATTGCAGTAGGGGCAATTTGGCCGAGTGTTGGACAACAAATGAAGCCAATTGGTGAAACATTCATCAATATGATTAAAATGGTTATTGCACCGATTATCTTTTTAACAATTGTGCTCGGTATTGCAAGTATGGGAAGTATGAAAAAGGTAGGCCGTGTTGGTGGGAAGGCACTATTATATTTTGAAATTGTTACAACAGCGGCTTTAATTATTGGTATCATCGTAGCGAATGTTGTGCGTCCTGGAGACGGATTAGATCCCTCAAAACTAAAGGGCGGAGATGTTTCGCAATATGTACAAAGCGGACAAGAAATGAAATGGATGGATTTCTTTTTACATATCGTGCCGTCTAACATGTTTGAAGCATTCGCCAAAGGTGATATTTTACAAGTTCTGTTCTTCTCCATTTTATTCGGCGCAGGGTTAACGATGTTAGGGAAAAATGGACAACCGGTTATTGACTTTTTTGAAAGATTATCGAAAGTATTTTTTAACATTTTATCAATTGTAATGAAATTAGCACCGGTTGGAGCATTCGGTGGGATGGCATTTACAATTGGGAAGTATGGTTTAAGCACGCTCATACCACTTGGCAAATTAATGATTTGTGTATATGCGACAATGGCATTATTTGTTTTTATTGTTTTAAATTTTATTTGTAAACTGTACAAATTTAGTTTGTGGAAATATTTAGCTCACATTAAAGAAGAATTACTCATTGTTCTCGGGACATCGTCATCAGAATCAGTACTGCCGCGAATGATGACAAAGATGGAAGACTTGGGATGTTCGAAGCCAGTAGTAGGTTTAGTCATTCCGACAGGATACTCATTTAATTTAGATGGAACGACAATTTATTTATCGATGGCTACTATATTTTTAGCTCAAGTCTTTCATGTCGATCTTTCACTAGGTCAACAATTAACTATAATAGCTATTTTATTAGTTACATCTAAAGGTGCAGCAGCAGTAACTGGTGGAGGTTTTATTGTGCTAGCATCTACTTTATCTGCAATGAATGTTATCCCATTAGAAGGTTTAGCGCTATTACTTGGTGTAGATCGTTTCATGTCAGAAGCACGTGCTATCGTTAATTTAATTGGTAACGGTATTGCAACTGTAGTTGTTGCAAAAAGTGAAAATGAATTTGATGATGAGAAGTATACGAAAGTAATAGAGGAAATGAAAAGAGAAAAAATAGCCGGGTAAAAAGTCAGTTTTGCTGACTTTTTTTATTTTTGTAGGAAAGGAGTTTCTAAAAATATACATTATTTATTAACAAGAGCTCATAGATATTTAATGTGTAAATATGATAAATACCATTAAAGTGGTACATTTATATGAAAGAGAAATAGAATTTGAAGATCATATGGAATTTTTATGAATATTACTGTAAGAAAATAATTTTTTAAAAATTTTCAATAATAATACTTTACAAATTTTAAAAAATTAGTAGAATAAGAAGTAGTAAGAATCGTCTGATAAATATATAGAGAAAAACAGAATTATCAGAAAATTCTTGAATAGCTATCGTTTAGAATTAGGGAGGGTACAGAAAATGAAAAAGAAACAAATGAAAAAACTAACAGCAGTTGTAGCACCGGTTTTAGCAATGAGCATGGCGTTAACAGCATGTTCTACATCAGGTGGAGATAAGAAGACAAGCACAAATTCTAGCTCTGGTGGAGATAGTAAGTCAGGGGAAAAATTAGCAACGAAACAAGTGTTCAATAAAACAGAAAATCAGGAAATTCCAACAATGGATACGTCGAAGAGTACAGATACTTTGGGCTCTCAAATTTTAGGGAACACAATGGAAGGCTTATACCGTTTAGATAAAGAGAATAAACCAATCCCAGCTGCGGCAGAATCAAGCACGAAGAGTGAGGATGGTAAAAAATATACATTTAAATTACGTAAAGATGCAAAATGGTCAAATGGTGATCCTGTAACAGCGAAAGATTTCGTATTTGCATGGCAACGTTTATTAGATCCAAAAACAGCTGCTGAGTATGCATTCATTGCATTCCCAATTAAAAATGCAGAAGCGGTTAATAAAGGTGAAAAACCTGTAACAGAACTAGGAGTTAAAGCAGTAGATGACCTTACTTTAGAAGTTGAATTAGAACAAGCAGTACCATACTTCTTAAACTTAGTAGCATTCCCATCGTACTATCCATTAAATGAGAAATTTGTAAAAGAAAAAGGGGATAAATACGGTTTAGAATCTGATACAACTGTATATAATGGACCGTTCGTTCTTACTGATTGGAAGCATGAGCAAGGTTGGAAACTGAAGAAGAATGATCAATATTGGGATAAAAAGACTGTGAAATTAGATGAAATTAACTATAGTGTTGTAAAAGAGCCAGCAACTAATGTGAATTTATATGATAGTGGTCAAATTGATTTCTCCTTATTAACAGGTGAATTTGTTGACAAATATAGAAATAATAAAGAGGAATATGGGGTGTATAACGAACCAAGTACGTTCTTTATACGTTTAAACCAGAAACGTGGTGGACAAGATACACCATTAAAGAGCAAGAAATTACGTGAAGCAATTGCGCTATCAATTGATAAAAAGAATTTAACAAATGTTATTTTAAATGATGGGTCAAAACCTGCAGATTATTTAGTGCCGAAAGGCTTAGCAGCTGGACCTGATGGGAAAGACTTCCAAGAAACGTTTAAAAACGGTATTAAACCAGATGCGAAAAAAGCAGCTGCTGCATGGGAAGAAGCGAAAAAAGAACTTGGAAAAGATCAAGTTACAATTGAGTTTTTAAACTATGATACTGGTAATGCGAAAAAAGTTGGGGAATATGTAAAAGATCAAATTGAGAAAAACTTAAAAGGTGTAACAGTAAATATTAAACTGCAGCCGTTTAAACAAAAACTTAAATTAGAATCAGATCAAGATTATGATATTTCATATGGTGGATGGAGCCCAGATTATGCGGATCCAATGACATATTTAGATATGTTTGAAAGTAAGCACTCTCATAACCAAATGAGTTTCTCTGATCAGAAATATGATGAAATAATTAAAAAAGCTGGTGGGGAATTAATGAGTGATGCGAAGAAACGCTGGGAGGAACTAGGAAAAGCAGAGAAACTACTTCTTCAAGAAGATGTAGCTCTTGTACCTTTATATCAAAGTGCTAGATCTTATGTTATGAAACCGCATGTAAAAGGTGTTGTTAAGCATAATATTAGCCCAGAATACAGCTATAAGTGGGCATATGTTACTGAAAAATAATAGAGTTGAAAAAGCATTTAAAAGTGGCTTAGCTACTTTTAAATGCTTTTTTTGTGAGCTTAAAATACTAATTTTTAGTATGGTTAAATAGAGGAGAATAAGGTGTATAGTATGTACATATAGTAGATAGAAGATAAATCCTACTAAATAAAAAACAGAATATTTAAAATAAACCTATTTGCAATTACGGAAAAAAGAGTAGAATGACATTAGTTGTAATCTTCTAAAAAAAAGTCTTTAGTAAGGGGTCTCTCAAGGGTTGGTAATGTACATATAATTAGGGAGGGTACAAAAATGAAGAGAAAAAAATGAAAAAGTTAACGGCAGTTGTAATACCAGTTTTAGCGATGAGTGTTGCATTGACAGCATGTTCTGGATCAGGTGGGGAAAAGAAAACGACTACTACATCAAATAGTGGGGAAGAAAAAAATCTGATATTAAATATGCAGCGAAACAAGTATTAAATCGTACGGAAAACCAAGAAATTCCGACGATGGATACTTCTAAATCTACTGATACATTAGGTGCGCAAATTTTAGGGAACACGATGGAAGGCCTATATCGCCTTGATAAAGATAATAAGTCAATTCCTGCTGCGGCAGAGTCTAGTACGAAAAGCGAGGATGGCAAAAAATATACATTTAAACTACGTAAAGATGCAAAATGGTCAAACGGTGATCCTGTAACAGCGAAAGATTTCGTATATGGATGGCAACGCTTACTTGATAAAAATACAGCGGCAGAATATGTGTTTATCGCTTTCTATATTAAAAATGCAGAAGCAATTAATAAAGGTGAAAAACCTCTAACAGATTTAGGAGCAAAAGCGGTAGATGATTATACACTAGAAGTAGAATTAGAAAAGCCAGTACCGTATTTCTTGAATTTAATGGCATTCCCATCGTACTATCCTTTAAATGAAAAGTTCGTAAAAGAAAAAGGAGATAAGTTCGGTTTAGAAGCAGATACAACGTTGTATAACGGACCGTTCGTTATGTCTTCATGGAAACATGAACAAGGTTGGCAGCTAAAGAAAAATGATAAGTACTGGGATAAAAAGACTGTGAAATTAGAAGAAATTAACTATAGTGTAGTAAAAGAGGTTGCAACGAAAGTAAACTTATATGATACAGGATCAATTGATTTTACATTACTATCAGGAGAGTTTGTAGATAAATATAAATCGAACAAAGAAGAATATGGTGAGTATGCGGAATCAAGTACATTCTTCTTACGTTTAAATCAAAAACGTAACGGACAAGATACGCCTTTAAAGAGCAAAAAACTTCGTGAAGCAATTGCATTATCAGTTGATAAAAAAGGCTTAGCGAACGTTATTTTAAATAACGGTTCAAAAGCAACAGATCAATTAGTACCAAAAGGGCTTGCGACAGGTCCTTGTGGTAAAGATTACCAAGGTGCATTTAAAAATGGTCTAAAATATGATCCGAAAAAAGGTGCAGCAGCTTGGGAAGCAGCGGAAAAAGAACTTGGAAAAGATCAAGTTACAATTGAATTGCTAAGCTATGATGATGGAACTGCGAAAAAGATTGCTGACTATGTAAAAGATCAAATTGAGAAAAATTTAAAAGGTGTAACAATTAATACAAAAATTCAGCCGTTCAAACAAAAATTAAAATTAGAAACTGCGCAAGATTATGAAATTTCTTATGCAGGTTGGAGTCCAGACTATGCGGATCCAATGACATTTATTGATATGTTTGAATCGAAGAGCCCGTACAACCAAATGAGTTATTCAAATCCAAAATACGATGAAATGGTAGGAAAAGCAGGTAATGAATTAATGAGTGATGCGAAAAAACGCTGGGAAACGTTAGGGAAAGCTGAGAAATTATTCCTTGAAGAAGATGCAGGGTTAGTTCCTTTATATCAAACAGGAAGATCGTACGTAATGAAACCGAATGTAAAAGGAATTGTGAAACATAACATCAGTTCAGAATATAGCTTTAAGTGGGCGTATGTAACTGAGGATGGCGGAAAAAATAAAGTGAAATGCTTTTTAGTATGTATAAGGGAATAAATCTCGTTAGCCTATTGAGAATCGGATAGGTAATAAAGAAGGTTCTATCCGAGGAAATTAGAGAGGTCAGTAAGTAGTAAGAAAGATGAATGATAGTAAGAGACCTCATGCTAATAAGAAAAATATAGAACGTAGTAATAGAGTGGAATAAGGGAATGGATGTTTACATATAGTAGACGGGGGATAATTCATATAGTAGTTAAAACAACAAGTTACTATCATAAAAAAATAAATTTTTAGAAAATTTACAAAAATACTTTACAAAACTAGAAAAAACAGTAGAATATTAATTAATAAGAATTTTCTGATAACGAAAGTTAGTAGGGAATCTCTAAATGTTAATAGCGTACATATAATTGGGGAGGGTACAAAAATGAAGAGAAAAAAGATGAAAAAATTAACAGCGGTAGTAGCACCAGTTTTAGTAATGAGTATGGCATTAACAGCTTGCTCTGGATCTGGGGAAAAAGATAAAGCAAGCACAACACCAAAAAGCAGTGAAAAAGAAGGCGGAAAGCTAGCGGCGAAGCAAGTGCTTAATTTAACAGAGTCTCAAGAGATTCCATCTATGGACTCTGCTAAAGCGACAGACCAAGTATCGTTTCTCGCTTTAAACAACGTAATGGAAGGTTTGTATAGACTTGATAAAGATAATAAAGCAACACCAGGGGTTGCTGAATCATATAAAAAGAGTGATGATGGTAAAAAATATACATTTACATTGAATAAAAATGCAAAATGGTCAAATGGAGAGCCTGTAACAGCAAAAGATTTCGTATTCTCTTGGAAACGTGCGGTAGATAAAAATACAGCAGCAGAATATGCATACATTATGTTTGATTTAAAAAATGCACAAGCGATTAATGAAGGAAAAGCTGAGCTAGATACGTTAGGAGTAAAAGCTGTAGATGACTATACGTTAGAAGTAGAATTAGAAAATCCAGTTCCTTACTTTGTAGAATTAACTTCATTTGGAACATTTTATCCATTAAACGAGAAGTTTGTAAAAGAAAAAGGAGAAAAGTACGGTTTAGAAGCAGATACAACGTTATACAACGGACCATTTACATTAACAGACTGGAAACATGAAGAAGGTTGGAAGTTAAAGAAAAATGCACAATACTGGGATAATAAAACAGTTAAGTTGGAAGAAATTAACTTTAATGTGGTAAAAGATAGCGGTACACGTGTCAATTTATATGAAAGTGGACAAATTGATCGCTCAGGACTTACATCTGAATTTGTTGACAAATATAAATCAAGCCCCGATTTCTTTACACAAAAAACACCGTCAACGTACTTCTTACGCTTAAACCAAAAACGTGGTGGGCAAGATACAGTGCTAAAGAGCAAAGATTTACGTTTAGCGATTGCAAAAGCGTATGATAAAAAAGGCTTAACGAATGTAATTTTAAATGATGGTTCTACACCTGCAGATTACTTAGTACCAAAAGAATTTGCTAAGAGCCCAGATGGAAAAGACTTCCGTAAAGAAAATGGAGATATTTTAAAAACAGATGTGAAAAAGGCAAAAGAGCATTGGGAAAAAGCGAAAAAAGAACTTGGAAAAGATGCAATTACAGTAGAACTATTAAACTATGATGGTGATGGTGCGAAAAAAGTAGGAGAGTTCTTAAAAGGAGAACTTGAGAAAAACTTACCAGGCTTAACAGTGAATTTGAAAAACCAGCCATTTAAACAAAAGTTAAAATTAGAATCAGATCTAGATTATGATTTATCTTACGCTGGTTGGGGCCCTGACTACTTAGATCCAATGACGTTCATTGATATGTTCGTTACAAATGGGCCTCATAACCAAACAGGATATTCAAATCCTAAATATGATGAAATTGTGCAAAAAGGTAAAGGCGAGCTATTAACGAAAACGAAAGATCGTTGGGATAGCTTACTGAAAGCGGAGAAAATGTTACTGGAAGATGCAGCAATTGCACCATTATATCAACGTGGTGATGCAATTGTTCAAAGAGCAAAAGTAAAAGGAATTGTTCACCACCCAGTTGGTGGAGATTACAGCTACAAATGGGCATATATCGGTGAGGAAAAATAAGCTGAGGGGGCGCGTGATGCGCCCTTTTTTTATGCACTTTTCATTCTTCCTTGAATATATAAAATAAAAAAGGGAGAATCCCATGGAACGAAATACTTACATCGATTTCTTAGCTTATTACGGAATAGGAAGTGCTCATCCTGGTGGTTTTACGTTAACAAAACAATTGCTAGCACAACTGCCTCTTAGACAAGGAGCGGATGTCCTTGAGATAGGTTGTGGTACAGGGAAAACAGCGGCTTACATGACAAAAGAATTCGGTTATAAAGTAACAGCGGTTGAAAAGAATGAAATTATGATTCAAAAAGCGAAAGATAGATGGTTGTTTGAAAGATTGAATGTACAATTGATTCAAGGTGATGCAGAGCGATTACCTTGTTTAAATGATTCATTTGAGTTTGTGCTTGGGGAATCGATACTCGCTTTTACAGATAAAGAAAGGGTTATATCAGAGTGCTATCGTGTATTACAGAAGGATGGTAAGCTTGTTGTCATTGAAATGATTATTAATACACATATTGAGAAGAGTGAGGAAGAAAAAATTGCCCAATTATATGGCATGAAAGAATTATTAACTGAGAATGAGTGGGTACAACTATTTCAGAAAGCAAATTTCAAAAAAATTACAATTGCTGGCGGTGGTACAATTGCAGAAACGATATCTAGCTATATAGAAGAGCCGGAATGGAATGTATCAACATATATTCCGAATGAGTTATATGAGGCATGGGTACAGCATGAAAATGTACGGCTTATGTACCAACATATTTTAGGGCATCGTATTTTTATATGTGAAAAATAAAGAAAAAGAGTTGGCTAAAGGTAGTCAACTCTTTACTATGTTAAATGAAAAATAATGCAGCTAAAGTAATTCCGAAGATGAAACCAAATCCAAGTTCAACGCCCCAGCCACAACCGCCACCACAGCCGCCGCCACCACAATTACCGCAACCACGACCGCCACATCCACAGCTACTGAATCCACCACCGCAACCAAATCCGCAACTATCACACCTGCTAATGCCGCCGCAAAGATCACAACCACCGTTTGCATATGCGTCATAGTATCCGAATCCTGTATCAAAAGATGAGCGCTGTTGCATTGGTTCGATCCATACAGATTCATTTGTCACATCGATTATTTTGCCTAAATGAATGCGACCATCGCGATCTTCAATTCGAACAACTTTACCGAAATAACGTCGGCACGTATCATAACATCTTTGTCTATGCATGTTCTGTCCTCCTTCCCCCTTACAGTAATACGATATGTAAGGGGGACAAGTGCGGCTTGTACGAATGACCTACCTATCATAATTGTTATATGAAAGGGGAAATATAGAGAAAGGATATAGTAAGGAGGGAAAGGCAATGAAATCTACAGATCAGTTTCAAACATACGAAGTACCGTGGAAAGAATTTATAGAAGCATTGCGAGATGAAATGAAGAAACAAGTAGGAGCGGATATTATTGATACAGTAGTTTGCAATTTAGAGGATGGATTTGAAGTGTATACATATATACAGGGGGATTTAGAGTTTGAATATAAAGAAGCGCTTGAAAGAAAATACGGAAGTGATGCTAAGACTCCTAATTTGTTAACAATTATGCTATTAGCCAGCATTTATAATACGAGTGAAGCGAATATACGCTTACATGCAGATAACAAAGATAATCCAATTGTTGAAGTATATGTGAAGCAATGAAACACGCTGTGAAAGGCGTGTTTTTTATTTGTATGATAAAATATTAGAAAATTGAGAAAGAAGGTGGAGGATTGGGAATTAAACATCTTAATTTAACAGTTACAGATGTAACAGCATCTAGAGAGTTTTTAGAGAGGTATTTTGGTTTAATTTGTAGTGGAACAAGGGGGAATGCCTTTGTAGTTATGCGTGATAATGATGGATTTATACTAACTTTAATGAAGGGAAAAGAAGTTCAGTATCCAAAAACATTTCATGTAGGATTTCCACAAGGAAGTGAAGAACAAGTAGATAAGATAAATCAAAGATTGAAGAAAGATGGATTTTTGGTGGAGCCTCCTAAGCATGCCCATGCATATACATTTTACGTTGAAGCACCTGGTGGATTTACAATTGAAGTAATGTGCTAATTGAAAAATCAAACTTTTTGTTGTGTGTTTTTAATATGAAAAGTAGGAAAAGTCTGTTTTAAGTATGAAGCTTAGACAGGCTTTTTTGCTTATATAATTGGATAGAAAATGCTATAAAGAATATTACCAAGTGTATATATATGTTTACATAATAAAGTTATGGTGGGTTAGTTGTCCTAAAATACAAGTCATATATCTTGTTTCCTCTCATAAATTTAAACATAGGAATTTGTCTACAAAGGTGGCGAAGCCTCATCATGAAAATTCGAATTTGTGCCACATTCATGTTGTTTCTATTTATATGGTTACATCCTTATTGGACTTTTGCAAAAGGAGAGGAGGCAAAGGAAAGGGTCGTTTCACTTGTATATGATGATTCGGGCAGCATGAGAAATAACGATCGCTGGAAATATGCCAATTACGCTTTGCAAAGTTTAGTTGCGCTATTAGATGAAAAAGATACATTTTCTTATGTTCCAATGAGCAAGCCGAATAATCCGTTAAACATTTCGTTAACGAAGGATAAAAGGCAAACAGAAATTGAAGGAATTGGAGCGTGGAAAACGTATTTAAATACTCCTTTTAGCGCAGTAGAGACGGCGATGCAATCTATAAAAAAGGAAGCAGATATAGATGGAAAACGTGAATTTTGGCTTATTGTATTAACTGACGGGGCATTTAATGATCTAGAAAAAGATAAAGTTGGCGGAAAAGAACAAATTACACAGAAATTAGCCCAGTTTAAGAAAGAAATGGATGCAAAAAAGATATCGTTACATCCAGTCTTAATTACGATGGAAGAAGATTTAGGACAACAAGAAAAAGAACAACTAAATACGTTCAAGGAAATATGGAAGAAAGAGATAAACGGAGTTACGATGCCGTCAAGCGGAGAGGATGGCATTGTAAAAAGTGTAAATCAAGTGGCAGCATTAGTTGCGAATCGTGATCCATTCTCCTCCGTTGAATCGATTGTAAAAACGAAAGTAGTAGGAAAGAAAGTAGAGATTACAACGCCGTTCCCATTAAAGCGTATGACGCTTGTACGACAATCGCCTTCGCTGTCTAATTATCAGGTCACACAAATTTCGAAACCATTACAGTTACAGTCTTCTTTTTCCATACATGCACCCGGAGAAGCGAAATTATTCGGAAATATAGTTCATAT
Organism: Bacillus sp. D48C; assembly: GCF_053345735.1. Lineage (NCBI taxonomy): Bacteria > Bacillati > Bacillota > Bacilli > Caryophanales > Bacillaceae > Bacillus > Bacillus sp. D48C. The sequence goes on from NZ_JBKFAQ010000006.1 coordinate 123,760, forward strand.
AAGCACGGAAAATCAGGAAGTCATTAAACCAGGAACATATACGATAGAAGTGGATCGGGATATTGAGAAAGAAGAATTGCAAGTACTTGTTGAACCAGCGCTTAACTATACGGTTTCTACTTATGACAAAGATGATAATAGTCAAAAAAATGTTGAACAAATGTACGAAGGTGTTACTGCTGTTATTGAAGCAAAGCCTACTGAGTTACCAATTCAGTCTTCTTACTTTCAAGCAGAAGTAGAAATAGACGGAAAACAATATCCGATGAAGTGGAACGATAAGAGGCATGTGTTTTATTACGAAACGAAGATTGGTAAAGGGTTAGTACGTGGAAAAGTTCATATGAATATAAAGGGATTTTACAGACAGACGAAAGAATTCAAAATTGAAACAACAGAAAAGCCAAAATTATCACTTCAAACTGTTACGAAAGATTATGAAGAAAAAGTAACGAATTTAGAGAATAGTAAACCGTTTATTTTACAACCAAAGTTAGATGGTAAGCCGATGACAGAAGGGGCTGTAAAGAAACTATTAAAATCTACTGGTGTCACATCTAAACAATCAATCAACTATGAAATAAAACAACGTGGTAATCAAATTTACGTTTATCCTCGTCCTTATTACTCCGACACATTCAATTTCACAGATACTGGCACCGTAGAAGCTACCATCGTTATACAAGATGCGAAATTACAAGAAGTAAAGAAGCAAATATCACTCCATATTCAAAGTGCGCCGTTTTATGAAAAGTATGCGCTTATTTTTAAGTTTGTCATTCCTATCACTTTATTGCTGCTAGTAGTAGGCATAATCGTTTTAGGATGGATTGTTCGTCCAAGATTTCACCGGAAAGCGCTATTGTATTACGAATGGGATCAAGAAGTAGCGAAAGATTGGTTATATCAATCTGAACCAGAATTACTTCGAAATAAATGGTGGAAACATTATTTTGGTATCCCATTTCGAGCAGAAAGAAAAACTGTGCAATCCGTTACGTTTATAGCCAAGAAAGGTTCGAAATCTGTCTTTGTAGCGAAAGAGTCACAAGTAGTAGGAATGATTATTGATGGGATGTTTATAACAGAGGAAGAAGTAGGAATGGAGCATAAGACACTATATCCAAATGAACTTTTACTAATTGATAGAGGATATGGTAAGGAGATTTACAAATACGAATGTGAATAGTAGATAGGGAAAAGAAGGGGATGGAGTATTGATTCTCTTTCCCTTTTTTCAAACAAGCAAGAATAGGAAGGTGGTTCACATGACATTACAAGTTCCAACAATATTAATTGGTTTAGGTGGAATCGGTAGTACTGTGACGCATCAAATATATGGAAAACTGCCTGAAGAGCGCCGAAAAAAGGTAGCAATGCACGTATTTGATACAGATGTGAATACTTTGAGTAAATTTGATCATATTCGAAAGTTTAAGACACAAACAAGTTCTAGTAAAACGCCTAGGGAGTATATTGCGGGAGATCCAACGATTCCAGAGTGGTTTCCGATGGATCCGACTATACTTGATAAACCATTAACAGAAGGAGCAGGACAGTTACGTGTCATTTCACGTTTAGCGTTACGTGCTGCGATGAAAGAAGATAAATTGACCTCTTTTTGGCAAGAAATCGAGAAAATTTTTCCAGTTACAAGTGATCAAACAGAATATGGTGTGCGTGTCATTATAGTAACATCACTAGCAGGCGGAACAGGTTCGGGGATGTTTCTACAAATTGCATTATATTTACGTGAAATGCTTCGGAAAAAATTGCAGCATCATAACATTTTAATACGCGGTGCGTTTTTAATGCCTGATGTTTTAGTAAAGACGAGAACAGTTAGTGCGAAAGAGTTTGAGACGGTGCAAGCAAACGGATATGCATCGTTAAAAGAATTACATGCTATTACGCTCGGTTCTACTGGAGAATTATCAAAACGCGGCGGGGTAACAATTGAATTAGAGTATCGCCCTGATCAAGTAGATGAAGACGGAAGAACGAATCATACAATTAAACAACATCATTTACCGTACAATTATTGTTTCTTATACGACTACGAAAACCTACATGGACACCATTTGCACAATTTATCAGATTATATGGAGCAAATGGCAAATACAATTTATTTACAGTTATTTAGCCCGATGTCTACAAATCATTTTGCACAGGAAGACAATCAAATTCAGCAATTAGCAGAATCAAGCGGAAAAGGACGATATTGCGGGGCAGGAACGGCAAAACTCATTTATCCGTATGAGCATGTGTTAAAATATTGTGCTTTAAAATGGGCTGTGCAAGGTTTAGATGAATCGTGGCTTCATTTAGATCAACTGTTTCAAGAGAAGAAGCAAAGATATGACCAAGATGTAAAACGTGGGATGCAGCGTGAAAAGCCGGAGAGAGGTAAAAGTTATTTAGAGGACTTGGAACATCTTGCTACCCGTCCAGAGCAAGCTCATATTTTCTATAGACAAATGTACAATGAAACGCGTGAAGGAGCAGAGGGTGGTAAGCTCGGAGTTGCGAAATCAAAACTGTTTTTAGAAGCTGTAGAAAGTTATGTACAACGCACGGTGCAAAAAGATGAGGAATTAAATCGTCTGCAACATGAGTGTAAAATTTCAGCTGCGAAGCTGAAAATGATGGAACAAATGAAAGGTGAAGTGGCAAGAGTGGATCATGCGGTGCGTTTATATGCGTATGCGATTCCGAGCCGTGTACATGAACATGTAACGACACTTTTATATGACATGATTGAATCAGACCGCTTTTCACCAAGTGGTTCTGAAGGGCAGTCCTATCAACTAAATACATGGTTTTTAAAGAAAACAGATCCAGTTCACCCAGTAGCAGCACGTTTTATGTTATATGAAATTCGAAAGCAGTTAGTAGAAAAAATGAATCGACTACATGAAAATAATGAACAAAAGCGTAATGTAATTCAAAACTACGATAAAAAATTTAATGTGGGTAATATCGATGGAACGGTAACGGCTGTACGCCGAGTAGAAATTGCTCAACAACAAGGCTGGTTTGGAAAAATGATTAATAATCAGCAACGTTTATTCAAAAGAGAATTTGAAGACATCGTAACGCAATATGTACACAAATTAAATGAATATCGAAAAGAAATGCTATTAGAACTTGTGTATCAATCGCTATATCAAACAGTTAATAAAATGATTCAATATTGGGAAAGGTTTTTTGATAATTTACATGAAACACGTGAAAATTTATTGTTTGAAATCCAAAAGCGCAGTAAGGAATTTGAAGGGAAAACAAACCCGACGAATGTATATGTATTAGCTGAGGAACAGCTGCAAGAAAAGATATGGCAAGATATGCAGCAACATTTAAATTTAGGTGTACTACCGAAAGATATATCAGCGGAAATTTATATGAGTTTGTACGGGGAATATTGTCGTGATGCGAAAACAGAAGAGATTCAGTCGAAAAAGGTAGAGGATTTCTACCGAGAACATATACTGAGCTATTGTTATGACGAACTGCAAGTACGCTATCGTGATAAATTAGAACTGAATATCATTGAGGCGTTGCGAAAAGAAGCGGATTATAAGAAACGTGATCGCGATGAATACGTTCGTGAAAAAATTGAAGACCTGTTCCATTTAGCGAGTCCATTCGTTCCGAAAGTTGCTCATCATAGGGAATTACAATATTGGGGTATACATCCTTCTTTAAAGAAAGAGCTGCAAGAGGAATTAATTCAAGAAATGTTTAAAGAAAAAGATACAGTACATGAAGCCTTTTCGCCATTTGAAGTGATCTGTTATCGAGCACATTACGGCTTATCGCTGCAAGACTTTCCTAAATTATCATCAGGACATATTTCAAACGGATTTATGAATGATAAAGGTGACTATTTCCAATCGTATTATCGCCGTGTAAACAAATTAAATAGTAAAAAATCTAGTTTAACGCCGCATTTAGATAAGTATTGGCACTTACCAGCCTTTATGCCAGATTTAAACGCGACTCAAACAAAATTAGATTATGATAAATGTAATCGTGCATTACTATACGCATATATGTATCGCTGGATTAGTTTAGTTGCTGTTGATGGACAGTTTGTGTATCAATATAACGGTGTGGGACGTAGCTTTTTAATTCAGTCGATGGGGAAAAATATTTCAAGCGAAAGTTATAAATTACACAGAGCATTGCTTCATAATCCGTTTATTTATGAAAACATCTTGTCACGATTTGAAGAAGAGCAAGAAAAGGCGATGATACAAGGTGGACATTTATATACACATCCGTTCGTATTAGGAGCCCAAGATGTAAGATGGCTTAGAAAAGAACATGTCCACAATCTTTTAGACATGATTTTAATGTATGACCGTGAAGCGAAGTATGATCCGACGTTAGAAGAAACATCAGATGAATTATTAAGACTATTCCTTGATGAAATCGAGTTGTATTTCCAGAACTATTACGGTACAGGTGCCGATATGGTGGCAAAGAAAGAGAAAGAAATGTTTATTAAACAATTGTGGGATCGCTCGCATGCAAAAGGATATGTAGATCCAAATAGCGCTCCGTATAAAAAATGGCAAAATTTATTAAGTGTTCAAGATGAAGAAGAAACGCCAAAAACGAATGTATAATGAATGAAAAGGGAATCCTTAAAAGTGGCAATACAACTTTAGAAAAGAGGGATTCTGATGCCGTTTTTAGGAAGTGTATATCAAATATTTGGATTATATCCAGAAATTTATTATGGAATGATTTCAGCTGAACTTGCGGAGCAGCAAAGGTTGGAACAAGCGGAAAACGAAGAACCAGAAACAGAAGCGTAACTGCATAAGCTTCAAAATAAAAAATGATAACACGCTACTTGCTCTTTAAACGTATAAGAGCAAGTAGCGTGTTTTTTCTATTTAATAATCCCATTTTCTAAAATTTTAATAGTTGGTGCTACTTTCACATTAGCTTTTGAAAAGGCACGTGGCCAATCATCTTCAACTTGTTTCCATTCTTTATAGTGAAATGCTCTCGCATAATCACCAAATCCGAATGGATCGAGTTGCTGTTTTTGAATTTTGTAGATTAATTCGTTTAAATCTTTGTTTAGTTGTTTTGTAATAAGAGAAGTTAATTTCTTTCTATCTTTATCTATATCCATGTTGAATGTAAGTTCAGATACGGCAATTTTTAAATCCATTTTAATATTAAATTTGAAGCGGTTATCGCTATAGTCTGTATCGATATCATGATTCATACTAAGAACGTTTATTGTTATGAAATCGTCGCCTTTTGTATCTTTTAGATGGCTATTACTTTCAACTAAATTAGAGGGGATTTTCATTGTAAGTGAAACGGGTATATTAGCTTTCTTTTGCACCATAAGAAGAAGGGCACTTTCATAGCGATTTAAAGACATCTTATAAGTTCCACGAGAAGTTAATAGTGCCGAACCGGTAACAATAACATCTTTCTTCCCTTTTTTTATTTCTGAAATAGCAGGAGTTACGCCTTTATTAAAAGTTTGTCTATGAAATTCATGGAATGTCGTAAACACGGTCCGATTGTATAGTTTGTTCGTATTAATTAAATCTGTTAAATATTCAGGAAGAGCAGGCTTATCTTTGAAATTATTATATATAACAGAAGAAATGGGGCCATCTACTGCAACCATGCGCATATTTCCTGTATTTTTAGGATCGCGATACCAAACATCCAGATAAGGCATAGCTCCTTCTTGTTTTAAAAAATTTGTGCTAAACAATATGAGCTGTAACTTTTCTGTGGACACTAAACCGCTGCTTGAACTGTTAAACGTATCTTTTGCTTCTCGGGGTGTATGTACTTTCGCTTCATGAATTTCGTACTTTTTCTCTACATCTTCATTAAAAATAGGGTTTACGTGATACACAATTAATTTTCCTTTTGGTTTTGCGTCAAAACCGTAAATTAATGAGATGGATTGTTTTTCTAAATCAAGCCGATCTTCACAGCCTACTAAAAAAATTATGAGGAAACAAAATATAATAAAATGAATACAACGTCTCATTTAAATTTTTCTCCTTTTCCAATGCTGATAAAGTGTCATGTATAAGAGAAATACCACTGGGAATAGAAAAACGATAAAATAACTAGCAGTTCCCCAAAATTCCCGCAACGCACTTATCTGATAAGAAGAAGGGATATAAAAGAATAAGATGAAAATACATCCGAATAATAAAAAATAAATAGGTAATGAACTGCCTTTTTTGTTAAGTAATTGATTAATTCCATCTGAAGCAGTGAAAATATAAGGAATACAGGAATCAAAAATAATAAAGAGATAAAATGACAAAAAGATAATTTCAAATCGCTCAAGAAATGAGAAGTGAAACGGTGTAACAAGAGAAAGTGTCGGCCATAAAAACTTTGTTATACCATCTGGACTAAAATAAATAAAAGAAACGAACGTGATTTGAAGATAAATAAATAACGTAATCAAATTCGCAATAACGATTCCTTTTTTTGCAGATGCTTTGTTAGTTAAATAAGGATAAAGGACAAACGAAAACTCGAATCCGAGAAACGCAATGATAGTTGATTTCACGGTGTTTATAATTGGTAGCCATCCTTCCTTGATAAGAGGAAGTAGATATATAAAATGCCCATCTTTAAGAGGAATAAATAATAATAATGGCATCCAAAGTGTAAAGATGACAGTGAAAACAGCAAAACGACTAATAATAAGTGCTCCTTTACATGCAAGCATAAGCATTGGAATAGATAGCAAAATCATAATTAAAGACATAGGAGATCTAGGTAAAATCCAAATGTGAATAACGTATAAGAGGGAAAAAATTAAGGAAACAGCTGCGAGTACAGCATATAAAATCCAAAAAATCATTACTACTCTTCCTAGCCATTTTCCAAGATAGCGTATCAGCACATCAAGTAAAGTATATCCTGGATGTTTTTCCATAATTTTTACAATACATAGACTGACTAAAGTAGTAATGACACATCCGATAATAATAGACATCCAGCCATCTGTATTCGCCCCTTGTGCAACTTCACGCGGGAGTGTAAGTACGCCGAATCCGACTTGAACACCACTAATAGTTAAAATGTATTGAAATAAAGTGATTTCCCTCTTTGCACGTTTTGTCACTTATTCTCCTCCTTTTCCTCAACATCGCTTTGCCGGTTATTTTGTTTTAATTGTAGAGATAGTGGCCGTTTCTTCATGATTTTCCATGGGAAACGTACAAGGGTATCTTTTAAGTCCGAGGCATATGACGGAGAAAAAGGACTACCATATGGCACACCAAGTGATTCCATAGAAAGAATATGGATGATAATGATTGCCATTCCAACCATAATTCCAATGACGCCAAATAAAGAGGCTGCTATCATCATTGGGAATCGAAGAAGCCGAATTCCTGCTGACATTTCTAAGTTAGGAATAATGAAAGAGGCAACCGCAGTAATTGATACGACGATAACCATAACGTTACTAACAATCCCAGCTTGAACCGCAGCTTGTCCAATTACAATTCCTCCTACGACGCCGATTGTTTGTCCAACAGGCCCAGGAAGCCGAATCGCTGCTTCTCGGAGCATTTCGAGAACTAATTCCATTAATAAAGCTTCTAATATGGGGGGGAAAGGAATTTTGGCTCGAGATTCTCCAATCGTTAACAACAATTTGAGCGGAATTACTTCATAATGGAAGGAAATCATAGCAATATAAAGAGCAGGAGCAAATATTGCAATAAATAGCCCAGTGAAACGAAGAAGTCGTATAAAAGATGGAATCATAGGTCTGAAGCTGTAATCATCTATCGTCTGAAAAAAGGATGAAAAGGTCATAGGTCCTATTAATACGCCTGGTGAGCGATCTACAACAACAGCGATTCGCCCATTCAAAATATGATGTGCCGTTGTGTCAGGACGTTCAGTGATAGACAATTGTGGGAAGAGAGTATAGGAATTATCTTCAACAAATCCTTCTAATTCACCGGTAGTAAGAATAGCATCTACTTTGATTGATTCGATGCGGCATGCCATATCTTGTACAACATCTTCGTTTGCAACATCTGCAAGATAAAGTAAAAAAACTTTAGAGGTTGCTCGTTCGCCAACAGTGAATTCCTTCACTTTTAATTCGCGATTTGGAATATAGCGACGAATAAGTGCGATACTATCACTTGCCACTTCATTAAATCCTTCGTGTGAGCTTTTTATGGAAGTCTCTGTTGTAGGTTCTTCAATGCTCCTTTTTGGCGCCGCTTGTGTATCTAGTTCTAAAGCCGATAATTGACCGTTTATAAATAAAATACTTTTGCCATGTAAGAGAGATTGCTCAATGTCTATCCACTTCTGAACTTTTTTAATATTCCCTATAGAAACAGAAGATTCCCAAAAATCGTCTTCATTCCATTCTTTAAATAAGAGAGGCCGAAGAATATCTACATTAATAACAGTTTTATCTACAAGTCCTTCCATATATATAAGAGCAGCTTCTTTTCCGTTTTTTAACGGGAAAGTGCGTGTAATTAATTCTGGAATACCACTAAATAATTTGGATAAGTGTTTAAGATTAAGCGGCATGGAGGAAGAAATTTCTTTATGTAATACAGTTTCAGATTGCTCGTGTGTAGAGAAAGATTTTTCGCCCCTTATCCATTTTCGAAAAGAACCCATATATTCACCTTATTCCTCGTTGAACTTTATATGGGTTATTATGGATAGTTACATACAGACATATGCGCAGTTTAAAATTTATATTGTATATTTGTACATTTAACGCTATAATTATAGTGTTAAAGATGGAATCGTGATATGACCTGTTATGAATCTATCGTTTTATTTATGAATAAATGGATTGGTATTTTAGCAAGATGTGCTAATAAACTACTCCACCATGATAATAGCGTGCCAAAAATGTGGTGCGTATATTTTCGTGGTGGAGTTTTTTTATTCTCAAAAAGGGGGAAAGACCATGAATGACAACATGGTTCATATTACAATTGACGGAAAAAAGTATGCAGCGGAGCCTGGTTCAACGATATTGGGTGTGATTAATGAGAACGGGATTGAACATCCGCAAATTTGTTACGTGCCAGAAGTAGATTCTATTCAAACATGTGACACTTGTATTGTAGAAGTTGACGGAAAGTTAATGCGTTCTTGTTCGACGATAGCAACGGAAGGTATGGACATTGAACGTGCTTCTGTTCGCGCAAAAGAAGCACAAACAGAGGCGATGGATCGGTTACTAGAAAATCATTTATTATACTGTACAGTATGTGACAATAACAATGGGAACTGTAAACTGCATAATACAGCAGAATTAATGGAAATCGAACATCAAAAATATCCTTATGAACCGAAAGTAGATGTAAGTGAAGTTGATATGACGCATCCGTTTTATCGCTATGACCCTAATCAATGTATTGCATGCGGTCAATGCGTTGAGGTGTGTCAAAACTTACAAGTAAATGAAACGTTATCGATAGACTGGGAAGCGGAACGCCCACGAGTTATTTGGGATGAAGGAGTAAATATTAATGATTCTTCATGCGTTAGCTGTGGTCAATGTGTAACGATTTGCCCTTGTAACGCTTTAATGGAGAAAACGATGCTCGGTGAAGCTGGATTTATGACGGGATTAAAACCAGATATTCTTGAACCGATGGTAGATTTAATTAAAGAAGTTGAGCCTGGATATAGCGGTATTTTTGCGGTATCAGAAGTGGAAGCGGCCATGCGTGATACTCGTACGAAGAAAACGAAAACAGTATGTACATTTTGTGGTGTAGGTTGTTCGTTTGAAGTGTGGACGAAGGGGCGTAAAATCCTTAAAGTACAGCCATCTTCAGATGCACCAGTTAACGCAATTTCCACTTGTGTAAAAGGGAAATTTGGTTGGGATTTCGTAAATTCTAAAGAACGAATTACAAAACCTTTAATTCGTAAAAATGGAACGTTTGTTGAATCTACATGGGAAGAAGCATTGAATGTAGTTGCAAGTAAATTAGGATCGATTAAAGAAGAGTATGGTAAAGATGCTATCGGTTTTATTTCTTCATCTAAAATTACGAATGAAGACAATTACGTTATTCAAAAACTAGCCCGACAAGTATTTGAAACGAATAATATTGATAACTGCTCACGTTATTGCCAATCACCAGCAACGGATGGTTTGTTCCGTACAATTGGTATGGGCGGTGATGCAGGAACGATTAAAGATATTGCGCAATCTGGTCTTGTTATTATTGTAGGATGTAATCCGACAGAAGGTCATCCTGTTTTAGCTACACGTATTAAACGTGCACATAAATTACACGGACAAAAGTTAATTGTAGCTGATCTTCGTAAAACAGAAATGGCAGAGCGATCAGATGTCTTTATTAGTCCAAAACAAGGAACAGATCAAGTATGGTTAATGGCTGTTACGAAATATATGATTGATCAAGGTTGGCATGATCAAGAATTTATTAATGAGAATGTAAACTTCTTTGAAGATTTCAAAGAGAGCCTGAAAGAATATACACTTGAATATGGAGAAGAAATGACTGGTATTTCAAAAGAAACACTTATTCAAATGGCTGAAATGATTCGTGATGCAGATGGTACATGTATCCTTTGGGGGATGGGAGTAACGCAAAATACAGGTGGCTCTGATACTTCCGCTGCGATTTCAAACTTACTTCTTGCAACAGGGAACTATCGTCGTCCAGGAGCAGGTGCATACCCACTTCGAGGTCACAATAACGTACAAGGTGCTTGTGATATGGGTACTTTACCAGGATGGCTTCCAGGATATCAGCACGTTACTAACGAAATGGAACGTGCGAAATTTGAAACTGCTTACGGAGTGAAAATTGATAGTGAACCAGGTCTTAATAATATTGAAATGCTTCACGCAATTGACGAAGGAAAAATGAAAGCAATGTATCTTGTCGGAGAAGATATGGCTCTTGTAGATTCTAATGCAAATCATGTACATGAAGTGTTAACGAGCCTTGATTTCTTCGTTGTGCAAGATGTTTTCCTTTCTAAAACTGCTCAATATGCAGATGTTGTATTACCAGCAGCGCCATCTCTTGAGAAAGAAGGTACTTTCACAAATACAGAGCGCCGTGTCCAAAGATTATATCAAGTTCTTCCTACGCTAGGAGATGCGAAACCAGACTGGTGGATCGTCCAGGAAGTTGCGAATAAACTAGGTGCAAACTGGAATTATAGCCACCCAAGTGAAATCTTTGCTGAAATGGCAAGTTTATCACCATTGTTCTCGCAAGCGAACTATGAAGTGCTTGAAGGATGGAACAGTTTCCATTGGGGAAGTTTTGATGGAACGAATACACCACTTCTGTTCCAAGATGGATTTAACTTCCCAGATAAAAAAGCTCGTTTTGCGATTGCTGACTGGGTACGTCCAGCTGAATTTCCAGCCGAGTTTGACCTTCACATTAACAACGGTCGTATGCTTGAGCATTTCCATGAAGGGAATATGACAAATAAATCAACAGGTATTCAAACGAAAGTACCTGGTGTTTTCGTTGAAATCTCTCCAGACCTTGCAAAAGAACGTGGCGTAAAAACAGGTTCGTTAGTTCGTCTTGTCTCTCCTTTTGGAGCATTAAAATTACGTGCACTCGTTACAGATCGTGTAAAAGCGAATGAGTTATATTTACCGATGAACTCTACAGATAACGAAACGGCAATTAATTTCTTAACAGGTCCTGCTGTGGATGTACGTACGAATACACCTGCGTATAAACAAACGAAAGTACGTATGGAAGTGTTAGAAGTTGATGGCGAAAATCCGATGCCAAAAGCGAACCCACGCAATAAAAAACGTCACCCTCAAGCTGGAATTGAGGTACATCGTAAGTGGGCACGTACAGGGTATGTGCATTTAACGGATAAGTAGGAGGAGAAAACTATGGCTGCACCTATAAAAATGATTCAAAAACAAGAATTAACTGAGGAAGAAATAAAACAGCAAAAGTTAGATGATTTAAAAGAGCTTCTAACTAATAATGAAGAAGCTCTAAATCAGATGTTTAATATAGTAGGGGAATTAAATGACATTGGAATGCTAGAAGCTGCAAATTCTATGCTAAAAGCGAAAGAACCAATTGCGAAGATTGTTCTAGGTCAAGTAACTCGTGAGCCTGTTACAAATTTAATTAATAATATGATGGGCGCTGCAGGTGCGTTAACTGAACTTGACCCAGAACTTACGAAAAAGCTTATAGGTAGTTTATTAGTCGGGCTAGAAGAAGGTAATGAACATCTAGAAAGTAATAAAAAAGTAGGGGTATTCGATCTTATGAAAGTATTGAAAGACCCAGATATTAACCGTGCGATCGGGTTTGGGCTTCATTTCTTAAAAGGAATGGGGAAAGGGTTAAAAGACGAATAAACTTCATGAAGTGAACCTTTTCGCCCAAATATTTGTACGAAATAGTTTGGGCGGAAGGCTCATTTTGGTAAAATATATAATAAAGTAAAATGAGGCTTTTGGGAGGTATAATTGTATGTCAAAAAAAGTACATGAATTTAATGATATGATCCGAAAACTTCGAAAGGAACTTTTCGGAAAAGGACCGGAACGAATTCATACTGTTTTTGCAGAAAATATGGCTATAGCGACTCTTTATGGAAACTTAACACCTACTGAAAAATTTATTTCAAGTACGATGGACGGTGCGGAAATGGTTCATCTGGCTAGAACAAAAATGATTCAAGAAGTGTATGCTGCGAATTCCCGTGAACATTTGGAGGAACTTGTTGGCGCGAAATTAGTGAATTTGTTTTCAGATATGAAAGTAGAAGAAGATATTGCAGTTTCGGTATTTGTTTTTGATAAAAATATAACGTGAGAGAAGGATACTGATCGTGAAACCGATACAGGTAGAAAGAGAAATCTTTCGTTATGAACAAGAGGTATTTAAGCATATAGAGGACAGCATTGTAACAGAGTTTCCTGTCACCATTAAAATGAACGGACAGGAGTTTGTTACAATGGTTAGTACTCCAGAATATATAGAAGATATGGTAATAGGCTTCTTAGCATCTGAAGGAATCATTCGAAAGTATGAAGATATTGATAGTGTATGGGTGCAGGAGAAAGAAGGATTTGTACATGTAACAACGACAAAAGTAAATCCGTATTATGAACAAATGCAAAATAAACGATATATTACGTCTTGTTGTGGTATGAGTAGGCAAGGATTTGTTTTTGCAAATGATGCACTAAGTGCAAAAAAGATGAAGGGTGTCCATGTACAGGTTGCTGCCGATGATTGTTTTCGGTTAATGAAAGAAATGCAGCAATCTGCGGATACGTTTCATCATACTGGCGGGGTTCATAATGCAGCTTTATGTGATGTGAATGGTATTATTTTAAGCCGAATGGATATTGGTAGGCATAATGCACTAGACAAAATTTACGGTTATTGTTTAAAAAACGATATTTCTATAAAAGATAAAATCATTGTTTTTAGTGGTCGTATTTCTTCGGAAATATTATTGAAAGTTGCAAAAATCGGTTGTGAAATTATACTATCAAAATCAGCTCCAACTGAGTTAGCTTTGCAACTAGCGGAAGATTTAGGTATTACGACAATAGGATTTATTCGTAATCACTCCTTAAATGTGTATACCCATCCAGAGCGTGTTTTAAATATAAAATAAAAGTGAGGCAATGAAGATGAAATCAGTTACATTAGACAAGTTGCAACGTCCGTTAAAGGATTTACGTATTTCAGTTACTGATCGCTGTAATTTTCGCTGTCGATATTGTATGCCAGAAGAAATATTTGGTCCTGATTACTCGTTTTTGTCTAATGACAAAATTTTATCTTTTGATGAAATTGAAAGGATAACACGTATTTTCGTTTCTTTAGGTGTGAGAAAATTACGGATTACAGGCGGAGAACCGTTACTTAGAAGAGGGCTTCCAAAGCTTATTGAGCGGCTTCATAAAATAGATGGTGTAGAAGATATCGGTTTAACAACCAATGGATCGTTACTTAAAAAATTTGCTCCTGATTTATATAAGGCGGGACTATCACGTGTAACAGTTAGCTTAGATTCCTTAGAAGAAGAGCGGTTTTTCTATTTAAATGGTAATAGGAGCAAAGTGCAAAGGGTTCTGGAAGGAATACAGGCTGCAGCTGAAGTTGGAATGAAAATTAAAATAAACATGGTCGTTCAAAAGGGAAAAAACGAACAGGACATTTTGCAGATGGCGCAATACTTTAAGGAAAACAAGCATATTCTTCGTTTTATTGAGTATATGGACGTTGGAAATTATAATGGTTGGGATTTAAAAGAGGTCGTCTCTAAACAAGAAATAGTAGATACGATTCATCAAGTTATGCCGTTAGAACGGATAGAAGCAAATTATTCTGGTGAAGTGGCTACTAGGTATCGTTATATAGGAAGCGACGAGGAAATAGGTATTATTTCATCGGTAACAGATTCTTTTTGCTCATCATGTACGAGAGCTCGTATTTCTGCAGAAGGAAAATTATATACTTGCTTATTTGCTTCTAAAGGAAATGATTTAAGAGAATTGCTTCGTTCTGAACATACAGATGAGGACATTACAGATGTAGTACGCGATATATGGAATAATAGGGAAGATCGTTATTCAGATGAACGCTTAAATCATAAAAATAAGAATACAATACCTAAAATTGAAATGTCACATATCGGTGGTTAATATATAAAGCTAGCGTCATAGTGAAAAATGGGGAATTTACAAGAGTTGTGGATTTTCTATTTTATAGTAAAAGTGATGATTGATATCTCTGTAAAAGATGTGCAGAGAAATTAAGCAGCATTCAAAAACCTTTATTTTGAGGAGGTTTTTTGAAGCTGCTTTTTTATTTGGAGAAAATGGAGGAATGGGTAATGGCATTTCATAAGCCGGAACAAATTGCTGAGCTTGTCATTGAGGCCGGTGTTCAAAAAGTAAGACAGACATTGCCAGCGATGCTTATTCTCGGTTTTTTAGGAGGAGCGTTTATTGCGATAGGTTTTTTACTTAACATTCGAGTTTTAGGGAATTTACCTGAGCGCTGGGGGAGTCTAGTGAATGTTTTAGGAGGAGCGGTATTTCCTGTTGGACTTATGCTCGTAGTATTAGCAGGAGGAGAATTAATTACGGGAAATATGATGTCACTGTCTATGGCGCTTTATGCAAAGAAAATTACATTGATAAGTGTACTGAATAACTGGGTTTGGATTACTCTCATGAATTTTATTGGGGCAATTTTCGTTGCGTATTGCTTTGGACATCTTGGCGGATTAACAGAGGGAGAGTATTTAAATAAAACAGTAGCGATAGCGGAAGGGAAGTTACATGAATCATTTGGAAGAACTTTAATTTTAGCAATTGGTTGTAATTGGCTCGTTTGTCTTGCTCTTTGGCTCGCTTACGGGACGAGTGATTTTGTCGGAAAAATCATCGGAATTTGGATTCCAATTATGGCATTTGTAGTGATTGGATTTCAGCAAGTAGTAGCAAATATGTTTGTCATTTCCGCTGTTATTTTTGCTGGTCATCTAACGTGGATGGATTTGGCTAAAAATTTTGTTCCTGTTTTTATCGGAAATGTAATTGGAGGAGCTGGGTTTGTTGGTTTTGCTTACTTTGCTTGTTATCAGAAACAACATTCTAATATGAAATAGAGTTCTTGAGAGGAAGGGTATGTAATGGCTGATCGGTATTCACGACAACAGTTGTTCAAACCAATTGGGAGTAAAGGACAAGAAAAAATTCGAAATAAACATGTGTTAATTGTAGGGGCAGGCGCATTAGGAAGTGCAAGTGCCGAAAGTTTCGTACGTGCAGGTGTTGGCAAGTTGACGATTATTGATCGTGACTACGTTGAATGGAGTAATTTACAAAGGCAACAATTGTACTCTGAACAAGATGCGAGAGAGAAAATGCCGAAAGCAATTGCTGCAAAAAATCGGTTAGAACAAATTAATTCGGAAGTACAAATACATGCTTTCGTAATGGATGCAACTTCAGAAAATATGGAAGGTCTATTAAAAAATGTAGATGTAATCATTGATGCAACAGATAATTTTGATATTCGATTTGTAATAAATGATTTATCACAAAAACATAATATTCCTTGGGTATATGGTTCTTGCGTTGAATCGTATGGTATGAGTTATACAATTATTCCGCAAGAGACACCGTGTTTACATTGTATGCTGAAAAATATTCCTGTTACAGGTGTGACATGTGATACCGCTGGAATTATTAGCCCGACTGTTCAAATCGTCGCAGCATATCAATTGGCAGAAGCACTCAAAATTTTAGTGGAAGATTTCTCAGCAATTAGAAAAACATTTTTCATGTTTGATATATGGAGTAATCAAAATCATTTTATAAAATTAGGGAAAATAAAAACAGACGCTTGTCTCTCATGCGGTTTGAATCGAACTTATCCTTATTTATCATACGAAAATCAAACGAAAGCAGCTGTTTTATGCGGAAGAAATACAGTTCAAATTAGAACAGTAGACAATAGGAAATACAATTTTGATGATATAGAAAAAGTATTACAAAAACTGGGGAAAGTAGATCGGAATCCGTATTTACTATCTTGCCAATTCGATGATTACCGCGTGGTTGTTTTTCGAGATGGTCGTGTTTTTATTCATGGTACAAATGATATTTCGAAAGCGAAACAACTATATTATCGCGTATTCGGTTAATAGAGAGGGTGTCAACAATGGAAAGAAGAGTGCCAATTACGGTTGAAGAAGCTGTTCGTAAAGTGATGGGATTTGCTGATAAAGGCTTAAAGGAGCTATTACCAATTGAATTAGCTTATGGACGTATATTAGCAGAGGATTTAATAGCTGACCATGATGTACCGTCATTTAATCGTTCGCCGTATGACGGATTTGCTATTCGAGCAGAAGATACTAATTTAGCAAGTTATGAAACGCCAATTGTATTTGAAGTAGTGGGTGAAATTGGTGCAGGATCGCTATTTCATGAGAAAGTAGGTCCGTTTCAAGCAGTTCGAATTATGACGGGAGCACAAATTCCGAATGGGTGTGATGCGGTTGTTATGTTAGAGCTGACTCGTCAATATGAGAAGAATGGCAACAATTATATGGAAGTGAAGCGATCATTCAAAAAGGGCGACAATATTTCTTTTCAAGGTGAAGATGCTCGTAAAGGAACGGTTCTTGCAAAGAAAGGATCGTACATTAATCCAGGTATTTCAGCTCTTCTTGCTACATTCGGTTATAGTGAAGTGCCAGTTGCGAGAAAGCCTGTAATTGGACTGTTAGCGACTGGGAGTGAATTGCTTGATGTCGATGATTCATTACAGCCAGGGAAAATCCGAAATAGTAATACGTATATGATATTGTCTCAAATTCGAAGAGCAGGCGGCAGAGTAAAATATTTTGGGAAGTTTAGTGATGATTTTAATACATGTTTTACAGCTGTGAAAGAAGCGCTTGGGCAAGTGGATATGTTAATTACAACGGGCGGTGTATCAGTAGGAGATTACGATTATTTACCAGCTATTTACGAAAAGTTAGGTGCCTCTGTTCTTTTCAATAAAGTTGCAATGCGGCCAGGGAGTGTTACGACTGTAGCACAATTAAATGGCAAGTTATTATTTGGTTTATCAGGAAATCCATCAGCTTGTTATGTAGGGTTTGAATTATTCGTAAGACCGTGTATTCGGGCGTATATGTTTAGTGAAAAAGTACATTTAAAAAGAGAAAAAGCGTTATTAGGAGAAGATTTTCTAAAACCGAATCCATTTACAAGATTTGTACGAGCGAAATTGCAATATGATGAGGGGAAATTAATAGCTTATCCATCAGGTTTTGATAAATCTAGCTCAGTTTCCTCATTGGCAGAATCAAACGTGTTTATCGTATTGCCGGGCGGGACAAGAGGATATAAAAAAGATATGTTTGTCGATGTTCTTTTATTAGAAGATAACGAAGGTAGTGAATGGCCTTGGACATTTCATAAAGTGAGAGGTGGTTCTAATGGGACAAGTGTTATTTGAGATTGTAGATAATCCGATTTTAGTTGAAGAAGTAACGAATAAAGTCGCAAGAAGGGAAGTGGGTGCGATTACAACATTTATTGGTACCGTGAGAGAACTTACAAAAGGAAAACGAACGCTACATTTAGAGTATAAAGCATATAAACCGATGGCAGTAAAACAACTTATGAGAATTGGTGAAGAAATTAGTGAAAGATGGCCGGATGCAAAAGTAGCAATTACGCACCGTGTAGGGCGGCTAGAAATCATGGATATTGCGGTAGTCATTGCAGTTTCATCACCGCATCGTAAAGTAGCTTATGAAGCGAATGAGTACGCGATTGAACGTATAAAACGAATCGTTCCAATTTGGAAAAAAGAATTTCGGGAAGATGGAACGATGTGGGTTGGAGATCAACTTGAAAACACACCATATCCAGAAGGAAAACCAAAGAAGGAAGAATGAGAAAATGATTACAATTTTATTGTTTGCAAATTTGCGTGAGGAAGTCGGATTGGATCAATTAATAATTTCAGAAAAACAAGAAATGACTGTTGGGCAATTAAAAGAATGGTTGAAAGATAGTTATCATTTGCAATCCTTGGATACAGTAATGGTTGCAATTAATGAAGAGTTTGTAACGAATGAAGAGATGATAAAAGTAGGAGATATAGTCGCATTAATCCCGCCCGTTAGCGGAGGGTAATAAGCTTTTTCAACAGATGAAGCGCCGAGAAGATGTTGTATATAAATTAGAATAAGAGAAGGGATGAGTTCTATGCTTACTCAAGAACAAATAATAAATGCATTAAAACATGTAGAGGATCCAGAGTTACACAAAAGTGTTGTAGAATTAAATATGGTTAGAAATATACAAATGAACGGAACAGAGGTTAAACTTGAAGTAGTACTAACAATACAAGGTTGTCCGTTAAAAGCAAAAATTCAACAAGATATTGAAGAATCACTTCACCCAATTGGTGCCTCTAAAGTGGATGTAACATTTGGTTCTATGACACAAGAAGAACGTGCAGCTTTAACAGAGAAGTTAAAGAAAAATAGTAGAACAGAAACTGGTATGCCGAGCATGCTTCGCCTTGATTCAGGAGTACGGTTTATTACTGTAACGAGTGGAAAAGGTGGAGTTGGAAAATCAACGGTGACAATTAATCTTGCAACTGCACTAGCTCGTATGGGCAAAAAAGTGGGGATATTAGATGCAGATATATATGGTTTTAGCATTCCAGCTATGATGGAAACGAATAAGAAACCAACGATGATTGATCAAACAGCAATTCCGGTCGTTAGTCACGGTGTTAAAATTATGTCGATGGGATTTTTTACGGAAGGAAATAACCCGGTTATGTGGCGCGGACCGATGTTAAATAAATGGATTCAAAATTTCCTTGCGAATACGCACTGGGGAGAATTAGATTATTTACTTCTTGATTTACCACCTGGTACAGGAGATATTGCTATTGATGTTGCAGCAATGATCCCGCAGGCGCAAGAAATTATCGTTACAACACCACACAATGTAGCTTCGTTCGTAGCATCTAGAGTAGGAGTTATGGCAAAGCATACGAAACACGAGATTTTAGGGATTGTAGAAAATATGGCTTATTATGAAGAGCAAGATGGATCGAAAAACTATCTCTTCGGAAAAGGTGGCGGCGAAATGCTTGCAGAACAATTGCAAACAGAAGTGATCGCGCAAATACCTTTTGCAAAACGAGAAGAAAATAACGGTTCATCTGTATATGATGAAGACTCTCTTGTAGGAGAAGTGTTTACATCGTTAGCTGAGGATATTATTTATAGAGGATAGAGGGGGAAGTTTAATATGGCATGTAACATTGATCATTCTATTGAAGATGTGATGAATAAGCTTGAAAGTCAAAAGAGTTTTTTACCTGAAGGGATCTTTAAAGAGTTAAAGAGTTTTTTGCAAGGTATTCATTCACAGAAATTATTAAATGATGTTTTTCACCTCCTAAAAAAGTATGATTTAGTCAGTGAGGAAGAACGAGAGACGAGAAACGCACAATTATTGTACATTTTGAATTAAGTACTCTTTGGCTTTAGAATTTTTTCAGAAGGGGTGAATGTAATGAATATGAAAAAGATGATTGAAATGGTAGAAGCAACTAAAGTGACTGACGAAGAATTATCGATTTCTACTTTACATCAAAAGCTTGTGAAGTTGTATAGTCAAAAAGATTGTGCAGAGTATACGGAGTTATTAAAATATATTTTATCATTATCCGTGCAGCTGAAGCTGAATCTCGTATTGAAATATTTTGGTGTGCGTCTGGTTGTTGCTGCAGACGAGCGTATGCAATTTCAAGAGATATTTAAATGCTTAGCTAAGAAAGATGAGAATGGGGAATGGTTTCTAAATTTTGTTTCTTTATATGTAGGGCTAATTGTAGTTCTTCATTTTGATGAGAAAGTGATTGAGAGCAATTTTTTTGATGATATGGTAGTGGGTGAATGTAATGAAATATAAGATTCTGCTCATAACGTTTTTCTATTTAAATGCTTTAATTGCGATTTTAGTTGGTTATATAAATATGAAGGCAATTAATTAAGAAAAAGGAATGAAACTAGTTGGATAAAAAGAGTTCTTCAGTTGTTTCCGTCGTTTTTTCGTGTTACTATTAATCGAATTTTTCATAAGGAGAGAAAGCGATGAAATGGATTTATTTTCTTATTATTAACGTTATAGCTTTTAGCCTTATGGGGCTTGATAAACGAAAAGCAAAGAAGAAACAGTGGAGAACGCCAGAAAGTACGTTGTTTTTATCGGCGGCAGCTGGAGGAGCAGTTGGAGCTTGGATCGGCATGTATATGTTTCATCATAAAACTCATAAAAAGAAATTTGTTTTCGGCATACCGTTACTTGTTGTAATAACGGTATGTTTATTATTCGTTGTATGAGAAATGTCGAAAGAAATGCAGATTGATTATTGGTAAAGTGAGCATGTGAGACCGTATAATGGAGAAAAAATGAGAAGGGGAGAAAAAGGAAGATGGGGAGTCAATCAGCAGAGCAAAAAAAAGGGATACTATATGCGGCTGGTGCTTACACGATGTGGGGAATTCTACCGATTTATTGGAAATGGGTTGAGGAAGTTCCAGCAGATGAAATATTAGCGCACCGCATCGTTTGGGCATTTGTTTTTATGTTACTTGTATTAGGTGTTACGAAGAGGTTTCGCCAGTTTATTGGGGAATTTGTGAATCTTTTTAAACGACCTAAATTATTAATGTCATTAACAATAGCTTCAGTCTTGATTAGCGGAAACTGGTTTGTTTACATATGGGCCGTTAATCATAATCATGTTATTGAAGCGAGTCTTGGCTATTATATTAATCCGCTTATTAGTATTTTACTTGGTACAGTCGTTTTAAAGGAAAAGTTAAACTTTTGGCAATATGTTGCAGTTGGTTTAGCAGGAGTAGGGGTTGTCATTTTAACAGTACGTTTCGGATCTATTCCGTGGGTTTCTCTTTCACTTGCCTTTTCATTTGGATTATACGGATTAACGAAAAAACTATTAAACTATGATGCTACAATTGGACTTACGATGGAAACCATGTTAGTGACGCCGTTTGCGATCATTTATCTTGTTATGACAGGAGCACATGGTTTCGGCTCATTTGGATCTATTTCAATGTTATCAACGTTACTTTTAATAGGAGCAGGTATTGTAACAGCATTACCACTATTTTATTTTGCAAAAGGAGCGCAACTTATTCCGCTTTATATGGTGGGATTTTTACAATATATTGCGCCAACAATTAGCTTAATTTTAGGTGTATTTGTATTTGGTGAACATTTCACATCTACACATATGATTGCATTTTTCTGTATATGGGTTGCTTTATTTGTATTCTCGGTAGCGAAAACAAAGTTTTTAGTGCAGAAACAACCGAAATTTATAAAAAATAAATCAGCAAAAGTATCATAATGCGTAGTATTTTCTACGCATTTTTCTTTATACTTATATTATATAGAATTTCCATTATAGTCAGTAAGGAGCTGAGAACATGGAAACAATTTTACATAATGATCCGCTTATGGCAGCTGTAATTTCATGGTTTTTAGCACAATTAACGAAAGTAGTCTTTAAATTAGTTAAAACGGGTGAATTTGATTTTGCAAAGTTTTTTGCTTCAGGTGGGATGCCAAGTTCTCATGCTTCAACAGTTACAGCGCTTGCTACAGGAGTTGGAGTTGTGGAAGGTGTGGAAAGCTCGATGTTTGCGGTTGCTGCTATTTTTGCCATTATTGTTATGTATGATGCTTCAGGAGTAAGGCTTGCAGTAAGTAAACAAGCAAAAATATTGAATGACTTTTTTCACGGTAGAGAAACAGAATATAAGAAGTTAAATGAACTTGTTGGGCATACACCGTATGAAGTAGTAGTCGGTGCTTTATTAGGGATTATTGTCGGAGTAGGATATTGTTTATGAGCAGAACATTTTATATGTTCTGCTTTTCTTTGTTTTCATACATATTCAGCTACCTTTTTGAATATCGTTATACGGATTTCGAAAGGGTGGGTGAGTAACTTGTTATTATATGAAAAAGTGCATGAAGAAATAGCGAGAAGAACAACTGCACTTCAAACGATGCAACGGCAAGATGGTACGTGGCGGTTTTGTTTTGAAGGAGCGCCACTAACAGATTGTCATATGATTTTTTTATTAAAATTATTAGGTAGAGATAAAGAGATAGAACCGTTTGTAAAAAGATTAGCATCACTCCAAACAAATGAAGGAACATGGAAATTGTATGAAGATGAAGTGGGTGGTAATTTATCTGCTACAATTCAATCTTATGCTGCCTTACTTGCATCGGAAAAATATACAAAAGAAGATGCGAATATGAAGCGAGCGGAAATGTTTATAAATGAGCGCGGGGGGGTGGCGCGTGCTCATTTTATGACGAAGTTTTTATTAGCGATTCATGGAGAATATGAATATCCTTCTCTCTTTCATTTGCCAACACCAATAATGTTTCTGCAGAACGATTCCCCCCTCAGTATATTTGAATTGAGTAGCTCAGCACGTATCCATTTAATTCCGATGATGTTGTGTTTAAATAAAAGATTTCGAGTAGGGAAAAAGTTATTGCCAAATTTAAATCACATTGCAGGCGGGGGCGGAGAATGGTTTCGGGAGGATCGGTCTCCAGTTTTTCAAACGTTATTAAGTGAGGTGAAGAAAATTATAACGTATCCACTTTCTTTGCATCATAAAGGATATGAGGAAGTAGAACGTTTTATGAAAGAGCGTATTGATGAAAATGGAACATTATATAGTTACGCAACTGCCTCGTTTTATATGATTTATGCTTTACTTGCATTAGGGCATTCTATTCAATCGCCAATTATTCAGAAGGCTATAACGGGAATCGCATCTTATATATGGAAGATGGAGAGAGGGAGCCATTTGCAAAACTCTCCGTCAACTGTATGGGATACAGCTTTACTCAGTTATGCTTTGCAAGAAGCTCAAGTTCCGAAAGCAAGTAAAGTGATTCAAAATGCATCAGCGTATTTACTAAGAAAACAGCAAACGAAGAAAGTAGATTGGAGTGTACATGCACCGAATCTATTCCCAGGTGGTTGGGGCTTTTCGGATGTGAATACGATGATTCCAGATATTGATGATACAACTGCTGTGTTAAGAGCACTGGCGCGAAGTAGAGGGGACGAAAATGTAGATAATGCTTGGAAGAGAGCGGTTAATTGGGTTAAAGGATTGCAAAATAATGATGGTGGTTGGGGAGCTTTTGAAAAAGGGGTAACGAGCCGTATATTAGCAAATTTACCAATCGAAAATGCAAGTGATATGATTACAGATCCTTCTACACCAGATATTACAGGAAGAGTGCTAGAGTTTTTTGGGACATATGCGCAAAATGAATTGCCCGAGAAACAAAAACAAAGTGCGATAAATTGGTTAATGAATGTACAAGAGGAAAATGGATCATGGTATGGGAAATGGGGAATTTGTTATATATATGGTACATGGGCAGTGTTGACTGGTTTACGGTCACTAGGAATACCATCTAGCGATCCATCATTAAAACGAGCAGCTTTATGGCTTGAACATATACAGCATGAAGATGGTGGCTGGGGAGAATCTTGCCAAAGTAGTGTGGAAAAAAGATTTGTTACTTTGCCGTTTAGTACACCATCACAAACGGCATGGGCGTTAGATGCTCTCATTTCTTACTATGAAAAAGAAACACCAATCATTCGAAAAGGTATTTCATATTTGCTCTCCAACCCTTATGTAAATGAAAAATATCCTACTGGAACAGGTTTACCAGGTGGGTTTTATATTCGTTATCATAGTTATGCTCATATATATCCGTTGCTTACTTTGGCTCATTATACAAAAAAATATAGAAAATAAACCGAGAGATGTCTCTCGGTTTATTTTGTTGGGTAGTAGGTCCCTTTTGAAAAGAATAAGGTTGTGATGTACCTTATTTTTCGGTTGACTGGCGTTTTTGACGTGCATCAGCGGCATTTGCACGTGCGTTTGCTTCTAAGTCATTGTGGTCAGCGAGTTCGCGAGAGAACTCAACATCAATGCCATCAGTTGCTTTGCTTTGTTTGAAATTCTTTTTGTTCATTCGACACAATCTCCTTGCGTTTATGCGACGTTGCAAAGTTAGTTTGACACAAATAGACTTTTTTATACAAAGAGGAATTGGAAAGCAAAAAGCCGAAATATACAGTATAAGTAATAGAAATGGGGGATAGGAATGGAGTTTTTAAATGGGAAAACAGCTGTTGTAACAGGAGCTGCACAGGGAATTGGAAAAGAGATTGCAAGGGTTTATGCAAAACTAGGGGCGAAAGTATTAATTAGCGATGTAAATGAAGAGAATCTACAAAAGACGACACGTGAGTTATCAGATGAAGGATATGAAGTGTGCTCATATCGATGTGATGTGAGTAATCAAAATGAAGCAAAGTCGTTAATTGAATATGCGGTTCAAAAATTTGGTACATTACATATTTTGGTGAATAATGCTGGAATTACAAGAGACGCAATGTTACATAAAATGGAGAAGTCTGCTTGGGAACAAGTATTACAAGTGAACTTAACTGGAGTTTTTTATTGTATGCAACCAGCGCTTCTTTACATGAGACAACAAGGGTATGGACGCATTATTAACATATCTTCAATTAGTAGAGAAGGAAACATAGGTCAAGCAAATTATGCGGCTACAAAGGCAGGAGTTGTAGGATTAACAAAAACAGCAGCGAAAGAAGTTGGAAGTTTCGGTATTACTTGTAATGCGATTTGTCCGGGGTTTATGGATACAGATATGACAAAAACGATACCAGATAAAGTGAAAGAAAAGATGGTGGGCGCTATTCCAGTTGGTAGAATTGGAACGCCAGAAGATATTGCGAACGCAGCAGCCTTTTTAGCATCAGAATACGCATCTTATATTACAGGTGAAGTATTAAATGTGAGCGGAGGACTGCAAGTTTAAAGGAATACATAATGAAAAGAACCTGACCAGGTAAGTCAGGTTCTTTCTCATTAATTTAAGTTAAGCCAAACGCTCTTCACTTCTGTATAGTTATTTAATGCGTAAGATCCCATTTCACGGCCGAGACCAGATTGTTTAAATCCTCCAAATGGAGATGCTGCATCAAAGACGTTATAACAGTTTACCCATACTGTACCTGCACGTACTTTACTTGCAACATAGTGTGCAGTTTTAACATTTTCTGTCCATACACCAGCAGCTAAGCCAAATTGAGATTTATTCGCACGTTCAATTACTTCATCAATATCGTTAAACGGTATTGCAGAAATAACTGGACCGAAAATTTCTTCTTTTGCGATCGTCATTTCGTCATTTACGTCAGCGAATACTGTAGGAGAAACGAAGTAGCCTTGATCGAATGGATTATTTCCTCCGCAAAGTACTTCAGCGCCTTCTTCAATCCCTTTTTCAATGAAGCCCATTACACGTTTTTGTTGTTCTTCGGAAACGAGAGGACCGATTGTAGTTTCTGGACTTAGACCAGCGCCTTGATTTAATTTTTTAGAATAAAGGACGAGATCAGCCATGACATTATCATACATTTTCTTCGGAACAAATAAGCGTGATCCAGCAGAGCATACTTGTCCTTGGTTAAACATAACACCAGAAAGTGCACCAGGAATCGCGCGAGATAAATCAGCATCTGGCAAGATGATATTTGGTGATTTACCGCCTAACTCAAGTGTAACGCGTTTTAATGATTCGGATGCTTGTCGCATAATTTGTTTACCGACAGGAGTAGAACCGGTAAATGCAATTTTATCAACGAGTGGATGATTAACGAGAGCTTGTCCAGCTGATTCACCGAATCCAGGTACGATATTAATAACACCTTTCGGGAATCCAGCTTCTTCAATTAATTCAGCTAAGTATAGAGCAGATAGTGGAGTTTGTTCTGCAGGTTTTAAAACGATTGTACATCCTGTAGCAAGCGCTGCTCCCATTTTCCACATTGCCATAAGAAGCGGGAAGTTCCAAGGGATAATTTGACCAACGACACCAACAGCTTCATGGCGTGTATAGTTAAAGTAATCACCGGAAACAGGAATTGTTTGACCAACGATTTTCGTAGCCCAGCCAGCGTAATAGCGCATATGCTCAATTGCAAGTGGTATGTCTGCTGCCATTGTTTCACGGATTGGCTTTCCGTTATCTAATGTTTCGAGCTGTGCAAGCTCTTCTTTATGTTCTTCCATTAAATCAGCTAACTTGTACATGAGACGGCTTCGCTCAGCAGTGCTCATACGAGACCAAGGACCTTCGTCAAAAGCCATACGAGCTGCGACTACAGCTTTATGAATATCTTCACGACCAGCTTCAGAAACGACGGCAAGTGTTTCACCAGTTGCTGGGTTAGGTGTTTTAAATGTTTTTCCGGAAGCGCTTTCAATGAAAGATCCATTCACATATAACTTTTTTGTACCTTGAAGAAAATTTTCTACCTTTTCATGAAGATTTACAGCTAGTTGACTCATTGTATAACCCCCTTGAAAATATAATGTAAACGCAGTACGAGACGGCGCTTATTCCGAAATCAAGGATGTGGAAACTAGATGGAAAGCCTCTAATTAAAATCATAATTAATAAATACTGAAAATTCAAATTTCATTTGTGTTACAATTGTAAAAAATATGTAATGTAACAGAACCTTCTATATGATTGTAAAAAATCCTGCTTGTTTTTGCTTTCTAGTAGGAAAAACTAGAAGAACAATGGTACAATAATACATCGTGAGAGGAGGGGGAAAAATGAAAGATTATCATGATGATCCACGCTTTCGAATAGCCCATAGAGAAGCGTTAATTGGTCTTGGACTTGCTATTATTAATTTTATAATATGGTACGGATTCGCTTATGGGCTTGGTAGTAAAAATCCGAGTGAATATACATATGTATTCGGTTTTCCCACATGGTTTTTTTATAGCTGTATCGTTGGATTTATCGTTATGGTTATTTTACTTAGTTTAGTTGTTCGTTTTGTATTTCAAGATATTTCACTCGATGAGGAAGAAAAAAGTGAGGAATAATAGATGAATTGGTATGTAATCATTCCAATGATAATTTCGTTTATCGTTGTATTTTTAATTGGTGTATATGCTTCAAGACGCGTGCAAGCAACTGCTCATAATAAATTTTTACAAGAATATTTTCTAGGTGGGCGTGAGCTAGGCGGTTTATTATTAGCGATGACAATGATTGCTACGTACGGTAGTGCAAGTAGCTTTATTGGTGGCCCTGGTATTGCTTACAATATGGGGCTTGGATGGGTACTGTTATCTGCGATTCAAGTTGTAACAGGGTATATCGTTTTAACGGTTATCGGTAAAAAGTTTGCAATTATCGCTAGGAAGATGGAAGCAATTACTCTTATCGATTATTTAAAAGGGAGATACAATAATAAAGCAGTTGTTATACTCTCTGCGTTATGTATTATTATCTTTTTATTTTCGGCGACAGTAGCCCAGTGGGTCGGCGGTGGACGATTAATTGAGTCACTAACGGGTCTATCGTATACAACAGCACTATTTTTATTTACTTTTTCTGTACTTGTGTACGTATTAATTGGTGGATTTCGTGCAGTCGCGCTATCAGATACATTATTAGGAATCATTATGTTAGTTGGAACGACAATCATTTTAATTGCTACTGTCATTGCTGGTGGTGGAATTGAAAAGATTATGCAGGAACTTGTTCAAATTAATCCAAATTTAATTACACCATTCGGAGCAGATGGCAGTTTAACGAAATCATATGTTACATCATTTTGGATTTTAATTGGAATTGGCGTTGTAGGTTTACCGCAAATTAGCGTGCGTGCCATGTCTTATAAAAATTCAAAAGCTATGCACCAAGCTTTAATAATTGGAACAGTTGTCGTTGGTACAATTATGATCGGTATGCATTTAACAGGTGTATTTGCAAGAGTAGTACTTCCAGGTATAACGGTACCAGATAAAGTAATGCCGCTACTTGCGATGGAAGTGTTGCCACCGTGGTTAGCTGGAGTTTTCTTAGCCGCACCAATGGCAGCGATTATGTCTACAGTAAACTCTTTATTATTACTTGTAAGCTCGTCAATTATTAAAGATATATACGTAAATTACATAAAGAAAGATGCAGCAGACAGTACGATAAAAAAAGGAAGTTTGTGGATTACTGGTATTGTAGGACTACTCGTTTATGCAGCGGCGATTAAACCACCAGATTTTTTAATATGGCTAAATTTATTTTCTTTCGGTGGATTAGAAGCAGCATTCATTTGGCCAATCGTATTAGGGTTATATTGGAGGAAAGGAAATGCTACAGGAGCGCTTGCTTCCATTTTCGTTGGAGTAGGTTCATATATGTGTATTCATCTTTTCTATCCAAATCCGTTCGGTATACATACAGTTGTCTTCCCAATTTGTTTTGCGTTTATCGCTTATGTTATTGGAAGTATGAGTGCTGTAAAAAAAACAGTATAGGTTAGCTGAAGAACGTAGTCCTTATAGGACTGCGTTTTTTCGTATGAATTTGTTCTTTTTTATTCTGTATATCCACGTTTATTCATAAATTAATAACAACTGAGGGGATGGAGTTGAGGTCGATGAAAAAAGTGTTATTTTTAGGAGACCCAGGCATTGATGACTCTTTAGCAATTATGTATGGATTGTTGCATCCTGATATTGATATTGTTGGGGTAGTAACGGGATATGGAAATGTAACACAAGAAAAGGCGACAAGTAATGCCGCATATTTATTGCAAATGGCAGGACGGGAAGATATACCTGTTATTAATGGTGCGAAAATTCCTTTATCCGGAGATGTTACAACGTATTATCCAGAAATTCATGGGGCAGACGGTTTAGGGCCAATTAAACCTCCAAAAACTTTTTTGCCAAATATAAAGCCTTTTTGTGCATTTTTTGATCTTCTTGAAAAATATAAAGGGGAATTAATAATAGTCGATGCTGGTAGATCAACAACACTAGCGACGGCATTTATTTTAGAAAAGCCGATGATGAAGTATGTGAAAGAATATTATATAATGGGCGGTGCTTTCTTAATGCCTGGCAATGTAACACCAGTCGCAGAGGCGAATTTTCATGGTGATCCGATTGCGTCGCAATTAGTTATGCAAAATGCTAAAAATGTGACATTAGTACCACTTAACGTTACATCTGAAGCAATTATTACGCCGGAAATGGTAAAATATATTACGAAACACTCTAAAACGAGTTTTAATAAGTTAATCGAGCCGATATTTACGTATTATTATAAAGCTTATAGAAAGTTAAATCCGAAAATAAAAGGAAGCCCAGTACATGACGTCGTTACAATGATGGTTGCGGCAAATCCATCCCTTTTAGACTATGTATATCGTCGTGTCGATGTAGATACAGTTGGAATTGCAAAAGGAGAGAGTATTGCTGATTTTCGGCCTCAACCTGATGCAAAAGCATTAAAAAATTGGGTGCGAATTGGTTGGTCGTTACATTATAAAAAGTTTCTTGAGGATTTTGTGAAATTTATGACGTAGACATAATGGGAGCATACAAGTTAAAATAATGGAGATGGTTATTTAAATGACCATCTCCATTAATTTGTTTTTTAATGATAAATAGAGAAGAGTTACACAATAGGAGAGGAATTTTACTTGAAAAAAACTATAGTATGCGCAGTAATTGTGGGTATTTTCGTTTTGCTAATATCGGGTAACTTTTTAGTGAAAAAAGTATGGAGTTCAAATAATGATGATGCACAGTATATTGCATCTTTTATTGAAGAACATAAAGATGAAAAAAATAGTGCACTTCTAGTAAAGAGAAATGATAAAGTTGTTTATTCTGTAAATCCCAATGTTGTATTGCCAGTCGCTAGTACGATGAAATTAATTGTGGCGCTTGAATATACGAAACAAGTTACTGAAGGGAAAATTGATTCGTCTAGTTTAGTTTCGATTAATGATGTGAATCGTTATTATGTTCCGAATACAGATGGAGGTGCACAAGATAGATGGCAAAAGTATTTGGAGAAGACAGGCAAGATAACTGAAGGAGCGGTTTCTTTAGAAGAAGTGGCAAAAGGAATGGTTAAGTTTAGTTCGAATGCGAATGCTGAATACTTAATGGAATTGTTAGGATTAGATAACATTAATCGGAATTTACAAAGTTTATCACTTCCTGCACATCAACCACTATTTCCAATCGTTTCATCTTTATATATCCCGGGATATTTGCATAAAGAATTGCATGTTCCAAAATATAAAATAGAAAAAAAGTTAAAAGAAATGTCTCAAGAGCAATATCGTGAATATGCGATGAATATTCATGAACGCTTAAAGAAGAAGGGACCATTATTACAGAAGGAAATTCCGCTTTATTTAGAGGAACGTTACGACAAAATTTGGTCAGATAGATTACCAGCAGCTTCCGCAAATGATTATATGGTATTACTTCAAAAAGCAAACCATAAAGGCGGCTTGACAGAGGCTGAAGAAAAAGTATGGGCAAATATCGTTGAAACAGACATGAGTGCCAAGAAATACCGTAAAACATTTAGACATGCTGGGCAAAAGAATGGTTACACACCATGGACGGTGACAAAAGCAGTTTACGCTATGGATAAACGTGGAAACTGTACAGAAATTGTGTTTTTAGCGAATAATTTAAATGAAGACGATAGTGCAGAAATACGGAAACATTTAGCAAACTTACATTTCCAAGTGTTGCAAAGTGATAAGTATGATGCGACTTTTATTAAATAAACTCGGTGCAGAGAGCACCGAGTTTATTTTTATGTACAAGCACTTTTTTTCTATCTCTGGGTATGATGGGTAGTAATACTTAGGTGAGAGGGGAAAAGGTGATGAAACAGAGTAAGGAAGAGTTTATAAAGAGTGAAGGCGCTGATTTCCCTGGAAAAACATATGTGGATTGTGTATTACAACATGTATTTGATTTTCAACGAAATTACTTATTGAAAGATATGTTTCAAGTGCATAAAGCACATATTACGATGTTGACTGAAGAAAGTTTAATGAAAATAGAAGAAGCTAAAGTTATATTAAACGCACTTAGAAAAGTAGAGCGAATACCAAAAGATAAATTGGTATATACAGAGCAGCATGAAGACCTCTTTTTTTTAGTCGAACATTTAATTTCTCAAGAAGCGAAATGCGATTTTGTAAGTAATATGCATATTGGTAGGAGTAGAAATGATATGGGTGTAACGATGTATCGCATGAGTTTAAGGCGATATGTACTACGGTTAATGGAGCATCATTTGTTATTGCAAGAAAGTATATTACAACTTGCCGATAATCACAAGGAAACGATTATGCCAGCTTATACACATACACAACCAGCACAGCCAACAACATTTGGTCATTATACTTTAGCAATTTATGATACGATGCAAAGAGATTTAGAACGAATGAAAAAAACGTACCAACTTTTAAATCAGTCTCCAATGGGGGCGGCTGCACTCTCTACAACAAGTTTCCCGATTAAACGAGAACGAGTTGCTCATCTACTTGGATTTACAAATGTAATTGAGAACTCATATGATGCTGTTGCCGGGGCGGATTATTTATTGGAAGTTAGCTCGCTACTTATGGTAATGATGACGAACACGAGTAGATGGATTCATGACTTTTTGTTGTTAGCAACGAAAGAATATGACGGTATTACTGTTGCAAAGCCATATGTACAAATCAGTAGTATAATGCCGCAAAAACGAAATCCAGTTTCAATTGAACACGCTCGTGCAATTACGAGTGGTGCTTTAGGAGAAGCATTTACAGTATTTCAAATGATCCATAATACGCCATTTGGTGATATTGTCGATACGGAAGATGACTTGCAGCCGTATTTATATAAAGGAATTGAAAAGACCATTCGTGTTTTTTGTATGATGAATGCAGTTGTTCGAACGATGAAAGTAGAAGAAGAAACGTTGAAAAGTCGTTCCTATAAACATGCAATTACGATAACTGATTTCGCAGATGTTTTAACAAAAAATTATGACATTCCATTTCGGCATGCTCATCATGCAGCAAGTGCTATTGCAAATATGTCATTGGAGCAGAAAAAAGAACTACATGAATTACACTTCAAAGATGTAAATATGTATTTGCAAGAACATTTTAAAATAAATTTATTAGAAAAAGAGTGGAAAGAAATTATATCGCCAGAAGCTTTTATTCAAAAAAGAAATGTATACGGTGGACCGAGTAAAAAAGAAATGGAGCGCATGATTAAAAATCGAAAAGAGTCATTTCAAAATGAAGAAGAGGTATTTGAAAGGGAAAAACAAAGAATTTTACAAGCTGAAACGAATTTGAATTCATTAACTTTGAATATTGTTGAATCGTAAAAGAGGAATTTAGTGAATTAATCGCCAATACTTTATGAAACTATAAATAGAGAGAAGAGATTGTCGATGATTCAATTATATGTATATGAAGAGATTTTTCATTTTAAAGAAGATGTTACAACATTTCTAGAAAAGAATGAGCAGGAAAACAATCTCATATTAGGTGTATTACAAATGGTCCAAGAACCGATATTTATGGGGATAGCGAAACAAGGAGAAGAAATTGCCGTTGTATTTCTGCAAACAGAAGAGAAGAAACAAATCATTGTTGCAACTTCTGAAATTGCAGGAGTAGCTATTGAGGAACTTGCAAAAGAGTTAACGAAAGTATACCCGGATATTCCTGGATTGATCGGTAATAAGAAAATTGTACAGAAATTAGCGGAAGAGATTGCGGTATTAGAAAATAAGAAAACGAATGTTGCAATGGAGCAAGGTGTGTATGAGCTGAACAAAGTAAAGAAGAGGTGTAATGCGAACGGACTTTTCCGGGCAGTAAATAATGATGAATTACCATTAATAGAACAGTGGATATATCAATTTTGTGAAGATGTAAAGCTTCCTACTACGAAAGAAGAAGCAAAACAAACTGCGCATACATTAATAACTACAAATCGACTGTTTGGTTTGGAAGTGGATAGGAAACTCGTTTCTGTAGCTGCAAAAACGAGACCAACTAAAAATAATATAACAGTTAATTTTGTATATACGCCGAAAGAAGCAAGGAAAAAGGGATACGCATCTAATTGTGTAGCGGCACTTAGTCAATGTATGTTAGATGAAGGGTACAAGACGACTACGTTATATACTGATCTAGCGAATCCGACATCTAATAAAATTTATCAAGAAATCGGTTATGAGCAAATTGCGGAGTCTGTGCTTATATTTTTAGAGAAGTAGAACAAAAAGGTGTGCTAAAATAGCACGCCTTTTTATTATTCATCAATCCTAATAACCTCGCCTTGAGGGAAGTCCTCAGTTTCTAGTAAGTTACGAATAGCTTTCGCAACATATTCAGGTGATAATAGTTTTCCTTCTTCTTTTAATGCAATGAAGCGGTCCAAATTTATAAAATCTTCTTTATTTGTTTCACGAATTTGTGATTGCATATTTGTATCAACAACACCAGGTGCAAAAGCGACGATTTTTACTGGATATTCTTTTTCTACTTCTTCAGTTGCTACGCACTGTGTAAACATATTTACACCAGCTTTCGTTGTGCAATAAGCGCCCCAGCCAAAGTAAGGATTTTTTCCTGCACCAGATGAAATGTTAATAACGCGTTTATCTACTTTCCAGCCTTTCGTATGCTTCATAAACGTAGATGTAAGAATCATAGGTGCAAGTAAATTAATGTGAACGTTCGTAATGAATTGTTCGCTTTCAGCTTTTTCAATTGGCTTCATAGGTGCAACTGTACCCGCATTATTAATTAAATGAATAGAGGATACATTTTCTTTTCTAATAGATGAAATGATCTCTTTAAAGTTAGTTTCTAAGTTATGTACATCTTGAAGATCTAGGGAATGAAAAATGCAATTGCTGTTATATTGTTCTGCAAGTTTAGTAAGCTCTTTATTTTCTCTTCTAGAAATAGAGATGACAGTTGTATTTTTTTCTAATAATTGCGTGGCAATAGCTTCCCCTAAACCTTGTGAAGTTCCTGTTATAATAACATAGCGCATAGTTTTATAAACTCCTCTCATATGTGCGGAATTTTGTTGGACAACGTACATCCCATAGGTTGTCTACATTTTATAGTATAGAGCACTTTTTACTATAAATGAAATGAGATGATTGTGTGCCTTTTATAAATCGTTTTACGACAACAGTACCTGGTGCCGTCACGTTCACTGGGAATACACTGGGACTTAGTCCTACATCACCTGCACCAGGTAATATTTTTGGTACACTTGCTGTGTTTACGACAGTAAATACAGCATTGCAAGTACCAGGATTCCCAGCAGGGACAACAGATGAATGGGAATTGAATTCTTCAAGTGCAATTTTAAATCTTCCAGCGGGAAGCAGTGTGTTATATGCAGAATTAGTTTGGGCTGGTACGTTCCGGACTGATACGGAAGATGTGTTATCATTTTTAAATGATAACATTACATTTACAACGCCAGCAGGGACGTTTTCTGTTACGCCAGATCCTGTTACCGCGCAGCAAGGTTCAGTAGGAAACCAGTTTTATTATGCTCGCTCTGCCAATGTAACGAATCTTGTTAGTGCAGGTGGAGCAGGAACATATACAACGGGTGCTGTGCCAGCTGCAAGAACTTCAGCCGACCCAACAATCAGTCGTTCAGCTGGATGGACGCTTGAGGTTGTGTATCAAAATGCCAATTTACCACTTCGAAATTTGTCAGTATATGCAGGTCAAGAAATTATTGATGCTTCATCACCACCAGTTGATGCCACTATTTCAGGATTTGCTACTCCAGCTACAGGAGCTGTAACAGGACGAGTGCTCGTAACTGCTCAAGAAGGTGATTCTAACATTGTTGGAGATCAACTTCGCTTTGGACCGAATGCAAATGCTACAGTTGCATTATTCGGACCGAGAAATCCTGCGAATAATTTTTTTCAGTCACAAATTTGTAATGACAGTGGAAATTTAGATACGAGTGGCACGTTTGGAGATTTGAATCAGCCGTTAGGGATAGCTTTGGCCGTCCGAAGACAGGGGTGGGATATTACAAATGTAGATGCCTCCTCATCTTTAGTAAACAATCAAACATCAGCAACGGTTCGATTCGTTACTAATGGAGATGGATACGCTGCAGCTGGTTTTGGGGTTCAAATTGATGCAACGGGGCCAATTATTAATCCTGTTAAATCGGTCAATAGAACAGTTGCAGGAGTTGGAGATATTCTTACCTACACAATTACAGTTCCTAATACAGGTACAGGAAGTGCAGAAAATGTTATATTACAAGACAGTATTCCGAACGGAACGACGTTTGTTACAGGTAGTGTAACAGTAGGTGGAGTAACACAGCCGAATGCGAACCCTGCTAATGGAATTAATTTAGGCACAATCCCAAATAACACGCAAAGAATTGTTACATTTCAAGTACGAATAACATCGTTTCCGAACCCAAATCCTATTTTAAATCGTGCAATGGTGTCATATCAATTCCGTCCTTTCGTTAGTAGTCCTCCTATTACAAGTACGTCTTCTTCAAACACAGTACAAACGACAGTGAATCAAGCGACTATAAGTATGCAAAAATCTGTAGATTTACAGACGGCAACGCTTAATGATGTATTAACGTACACAGTTAATGTCACAAATAATGGGAACGTTACTGCAAACAATGTTATTTTTGTTGATAGTATACCTGCTGGAACAACATTTGTTCCAAATAGCGTTACAGTGAATGGAGTAGCACGCCCAGGAGCGAATCCAGCAAGTAGTATAAATCTTGGAAGTATTAATGCTTCGCAAACGACTATAGTGCGCTTTCAAGTTCGAGTAACATCTAATCCTCTTGTCAATCCAATTCCCAATCGTGCAAGTGCTACATTTACCTTTACTCCAGTGCCTGGTCAACAACCAGTTTCAGGGCAAGCGACAAGTAACACTGTAGTTACGACCGTTAACATAGCTGATATAAGAACGAGAAAAACAGTGGATAGAGCTTTTGCGACGGTAAATGATGTTCTTACGTACACTGTTACAATTGAAAATACAGGAAATGTACTTGCGACGAACGTTATTTTTCAAGATCCGACCCCAATTGGAACGACATTTATCGCAAATAGTGTGACTGTGGACGGGGTTTCACAACCTGGGGCAAATCCAGCAACTGGGTTTACAGTAGCTAATATATCTCCTGGCGGAAGTAGGACTGTTACATTTCGAGTACGAGTTACATCTACACCATCGGGAGGTACGATTGCGAATCGCGGAAATGTGTCTGCTAATTTCGTCGTTATTCCGAATCAGTCACCGATAACAATTAATAGACAAACGAATACAGTTGTGACACAAGTTAATACAGGCGGTTTAAATGTAATAAAAGAAGTGAATACAACGCAAGCGGCGGTAGGGGATACTTTAACATACACAATTGCCGTCCAAAATACAGGAAACGTTCCGTTAACAAATGTATTTTTCCAAGACCCTATTTCTTCTGCTGTTTCATTTGTTGCAAATTCTGTAACAATTAATGGAGTATCGCAAAGTGGATTGAATCCGAATACAGGATTTTCTCTTCCGAATATTCCTGCGGCTCAAACAGTTGTAGTCACATTTGACGTATTAATTGTACAGGATCCAGAAAATGAAGATATTTTAAATCAAGCAAATGTAACAGCAAGTTTTCAAGTGAATCCGAGTGAACCACCAGTAACCATCAATGTTCCGAGTAATGTTGTGAATACGACAGTACAAACAGGGAACTTTGAAGTTGTGAAATCAGTGAATACGGCTGTTGCAACTGTAGGGGATATTTTAGTATATACAATCGAAGTTATAAATGCAGGTAGTGTACCAGCTACAAATGTATTTTTCCAAGATTCAATTCCACAAGGGACATTATTTATTGAAAATAGTGTAGTTGTGAATGGTGTTTTACAAGAAGGGGCAGATCCAGAACTTGGATTCCAATTAAATGATTTGCCTACTGGCGCGAGTGTTATTGTTACGTTTGAAGTATTAATTGATGAAATTCCCCAAGGGAATAATGTCGTAAATAATGCGAATGTAACTGGAGATTTCCTTGTAAATCCAACAGAGCCACCGATTACTGTAACAGTACCAAGTAATACTGTTATGACGATTGTGAATTCTTCAGGGTTAAATGTAATGAAAAGTGTAAGTGCTACTGAAGCCGGTGTAGGAGATACGTTAACGTATACAGTTCGTATACAAAATAGTGGAACGGTGACAGCGACAAATGTATCATTCCTTGATCCGATTCCAGTTGGAACCACTTTTGTAGCGAATAGTGTAACAATAAACGGGACACCTCAACCAGGTTTAAACCCGACAATTGGATTTCCACTTGCTAATATTCCAGTAGGAGGTATGGTGACGGTCACTTTTCAAGTGGCAATCACGAGTGTACCACCAAATAGAGTTCTTCCGAATAATGCGAATGTAACTGCTGATTTCCAAGTAAGTCCTCTCCAGCCACCAATTACAATTGTAACGATTAGTAATATTGTTGTGACGCGAGTGAATGTAGGATCACTTAATGTAATGAAGAGTGTAAATACACCACAAGCCGGTGTAGGAGATACGTTAACGTATACGATTCTTATTCAAAATACAGGAACTGTTCCTGCAACAAATATTGTTTTTCAAGATCCAATTCCGTCTGGTACTGCGTTTGTAACAAATAGTGTGACGATAAATGGAGTTGTTCAGCAAGGTGCGGATCCTATGCTAGGTTTCCCGGTACCAAATATTCCGGTCGGGCAAACGGCTACGATTACGTTTCAAGTTACAGTGACGAGTGTTCCGAGCGGTGGAAATATAAGAAACCAATCGAACGTTACTGCAAGTTTTCTTATAAATCCAGCAAACCCTCCAATAACGACTGTTACAAATAGTAATTTTGTTGTGACGCAAGTAAACACAGCACAGTTAAATATACAAAAATCTTCATCTGTACAACAAGCAGCACTTGGAGAAACTTACACGTATTCTGTTGTCATTCGGAATAACGGTACAGTAACAGCAACGAATGTCTCTTTCCTTGATCCAATTGCTTTAGAAACAACATTTGTAGCAAACAGTGTAACGATAAATGGAACGCTACAACCTGGATTTGACCCAAATGTTGGTTTCCCGCTTCCTAATATTGCTGCTGGAACATCATTGACAGTAACGTTCCAAGTTACGGTAGTTGCACCGTCTACACGTGGAGCAGTATTAAATACAGCATCTGCTACAGCCACTTTCTTATTAAATCCTTTACAACCACCTGTAACAACCACGAATTCAAGTAATACAACGGTAGTTACAATACCGTTACCTCCTCCTGGTGAAGTAACAGCAACAAAAACAGTTGATGTTGCAACTGGGGCCGTTGGGGATGTATTAACGTATACTGTGCTCATTTCAAACGTAGGAATTATCCCTGTTACAGATGTGTTCTTCCAAGATGTCATACCAGAAGGAACGACGTTTGTTGACAATAGTGTAACGATAGGTGGAGTGCAGCAACTTGGTTTAAATCCAGAAATAGGATTTACAGTTACTCCATTATTAATCGCTGGTGGAAGTATTGAGGTCACATTCCAAGTGACGATTACAGAAATTCCAGATAATGAAGTCATATTAAATGATGCAGATGTTACATTTACTTCACAACCAAATCCGCAGGAACCACCGATTACGGAAACGATATTAACAAATTTAGTCGTTACGACAATTAATATAGCGTTTATTTTTCCATTGAAACTAGTAGATAAAGAAGTAGCGACGGTAGGAGAAATATTAACGTATGATGTATTGATTTTTAATTTCGGAACAGTGCCAGCGACGAATGTTCAATTTATCGATACTACTTCCGCGGGTGTAGCATTTGTACCAGGAAGTGTGAGCATAAACGGGGTACCAGCACCAGGATTAGATCCTTTCATTGGTTTTACAGTTCCAGATATACCTGTCGATGATTTTGTACTTGTCACATATCAGGAAGTGGTTACAAGCATACCAGAAGGTGGAACGATTGTTAATTTTGTAGACGTTACAGCTACATTTGCTGTAAGTGAAACAGAACCGCCTATTACGGAAACAACGACAAGTAATACGACATTAACAGAAATCAATGAGCCTGGTTTGAATGTTTTAAAATCAGTGAGTCAGCCGGTTGTTGCAGTAGGCGATACAATCACATATACAACAGTAGTTCAAAATACAGGAACAGTGCCAGCAACGAATGTTCAATATAGTGATGTATTACCTTCCTCTATAGCATTCGTGCCGAACAGTGTAACGATAGATGGTGTGTTACAACCTGGATTCAATCCGAATAACGGATTCCCGCTTCCAGATATAAATCCAGGTGAAAGTGTAGAAGTCACCTTCCAAGTAACCGTTGTTAGTGCGCCATCAAACGGAACAATTGCCAATACGGCAAATGTAACTGGAAGTTTTGTATTAGTACCAGGAGAACCACCAGTTATAGTAACAGAGCCGAGCAATACAACACTTACAACTGTAAATAGAGGGCAATTTAATGTTATTAAACAAGTAAATAGGGTTGCTACTCTCGTTGGAGATATATTAACGTATACGGTTCAAATAACGAATACAGGAACAGTAACAGCTAATGCTGTTCAGTTTGTTGATACCATTTCAGCAGGGGCGTCATTTGTACCAAATAGTGTAACGATAAATGGAGCCTCGCAACCAAACTTAAATCCAATTACTGGATTTGGAGTTGGAGATATACCGGTAGGTGAAACAGTCATAGTGACGTTTCAAGCGACAGTTACAAACATCCCGTCATCAGGAACAATTACGAACGTTGCAAATATAACAGGAAGCTTTACTTTAGTGCCAGGAGAACTACCAGTTATAGTAACAGAGCCGAGTAATACGACGATAACTAGAGTGAATAGAGGACGATTCAGCGTTATAAAATCTATAAATAAAGAAGCGACACGATTAGGAGATACGTTAACGTATAGTGTGCAAGTTACAAATACGGGAACGGTAACAGCAACGAATGTTCAGTTTATCGATGTTCCATCACCTAGTTTAGAATTCGTTCCTGGAAGTGTACAAATAAATGGGGTTCCGCAAGTAGGTTTAGATCCATTTGTAGGCTTTGCATTGCCTGATCTTGCAGTAGGGGATAGTGTATTAATTACATTTGAAGTAAATGTAATCGCAGTTCCGCCTTCTAGTAGCATTATGAATACAGCAAGAGTAACGGGAGATTTCGAATTGATTCCAGGAGAACCTCCGTCTACAATTACAAATTCAAGTAATACGACGGTTACGCCGGTAAATAGAGGCAGCTTAGATATGCTAAAAGAAGTAGACCATTCAGTTGTTGGTGTAGGAGAAACGGTAACGTATACTGTTCGTATATTAAATACTGGTACTGCTGATGCAATGAATGTTCAATTTATCGATGTGCTATCTCAGGAAGCTGATTTCATTCCAAATAGTGTAACGAT
The DNA here is from genome assembly GCF_053345735.1 of Bacillus sp. D48C. NCBI lineage: Bacteria > Bacillati > Bacillota > Bacilli > Caryophanales > Bacillaceae > Bacillus > Bacillus sp. D48C. The sequence continues at coordinate 164,879 of NZ_JBKFAQ010000006.1, forward strand.
AAATGGGGTTCCGCAACCGGGGTTAAATCCGCAGATTGGATTTACGATACCTGATATACCAGTTGGTGAGACGGCACTTGTAACATATGAAGCTACGATTACAAGTTTTCCGGATGGTGGAACAGTAGTAAACGTTGCTGGAGCGTTAGCAGAATATATTTTAGTACCAGGAGAGCCGCCAGTTACAGTGATGGACACGAGCAATACAGTTATTGTAACGGTAAATACTGCAATCTTATTTGTTGCAAAAGGAGCAAACTTTGAAGTAGCAATGATAGGGGATGTTGTCACTTACGGAATCGCTGTTATAAATGATAGTACAGTTCCTGTGACCAATATTGTGTTAACAGATATCATTGATCCGAATACGCTATTTATAAATGGTACGGTAACGGTAAATGATGTACCTCTTCCATTTGCTAATCCGAATACTGGTATTCCGTTAGGTGATTTTCAGCCAAATGATGCAGCAATTATTAATTTCCAAGTTGTAATAACAGGAGGGCAAGTAAATAATTTAGTTACAAATACCGCTACAGCGAATGGGCTCGCAACTGTAAATCCGAATGAGCCGCCAGTAGTAGTTGAAGGTGATAGTAATACAGTTGTTATCCCGTTTATTCCTCAAAATGTCTCAACGACAGTCGTAAAAACGGCAGATTTACAGGCAGCAACAATTGGAGATGTCATTACGTTTACGACAGTCATCACAAATACGGGTGATACTGTAATGCAAAATATTCGTTTTCAAGATATGTTAGATAGTAGTGTTCGATTTGTTCCTGGAAGTGTAACGGTTGATAATAGGCCAGTGCCGAATGTAAGCCCGGCAGTAGGGTTTCTTATCGGAATTTTAAATCCTGGTGAAGCAAGGACAGTTTCGTTCCAAGTAGCAGTACAGAGCGCGCCAAATGGCTCAGGAAATTATATAAATCAAGCGAGTATTCGTTTTGAACATCAAGTAGGCACAGTATTGCCACCTGTTACACAAATAGTAGAAAGTAACATAGTTGTCATTCCATTTGTTCCAACGATTGAACAAATTTGTGAAACAAACTTTAATTGCTTAGATAAAATTCCATTTCAATGTTCTCCGTGTAATCATTTGCATGGACATAAAAAATAAAAACAGAAAGAGCATCCTGAAAAATAATTGGATGCTCTTTCTGTTTTAATCATATAGATTCATTTTCGGGTGAGGTGAAAAATTCGTCGGTTTTGTCGGAGAGTAGTAATGGAATGGCTCCTTTTATAACAGAAATGTCCCAGTCCCACCATGCGAGATTCTCTAGTTTGTCAATCGTTTCTTGTGGGAAACGATATCGAACAAATTTTGCAGGATTACCAGCTACAATTGCATACGGGGGTACGTTTTTTGTAACAACGCTTCTGGCGCCGATAATGGCCCCGTTACCAATTGTAACACCAGATAAAATGCAGGATTGATAACCGATCCATACATCATTGCCGACTACGATATCACCTTTTGAAGAAGGGTGACCAGTAATATGTGCTCCTTCATCAAAAAGTGCATTAAATGGATAAGTTGTTATCCAGTCTGCGCGATGTTCACCGCCGAGTATGAAAACGACTTCTTCTGCTAATGAACAAAACTTACCTATTTTTAATTTTGTTTCATCGTTCCAAGAAAAAATGGTTGGCCCTACTTTACTATAAGTATAATCACCAATATCATATTTATTATATTCAGGTTTTTGATTTAAATATAACATGCTTCTTCAGCCTCCTTTCTCAATTAAGCGATACGTATGGAATATTATATGCAAGATGTAGTAATGTGAACTGTATTAATAGGTGAAATGAAAAAAAGGGAGTGGGATGTATGCGATACGAAATGGGTTTATATAATAAACCGTTTCAGTCAATTCAATCAGGAAAAAAAGTATATGAAGTACGCCTATACGATAAAAAACGTCAACTAATAAACAAAGGCGATGAAATCGTATTTACGAATCTTACGACGACAGAAATGATGACGGTAAAAGTAACGGAAATAAAGCGATACGAGAGCTTTAAATCTATGTATGAACAAATTGATAAAAAATTATTGGATTGTGAGAATGATAGTTTAGAGGAAATGTTAGAAAGTACATACAAAATATATACGAAAGAACAAGAAAAAGAGTGGGGAACAGTCGCGATTCGTATTGAGGAAATAAAATGATAAGAAATCGCGGGGCGGCTATCATTGTACACGAAGGGAAAATTGCTCTTATAAAACGTATTCGAGAAGAGGAAACATATTATGTTTTTCCTGGCGGAGGGGTTGAGGAAGGTGAAACGCCTGAAGAGGCAACGAAAAGAGAGGTATATGAAGAATTAGGGCTACATATAAAAGTGGAGCACCTTATTGCAAAGGTAAAATATAAAGGAAATGAATATTATTATGGTGCCTATATTACAGGCGGAGTGTTCGGAAGTGGAACAGCTGAGGAATTTCAGCGGGAAGGTAGAGGAAGTTATATTCCGTTATGGCTACCGATAAACGAGTTGGAAAAAGTGAATATAAAACCTTATGAAGTGGTCGGAAATATATTTAATCATTATAAAATATAACGTCTGACAACATACAAAAAAAACCATTGACATAGGCTTCTGATTTAAGTATTGTATTCGAGTATGTTTATAATCAGGAGGTTTATATGAGCAATCAAACTACTACACATCATGTGAAAATGACAACAGCGGATCCATCTGGAATTGGTCTATTTGGATTAGCAATGGTAACACTTGTAGCATCATCTCAAAAGTTAGGCTTAACAGATGGCGTTTCACTTGTATTACCATGGGCAATCTTTTTAGGAGGATTTGCACAAATCTTTGCTTGCATTCACGATGCAAAGCATAACAATACATTCGGTACGACAGCATTTGGTGCGTACGGCCTATTTTGGTTAGGTGTTGGAATGACTTGGTTAATTCAACTTGGAGTATTTGGCGAAAAATTAGCACAAGCTGCAGATTCAAAACAGCTTGGTGTAGCCTTTATCGGATATTTGATTTTCACAATCTTTATGACGATTGGTGCAATGGAAACACATAAAGTATTATTTATGATCTTTGTCCTTATTGATTTCTTATTTATTGGTCTTTCATTAAGTACTTTAGGTGTTATGCCGCACGCAATGCATAATTTAGCAGCATATTCTGAACTTCTTATTTCATTATTATCTTTCTACGGTTCAGCAGCAGCAGTGTTAAATACACACTTTGGAAAAGTTGTTTTACCAGTAGGAAAGCCTTTTGGTATTTTTAAAAAGTAATAAAAAAGCACAGATGATTGTATAGTCATCTGTGCTTTTTTATTTATCCCGCTATTTGCCGGGCAGTAAGACCCCCCACCTCAAAATTCAGTGGAAGCAAAGAAGTTAGGTGAGGGCCCTGCTGCCCGTAAAAGTCCGATTGGTTCAACTAATAATGAGTGGGGGATGAACAAAACTCCCACTCATTAAAGTTTCACTTTATTTGAAATAAGTAATATAAATAAAAGTAGAAAAAATCAATTGAAATTGATTCTCATTATTAATATAATGAGAATGAGAATCATTTATTGTTAGAGGGGGATGCCAAAGTGGCAAAAATTTTAATAGCTTATGCAAGTATGTCAGGAAATACAGAGAGTATTGCTGATTTAATTAAAGTTAGTTTAGATGCTTTTGATCATGAAGTAGTATTGCAAGAAATGGAAGGCATGGATGCTGAAGAATTATTAGCTTATGATGGAATCATTTTAGGATCTTATACGTGGGGCGATGGTGAATTACCATTTGAAGCGGAAGATTTTCATGAGGACTTAGAAAATATAGATTTAGCTGGGAAAAAGGTAGCGGTATTCGGATCAGGTGATACGGCGTATGAACTATTTTGTGAAGCGGTAACGATATTTGAAGAACGTCTTGTAGAACGCGGTGCAGAGCTTGTACAAGAAGGGCTGAAAATTGAATTAGCTCCAGAAGATGAAGAGGATGTTGAAAAATGCAGTAATTTTGCAATTGCATTTGCTGAGAAGTTCTAAGAATGGGAGTGTCAACGTGGAGACAATGTTAAGTGCAACTGCTATTGCAAAGTTAAGAGATGGAAAACTGTTGTTAGCTACTACATATAATGGCTTATTTATTGAACAAGACGGAGAATGGAAACGAATTTTAAATGGTTTTCAAAAACGAATTAGGGATTTACATAGCGAAGATAATGTAGTTTATGGTGTAGGTGACGAAGGGATTTTTATTCGTAGTATGAATGGTGGAGAGAACTGGACAATTCAGCGTTTTCCAACAAAAGCAACGAGTTGGAATGTATGTAGCAATGTACAAGGAACTGTCATTGCTCATGGAGAAAAAACGCTGTATCTTTCTAATAATTTCGGTTCGACATGGGAGACTATTCATCCGTTTCTTGAGTATGGCAGTGCGGCACCGTCTATTCGATCGTTATTTTTATATAAGCATTACTTATTTATTGGTACGAAAATACATGCTAAATATGGTGGTGTTTGGCTCTTTGATTTGAAGACACGTAAATTAAAGAGGATTAAAATTGCGATGAATCAAATGATCTCCGCGTTGACTTTACACAATTCTTATTTAGTAGCGGCAAGTGGATCGTGCAAGGGAGTTAGCGGGAATATTTCTTATTGTAAAATAGATGAAAGTATTGCGAGTGAAAAAATATATTGGCATACATGTCAAAGTGAGCAGAAAGCAAGTAGTTATTTAGACTTAAGTGTAGATCAACATGTTTTATATACAACTTCAACACAAAATAAGGCGGGTATTAGTAGTGTGTGCCGTGTGCTTCTTGACGAAGGTATTGTTACAGTATGTGATTCAGTTAAAGGGCACGGATGGCGCATTGTTAATCAAAAAGATGGTTATGTAGTAGCCGGATCAGGCGAATTAAAAGCAATGCAGTGGGAACAAAAAATAATTTAAGAAAAAAACTTTACTTTTATTATATTGATATGATATAGTGTATTTAAACCATTTTACTTTTAATAATATAGAGATTTAAATGAGCTGTAACTTCCGAGGAGGATAGCAATGTTAAATCTCCTCAGGGGTTGCAGTTTTTTAATATCTGGCTTATTATTGTAAGGTGGTTGAAAATGAATATGTACATATAGGTACATTGTAGGAGGATTTTTTTCATGCAAAACGGTAAAGTAAAATGGTTTAACTCAGAAAAAGGTTTCGGTTTCATCGAAGTTGAAGGCGGAGAAGACGTATTCGTTCATTTCTCAGCTATCCAAGGCGAAGGCTTCAAAACTTTAGAAGAAGGTCAAGAAGTTACTTTCGAAGTAGAACAAGGTAACCGTGGACCTCAAGCTACTAACGTAAACAAGAAGTAATTTTTGAAAAAAGAAGGGCTCGCCCTTCTTTTTTTTGCATTTTTATAGATGTCCTCCTACTTACATATCATAACGAGACTGAATTTTCATTTATTTATTCGGAGTATTTTTGTATAAAGTACATGAATAAATAAATACTGAAAATAGAGTGTTTGTGTGAAAAGGAATTTAGAAAGAGGTAAATAAATTGAAAAACGCTACACATTTCATTGTGTTTGATATTGAGAGGAATTTCAGACCGTATAAATCAGAAGATCCGTCAGAAATAGTTGATATCGGAGCTGTAAAAATAAAAATAGGTACAATGAAGATAATTGAAGAGTTTTCGGAGTTAGTAAAACCAAGTGCACGATTAACTCGTCATACGACAAAATTGACTGGAATTACAAAGGAAGATTTAATTGGTGTAGAAAAATTCCCTCAAATTGTAGAGAAATTTATTCAGTTCATCGGCGAAGATTGTATATTTGTTTCATGGGGAAAAGAAGATTATCGCTTTCTATCTCATGATTGTGCATTACATGGTGTTGAATGCCCAAGTATAGAAAAAGAAAATAGAATTGATTTGCAAAAATTTGTTTTCCAAGCGTATGAAGAATTATTTGAACATACGCCAAGTTTACAATTTGCAGTAGAACAGCTCGGTTTAACATGGGAAGGGAAACAGCACCGAGCTCTAGCAGATGCTGAGAATACAGCAAATATACTTCTTAAAGTATATAGCGAGAGAGATATTCATAAACGGTACAAAAGACATGGCGAACTGGAACTTGTAAAGGACGGGAAACTAACGGAAAAAGCGAAAAAAAAGATGCGAAAATGGGTGTTTAAAGAACTAAAGAAAAATACAGAACGCTCTTTTGAATGGAGTACATTTGAAAGTAGTGACACGTGGGAAAGTATTACGGAAAGATATTATATAAGTGAAAATACAGTAGAACTGCTGAAAAAACATTTTCGTACGGCAGTGCGAAAAGCAGAACGGCAGATTAGGTATTTGGCTGAGATGGAGGAGAATGTAGAGGTTAAATGACATTCTCCTTTATTTCTAGCTACATAAATTTAACATCATTATATTGATGGATGAATAAAGTATTCATATTAAATAGGAATTGATTTGTTGTGATTGGGCCATTATAATTGCTTTGAAAATTAAGGGGCGGTAAGAATTTTTAAATACATTCATAAAATTAGAGCCCATAGAAATGAAAGAGGATACAGTTAAATGGAAGCAATCTTTAACATTGTAACAGTTGTAGTTTTGGGGATAATATTTACCACGCTATCAGCAGTAATTATACTTCCTTTCATAGCAAAGAAGAAGAATTGGAAAAAGCTTAATATATCTTTAAAGCGTGGTGTATTAAAGATTAAAATCGAAGAGTAAAATATGAGTTTTATACAAGGGAGGTGTGATAGTGATAGACTTGGATATTAAAGACGTCACCGTACAGATGGAATTAAACGGTGTCTTTTGGAATGAGGATGGGGTTGCTGAAATGACGGTGACTACAAAAGCTGAGCATTCTCTTCTTCTTCGTTTAGTAGTTGACTTAAAAAGTAAAACTATTAGGGCGACAAGTGCCGACATAGTAAATGGATTCTGCCCTCTGTGCAAACAGAAAAAGGACAAATGTAGTGAACTTAATGACTTGCAAAACAAAATGGAAATTTTAGAAGAAGCCTACGATTGGGTGAGAGAGCATCCGGAATATCGTTTTCAATTATCTTTTTACGAGTATAATAAATTTGAGGTAGTGAAGTGAAGTTTTCATTTTACCAACATACATAGTGACTACTCTAATGGAAATACGCTTGCACAACAAGGAAGGAATTTACTTGATTCTGCGACAATTGATATCTTGAATCAATAATAATTTTTAAAAATAAGCATATTTTTGTTATAAATCAGGAAAAACGATTCTATTAAGAATCGTTTTTTAATATAAACATCAACTAAGCTCAAAATAAAAGAGCGCTTATTAAAAGCGCCCAATAAAAACAGATATATGGAAGGATTTATTCAATCCCGTTCGGATCATACGAATACTGTTGCTTATTCTCAATCCGCTCAATCACATCTTGCAGCTCATCTGGCTTCAGAAACTCAATAGGAGAGAAGCCCTTTTCAAATGTAAGTGTGTCTGCTTCAATCATAAGTACATATCGGTCATTTACCTTCGCAATATGTATTTGATCCCCGAAATCAGCAAGTAACGCCTTCACAGAAATATGGTCTGCTTTTAGCTTTAATTCCACTTCAGGAGCATGCTCAACGATTTGAGCGGTAGCTTCCATTACTTCTTCGGTTGAAAATTGTTCCATAATTTCGCGTTTCGGACTGGCAGCCCATACTTCCATCGCTTGGTCGAATTGTTCGCGTTCTTCTGTACCTTCTTCAAATACATCTTCAATTTGGTCGTATACCATGTCCATTACTTGTGTTTTCATAATTTCAGGCATAGAGCGTTCATATTCGACGAATTTTAAGAAGTCTTCAAAGTAGCGGGCGTGTGATGCTTGGTGAATTTTTAATTCGCCCACTTCGACCATACCTTCTTCAGGCATGTACGGATATTGGATAGATTTCATATTCTTTGTTGTGATGGCCATTTCAACGTTACGAATCAGTGTTGATTCATCAGAAATAGAAGCCACCTTTGGTTCGAAGTCGCATTTCATTACAAATACGAATGGATCATCAAAGTATTTGCGTAGTTTTGCCTGAGCAATTAAAAATACACCACCGCGTACAGCGCTTGTGTCAAGATATGTATAAACGAGAGGTTCGCTCATATCTTTAAAGTTTTCCTTTGTTTCTGCAAAGCGAATACGATTAAAAAGGTTGTAATGAGGGTTTGAATCAAGTTCGTGCCCTTCCTCTACAATAAAGCGACCAATTTTTGTTGGGGCTTGTTCTGTTTTTGCATGACGTTCTACTTTTCGCTTCGATATTTTTAATAACTCACCATTCAAAAATTCTTTTAAGGAGCTATCTTCATATTCTTCAGCGTCTAAAGTTTGAAAATGTTTGTAGCGTTTATCAACTGCTTCACCTTTTCCTTCTACTTGTACAACATAAAAGGAAAGATAATTTATTTCAAAATCCATATTTATCACCTTGTTTCATTTCATTAACTCTTATCAGTATAGAGATGGAAAAAACTTTCGTCAATTTATATAAGGAAGGGGGAGCCCCTTCCTTTATATAATTTTTATCCCGCTATTTGCCGGGCGGGCTGCCCGTAAAAGCCCGATTGGTGAAGGTTGATTAAAGTTTCACTTTATTTTCTCGATTAAAATCCGTCTTCTAATGCTGCGAATGGAATGTTTAGTCTGTTTTCTACTGTGCGTAAACGTTGGTTTAAGCGGTTTAGTCTACGTGTATGGCGCTCAACTGTATTTTCTAGTTGACGTACTCTTTGTTCAAGCTCATTTACGCGTCTTTCTAATTGACGATTTCCAGTGCCAGGAAAAGAGATTGGAAGTTGGAATTGTCTATTTTGGTCATATGGATTCGTTTGCTCTGCGTGATCTATATAAGATTGGTATTGTGCTTGTAAGTCATACTGTGGTTGTTGGTACGCATATTGATTATATGGATCATATGGATTGTAGGGATACATAATAACATCCTCCATTTCTTTAAAATAGGTTGAATTCACCATAATGTATGTGCAAAAGCGGAGCGGTGGCACGGCAAATACCTATTTATGTTGAGGGATTTTTCTTTATAAAAAATAGCTTGAGGGTTTTTGATTTGTATTTCTTTTGCTTAATGGTATATACTGGATAAAAGGGAGAGTTTACATAAAAGTTACAATTCTATCAAACTCAAACTTTTATGTAAATATGTATAGACATTTGTAAAAGAAAAGAGTAATTTATATAGAGTGAAAAATAACTTGTAACATTTTATAAACATATTGTAAAATGATTGTAACAAAACATACATAAAAATGAAATAAATACATAATAGTGATGTTGGGGAAAGGGAGAGAGTATATTGTTCCGTAAAGTAAAGGGTATATTAGTTGGGGTGTTATGTGTAGCTGTAGTGAGTGGCTGTGGTACAAAAGTAAGTGATGTTGCATTGGTAAGTGATATTGGTGGGCACACTGTAGAGGCTAAAGCAGAAGTGCAGGATACTATTAGTTTAGTTGATGGTCGAACTGGTACTGAAGTGAAAAAATTAGATTTATCTGGTTTAGGCTATTTTGAAGATGAAGCGAAATTTAAAAAGTCTGTAACAAAGGTTGTTGGTGAGGTTGGAAAAAGCGTCGACAAAAAAATGGTTCCTTCACGTATAGCACCTGATGGAAGTTGGCAAGAAGGAAAACCTTCTTATGAATTAATGGAAAAAGAATTAGTAGATAAATTGTTAAATGTGGGTATGTGGGATGCTACGTATCAGTTGCCGATCGTGGAGAAAAAACCAGTCGCAACATTAAGTGATGCGCAAGGAAATGGTACGGTAATTGGTAGATATGAAACGAACTTAGGCGGTTCAACAGGTGGCCGTATTGAGAATATTCGTTTGTCAGCAGCGAGTATAAATGGAGTTGTGTTAGCAAAAGGAGACCGTTTCTCTTTTAATTCATTAATCGGTGATACAACACCAGACAAAGGATATCAATTAGGGAAAGAAATAGTTGATGGTAAATTAGTAGATGGATACGGTGGTGGTGTTTGCCAAACATCTTCAACTTTATACAATGCAGCAGATCAAGCTGGCCTGAAAATGGTGGAGAGAACTACACATTCTAAAACGGTAGGTTATGTTCCTCAAGGAAGAGATGCTACAATTGCATATCCATATTTAGATTTAGTATTTGAAAATACGAATGATGCACCTGTGAAGCTTTATATGGGCATTCAGGGTGGAAAGCTAGTTGCTGAAGTACATAAAATGAGATAAGCGTTAAAAAGCCCCCTTTTCTGAAAGTTAGAAAAGGAGGCTTTTTTTATTATGAAAATAAAAATGCATGTAAATTCTGACTTTTCTTATTTACATAGGATGATTTTAGTTGTATCCTTCATAGTAACGGTTATATGTAATGGTAAAATATAGGGATAAGGAGATGAAGTTATTCATGGTACGAATTCATCCGAAAACACGTATTGGTCATGTTGAATTTAAAGTGAAAGATTTAGAGCGTCAAATTGCTTTTTATGAGAATGTTGTAGGATTAGAGGTAATTAAGCAAGAGGGGAATAAAGCATATTTAGCAGGAAAAGGTAGTAAGAATACATTACTTGTTCTTGAAAAGATAGAGGACGGGGTACTGCAAGAACCGCGTACGACTGGTATATATCATGTAGCCTTTTTAGTTCCGACTCGTGAAGCTTTTGCTTCTGCGCTATTTGGGGTTCTTCGTAATAAGAATGTAATTGACAGCCCAGCTGAGCAAGAAGGGCGTTATACATATTCAAATGAAATTTTACCAATCTCAAGGTTTAACAGTGCAAGTGATCATACATATAGCGAAGCGTTTTATTTGCAAGATCTAGAGGGGAATGGTATTGAAATTTATGCAGACCGTCCGCGTGATCAATGGGGAGAAGGACCAGGAGGAAGTACGCCACTAGATTTAAAAGAGCTGGCAACACTCGTTGATTATGAGGCTGATGGATTACCTGCTAATACTGTCGTTGGGCACGTACATTTACGAATAGCTGATGTAGAAAAATCACACGAGTTTTATGTAGAGACAGTAGGGTTTGAAGTGCAACAACGTGAAGATGACTGCTTATTCATTTCTGCAGGAGGATATCATCACCATATCGGTGCAAATACGTGGAACGGAGTAAATAATCCACACCCACCAGTACATGCAACTGGACTAAAGGTATATACAATTGTACTACCGCATAAAGAAGCGTTAGATGCAGTGAAAGAAAGATTAATAGAAAAACAACATGAAATAAATGAAACTACAAATGGGTTTACGGTAGTAGATCCAAGTGGTATTACAGTGCAGTTTGAAATAGAAGCAGTGTAAAATAAGCGAGAAAGTGTATAATCACTTTCTCGCTTATTTGTGATCATTCATAGCTCAATCCAATATCTTCTTACTACATTCCCATCTTCCTCAGTGAAATCATCATCACGAAGCCCGCCGTTATGTAAAATCGTTTTTTCAGAAGCGGTATTCACTGCGTCGCAAACGACAAGTACTTTCGTGATGTCTAATTCCTTCGTTTTTTCTAATGATAATGCTAGTAATTTCGTAGCATAACCTTTTCTTCTTTCAGAAGGGCGAATGCCATAACCGATATGACCGCCAGCGTTAAATAGATGTTCAGTTAAACTATGACGTATATTAACAGCTCCGACAATTCTATTATTATTTGTAACGAGCCAATATGTAGAATCTGGTACCCAAGTTTCAGGGATATTTATTCCGTTATGCGCATCGAGAAGTTCTTGAACCATAGCTGGGAAGTTAGCAGGATTTTTTGAGATAACCCACGGGATCATTGTTTCACCGCTATCTTTCCATTCGTTATAGAAATCTAAGTATTCTTCTTGTAAATCAGTAGTAGGTGTAAGTAACGAGACGTTCATTGTTAGTAAGCTCCTTTGTTTATGTAGTATTTATAAAAAAATTATGACACAAAATGAAAGCGTTTTCTTAAGTTTCTCAACCTAATTTCATGTAATTCACCTTTGATTTTTTAGAAAATTAGTGAAGATTTAAAATTAGAAGTTATTTATTTTATGTTAATATTTTAAATATTAACATAAAATGGTCGGAGTATTAAGTGTATTTTAGTGGTATTCCTTCATGTTGATAAATGGATGTTTGTGATAATTTTTGTTTTATCTATCTATAATGAATGAAAGGGGGAAGTGCCCGTGAGTGTAGATTTTGATTTTATTATACGAATCGGTGTTGCTGGCTTGTTAGGAGCAATGATTGGTATTGAAAGAGAAATTCGATCGAAAGAAGCTGGATTAAAGACTCATTTCCTCGTAGCGGTAGGAAGTGCGTTAATAATGGTTGTTTCGAAATATGCCTTTTCAGATATTGTGTATGAAGAGCATACGTCTCTAGACCCAAGTCGGATTGCAGCACAAGTCGTTAGTGGAGTTGGTTTTTTAGGTGCAGGCACAATTATTATTCAAAAGCAGGCGGTGAAAGGATTAACGACCGCGGCTGGTTTATGGGCTACTGCCGGCATAGGATTAGCAATTGGAGCGGGAATGTATGTAGTAGGGATTGGAGCGACGATTCTCGTTTTAATTGGTTTAGAAATTGTGAGTCGTATTTTTAAGGTGCAATTTTTATTTCCACAAAATATAACGGTGCAAATGTGTATAAATAAACATGAAGCGGTACAACAAATAGTAGAAACGCTACAAGTGAAAGGCATTCCAATAGTTTCATATGAGGTGGAGGCTTCACAGCAAGGTACAGAAACTGTTTATAAGGTAGGGATGCAACTGAAAAATATATCGTCAGAAGAAAAGAATGAGTTTATTCAGTATATGCAAACATTACCGGAAGTTACGTTTATAAAGTTAAAATCATAGTGTTGAAAACGAGGATAGATGTAGCAGGAATTTTGCTATTATCTATCTTTTTTGATATAAAACGCACATAAAGTCAAGTGCTAATTTTGCGCAGCAAGGATACATATGTGAACGTTCCCTTATTTTTTCTCAATACAGGACAAAAAGTAAAAATAGTAAAATAATGGAGCGGGACACTAAAAATGTAAGGTAGGGGAGAGTATGAAAGGCTATTCAAAAAAAATGTTAGTAGGGGTAAGTTTTGCTAGTTTAATGTTAGGGAGTTTTCAAGGGGTAAGTTTGGCAGAAGATACTAAGGGAGAGCAAGTTTCTTATCGAAATGTACTCAAAATGGAGCCAGTCGGTGTACAACTACCAGTACAAGAATTAGCTCATTCATCGAAATTGCTCGAAAGCAAGTCTTTTGAGCAAAGGATACAATTTGCTGATTTATCACAAAGACCGCCTGAGGTAAAAAAGGAAAGTAAGCAATTAGCTGTAGCGAAAACTTATACAATTGCTGAATTAAATCAATTAAGCAATCAGCAGTTAGTAGATTTACTTATAACCATTGATTGGGAGCAAATTACGGGGCTATTTCAGTTTAATACAGACAGTCTAGCATTCTATCAAAATGATAGTAGAATGCAGGCGATTATTGATAAATTGAAGCAGCAAGGACAAGCCTATACGAAGGATGATTCAAAAGGGATTGAGACATTAGTAGAGGTATTACGTTCAGGATTTTATTTAGGATTTTATAATTCGGAACTTAGTAAATTAAATGAACGGAGTTATCATGATAAATGCTTACCTGCATTAAAAGCGATAGCTAACAATTCAAATTTCAAGCTGGGTACATTAGAGCAAAATAGAGTGGTATCATCATACGGAAAGTTAATAGGAAACGCTTCGAGTGATGTGGAAACGATAACATCGGCTGCAAAGATTTTTAAACAATATAATGATAATTTCTCTACATTAGTAGATAATCTTTCAGCTGGAAATGCTATTTACGATATTATGCAAGGTGTTGATTACGACATTCAATCGTATTTGTACGATACGAGGAAAGCACCGAAAGATACAGTATGGTATCAGAAAATAGATAGTTATATTAATGAACTAAGTCGTTTTGCATTAATGGGAACGATTACCGCAAAAAACGGTTGGCTTATTAATAATGGCATTTATTATACAGGTAGGCTCGGTTCGTTCCATAGTACAGGAACGAAAGGATTACAAGTTGTAACAGATGCGATGAAAATTTATCCGTATTTAGGGGAGCAATATTTCGTAGCTGCTGAGCAAATCGCGACGAATTATGGCGGAAAAGATGCAAATGGTAAAGTGGTGAATTTAGATCAAATAAGAGAAGATGGAAAGAAAAAATATTTGCCAAAAACGTATATGTTTGATGATGGGGCAATTGTTTTAAAAGCTGGAGATAAAGTGACAGAAGAAAAAGTAAAACGTTTATATTGGGCGGCAAAAGAAGTGAAGGCACAATTCCATCGTACGGTTGAAAGTGATCAACCTTTAGAAAAAGGAAATCCTGATGATGTATTAACGATGGTTATTTATAATAGCCCAGCAGAATATCAGTTTAATCGTCAATTGTACGGATATGAAACGAATAACGGTGGTCTTTATATAGAAGGAACAGGTACGTTCTTTACTTATGAGCGTACGCCAGAAGAAAGTATTTATAGTTTAGAAGAATTATTCCGACACGAGTTCACGCATTATTTACAAGGTAGATATGAAGTACCAGGGTTATGGGGTCAAGGGAAAATATATGAAAATGAAAGATTATCTTGGTTTGAAGAAGGGAATGCTGAATTTTTTGCAGGGGCAACGAGAACGGATAATGTTGTACCGAGAAAGAGTATTATAGGAGGATTATCTTCAAACCCAGCAGAGCGTTATACGGCAGAGCGAACGTTAAATGCAAAGTATGGAACATGGGATTTCTATAATTATTCCTTTGCTTTACAATCGTATATGTACAATAAGAGATATGATATGTTTGATAAAATACATGATCTTATTAGGAAAAATGATGTAACAGCATATGATGCATATCGCTCTACATTAAGTAAAGATGCGAATTTAAATAAAGAATATCAAGATTATATGCAAATGCTATTTGATAATCGTGAGAAATATAACGTACCATTAGTATCAGACGATTATTTAGCAAATCATGCACCGAAACCAGTTTCAGATATTGCGGCAGAAATAACGGCGGAAGCAAAATTGAAAAATGTATCAGTGAAGAAAAATAAATCAAAGTTCTTTAATACATTCACACTACAAGGAACATATACAGGAACTGCAGCAAAAGGAGAATATGAAGATTGGAAAATAATTACACGAAACGTTAATGATACGTTAAAACGTTTAAGCGCAAAAGAATGGACAGGCTATAAAACGGTAACAGCATACTTCGTAAATTATCGCGTGAATGCATCAGGACAATTTGAATATGATGTTGTGTTCCACGGTATTAATACAGAAGAAGGTGCAGAGAATAAAGCGCCAGTTGCGGTTATAAACGGTCCGTATAGTGGAAATGTGAATGAAGCAATTTCATTTAAAAGCGACGCATCAAAAGATGAAGACGGGAAAATTACTTCATATAAATGGGAGTTTGGAGACGGTACTGTAAGTAATGAGCAAAATCCAACTCACGTATATACAAAAGAAGGAGCGTATACAGCGAAATTAACAGTAACAGACGATAAAGGAGCAACTAATACTGCTACAGCGACTGTAACTGTTCAAAAGAAAGAAGATAACAGTTTAGAAAAAGAACCGAATAACTCATTCCAAACAGCAAACAAACTGCAGTTAAATCAAGTTTTACGTGCTAGTTTAGGAAATGGAGATACAAGTGATTTCTTTGAAATTAATGTGGAGACTGCTAAAAATCTTCAAATTAACGTAACGAATGAAAATAATATCGGAATGAACTGGGTACTTTATTCTGAAGCAGATTTAAATAATTATGTTACGTATGCTCAGCAACAAGGGAATAAACTAGTAGGTAGTTACTACACGTATCCAGGGAAGTATTATTTACATGTGTATCAGTATGGTGGTGGAACAGGGAATTATACGGTGGAAGTAAAGTAGTAAAAGGGGAGTTGTCTTTTTTAATGAACGGCACAAGGTCTGTACTTTAATGAAAAAACAACTGTAGGAAATGTCCCTAACGATAATAACAAATTAAGTGTCGAGAGATGCTATATTTACATTAAACAAATCTAATTAGTAAAAGAGATAAACTATTATTTCATCCAGATGTAAGAAAAGTTATAAATATTAAGTGCGTTTACTGTAATTAAACTAAAGGATCAGAGTGTATCTGTAACAATAGATAAGCTCTGACCCTTATTATTTTATAAATTTAAGATAATTAATAAGTAAGCTAGCTAGCGGGATTCTTAAAATTCATTTATATAATTAACTAAACAGAAAATTTTTATCACATTGGCAAGGGATACTAATAGAAAAGCGTGTCCCTTTACCTAATTCACTCTCTATCTCTATATCTCCGTTTAATTCTCTAATAATACTATAAGCAATCATAGTACCAAGCCCAGTTCCTTTTTCTGTTGTTGAATAGAATGGCAAAGCAATTCGTTTTATTTGTTGAGATGACATCCCAATTCCTGAATCAATAATATCAATTATGATATTTCCTTTTACTTTTTGTATATTTATTTGTAATAATCCACCATTTTTCATAGCCTCAATTCCGTTTTGGATGATGTTGTTTAGACAGAGTTTGAATTTTTCGGGGTCCCCATTTATATAAAAGGAATCTGTACTATTTTGTTTGATTTCAACTTTGTATGATAGAGCGAGTGGTGAAATAGTATCTTTCACCTGATTTAAAATGTGATTAATATCTATTTTCTCTTTTAGGGTGTTCTGTGGTTTGGTTAAAGATAAATAGTTATTAATAGTAGATTGTATTTGCTGCATTTCAATTAACATGATTTCTAAGTATTGATCCTGAGATAGCTTAGAGGCATGTTTTTCATTTAATAATTGAGTGAATCCATGTACCGTGGTTAGTGGATTGTGGATTTCGTGTGCAATTGACGCCGCTAGTTCGCTAGCTATATAAAATTTTTCAGCCCGTTGCAGTTTTTCTTCCATTTTATATTTCTCAATCATTCCCTCTATTAAATAAACTGATAATAATACTGTGAAAATATTAATGACTATATAATTTAATAAAAATTCTATGAGAGTAGAGTCTATTTTCCCTCCTGTATTTATTTGAGTTACAATACCGCAAATAGAAAGTGAAGTTGTACATACTAAAATAAGGAGTAAGCTTAATAATACTTTTTTTTCTTTAATATACATAGGTAATAGGTAACGAAAGAGCATTGTTATACCAAAAATAATAGTGAAGATAATAAATGATGGAAGAACGCCATTTCCGCCTAAGTAAAACCGATAAGAAAGATATAAAATTCCTATAAAAATAATGTTTTTTGTATTTCCATATAGAAAAACTAATATAATAGGAATAAAACGTAAATCATAAATAAATCCCACATGTAAATGAAAAGGAAAAGTCATACAAAAAATAATAGCAATGGAGGAAAGGATAGAAAATAACATATTATTACATGTTGTTTTTTCTTTAAACTCTAGCCAAAATACGTGATAGCTAAGGATACAAATTATTATAATAAAGGTATTTAATAAAAGAGTAGAAATTCCCATAGTTTTGCATCTCCGATAGTTTGTAAGTAGAATTATGTATGAGTTGGACATAGATGTTTAGTATTAGTAGACTTTTTATCTAAAAAAGGAAGGGTACTTGAAAAACATGCTGTTATATTACTCGTATTAAAATTGATAAGGAAAATAGAAAAAATCTATTTAAATTTATGTACATATGAAATTATCAACTAACTTTTGTATGGGTAAAATCGGGATTTAGTTACTGATAAAATAATGTTTTTTAAGTATGAATATTCTGTGAAAATGATATGCGTGGTGACTTCTGTTTTGTAGCCTCCGTTATATTAACATGGAATATATCAAATTACAAAGTGAAATTTTAGAAAAATTTTATTAGTACATTTTATCTGAAATAGAAATGCTATTTATGTGAGTATTTTGGTACTTACTCGTATAAAACTTTGTTAGAAAAAGACTTTAAAATTTACATGTTTTTTATGAAGCGTAATATTGTAGCTTTATCTATGTAGGGTTCTCAATAACTGTTAATACAAAAAGTTAAGATATATAGTTTTATAGATATGAATTATTACATAAAAACGCACTTGGAAAAGGATGTATGATGGTAATAGAATACAAACATCAAGGGGGAACTTAAAATGAAGTTAAATAAACTAGTGCTTAGTTGTGGAGTAGTTTCAGCATTAACACTTGGTGTGTTAGGGAATAATACTTATGCTGAAGAAGTACACAAAACGAATGATCCAATTCATGTAGTTGAACATGTTTCTGCAGACTTATTATTAACCCAAACAATGGATTATAGTGGCGAGGCTGAAACTTCTTTCGTATATGATGGGAGTACTGACTTAAGCTTCTCTATGAAAAATAATGGTCAAAATACAATGGGATATAGTGTAAAAGGTCCAAATACAGAGCTAATTGTTGGTGGTTATATAAAACCTGGAGAACAACAAATTAATGTTACAAATGTACGGAATGCTTTATCTCCATTACCGAATGGAACATATAAAATTTACGTTTCAAATGATGATGGTTCTAAGGGGCAATTCCAAGTTTCAGTAAGATCTATGAATTAAATTTAAAACGCTTTGTTTTTAAGTTAATTTAATCTTTACTTATTGGAAAGAAGCTAAATTGAATTGAGAATTACCGATAAAAATGAAAACGAGCACCTTATCTAATTGTGAGAGGGTGCTCTTTTTTGCTATTAAACAGAAAACAATTACTTCCAACCACCTATAAATATATTTTGATATTTTCATTGCTAATCTACTAGTTTGTGTCAACGAGAGAATGTCTACTATAAAAGATATTAAAATAAAGATGATGTAACATTCAGCTAAATTATATGGGGAAATAGAAAAACCACTCTTATATGAGTGGTTTTTAGTAATTATTTTTAGGTTATACATTTAAAATTAGGCTAAGTTATAGAAATAATAAACATTTAATCCCGCATTAACTGGCAGTAAGACTCCCACCTCAAAATTCAGCGGAAGCAAAGAAGTTAGGTGGGGGTCGGGCTGCCAGTAAACGCCCGATTGGTTCAACTAATAATCAGTGGGGGATGAACAAAACCCCCACTGATTAAAGTTTCACTTTATCCGTTGTGATTATTTTGGTTCTGGATAATGATTGTAGTAAGAGATTCTAATAAATTCTTGGTAGACATTTGTTAATTTGGCATCTCTAAGAGCATCGTTGAATTTTTGCATACGTACACTACCTTGAGCGTAGCCTCCACCTGGGGCATAAGGGTTTCTAGCTTCAAAGTCATCCAAAAATACTTTTAATTTTTTATAGTCTTGAGATTGATAGAAAGCCACGGCCTCTTCAGGAGTGACATCAAAGTAAGAGGATGATGTTGAGTTATAAGAAGCTGCTTGAGCAGTAGGTGCCTCTAGCATAGTTGCAGCTCCACCGAACATAGTAAGCGCCATAGAAGATACAATAATTTTTTTAAACATAATAAAACCTCCATGTAGAATATTGGACTAATAGCAATACTGTAATCATTATAGTTACATTAAAAATGATTATCAAATGCAATGTTGCATAATGTATCCTGCTATTTGTGGGCAGTAAGGCTCAAAGCAGAGAAGTTAGATGGGGATCGGGCTGAATAAAGTTTTACTTTATTCTTTGAATGAAGAGTCACCCTTATATCTCAATGAAGGAGCGTAATAGAGAATTAATAGATTAAAAGAGGTGTATAAATTACTCGGATTAACAAGAAAATGAAAAGGCTATTTTTAATAAGGGGAAGGTTAATAGAAGATTAATAACTGGAGCAAAGGAATTGCTATTTATATATTTAACATACATATTTGTCTTTTAAATTGTAGGCGTGTTTTAGAATTTGTATATAGTAAATTCGTTAAAAAAACTTGATAAATAATAAAATGTGTAAATTTTTTGACTATTTCATTAAAATTATTTAATATTTGTAATTTATTGTTTTATAATGATAATCGGGTCGATCGTGAATGTTTTAGATATTGCGATATATACTCGGATTAATTTATTCTAGGGAGGTTACAAAATTGGGTAAGAGAGTCATTATAAGAGTTTTTACATTATTATCAGTACTGGCATTATTCCTTAATGTATTTTTACCTAGGGCTAGTGCAGAGGTTATGACGCACGAGAAATATTCAATGAACTGGAGTTATAGTAATAGTTTAGGAAAGCACATTCGAACTGAAATGATTAAAAATTCAAGTGGTCAAATTGCTTATTGCTTAACTCTTGGACTAAAATCACCAAATGGTGAAGATCTTCCTGAAATGGGGAAAACAGATAATGTAGTATATAGGGTCCTATTAAACGGTTTCCCGCAAAAAAGTGTTCAGCAGTTGGGAGTAGCTAATCAGAATGAGGCACACTACGCAACTCAGCTTGCAGTTTGGAATGCATTAGGTCAACTTGATGTAAATGAATTAAAACATGAGAATAAAAATGTTGAAAAAGCAGCTAAGGCTATTATTAGTAATGCTAATAATAGTGAGGAGACTCAAGATGTTTTTATGAATGTGATTCCTGCTGAAAAGCAAAAAGCAGAATTAAAGGGTGAATTCTTCGAAACAAATCTATATTCAGTACAAACAAATGCTAAGGGTGGTTCTTATAAAGTAGTAGCAAAAAATGCACCTAATGGAGTAAAAATTGTTAGTGAAAATGGTGAAGTGAAAGATCAACTTTCAGTTGGAGAGAAATTCCGTATCCAAATTCCTAAAAATACTAAAACAGGTGAATTTAATCTAAGTGTTGCTGCAAACTTAACAAAAGTTCAAGCAATTGCTTACCGTGGTACGGATACTGTTCAGAATGCTACAGTACTATTAGAAAGAAATGAAGAAAAGCTTAGTAGTGATCTTGCAGTAAATTGGGAAGCAGCTGGTTCTTTAAAAATTAAAAAGGTTGGAGAAAATGGAGAAGTTTTAGCTGATGCAGTATTTGAGGTCTTTAATGCAAATAATGAATCAGTTGGAAAAATCACGACTGGTGCTGATGGTATAGCAGAATTAAACAACTTACCAATTGGTACTTACACATTAAAAGAAATTAAAGCACCAACAGGCTATGTTTCAGATGATAAACCACAAACTATTGAAGTTAAGACAGGAGAAACAGGAGCTGTCCAAATAGTAAATAACAAAGTAAAAGGTAACATCGAAATTAAAAAGCTTAGTGATTCAGGAAAGGTTTTACCAAATGTTGAATTCACAGTCTTCACTGAAGATGGTAAAGAAGTGAAAAAAGTAGTAACAAAAGAAAATGGAATTGCAAACGTTGAAGGTCTTACGTATGGTAAATATTATTTCTTAGAGACACAAACACCTAATGGATATATTGGAAATAAAACAAAGTATCCTTTTGAAATTAAAGAGCACAATAAAACACTTACTTTTACAGTGGAAAATACAGAAGTAAAAGGTAGTGTAAAATTACTTAAAGTGGATAATGAAGATGTTAGTAAAAAATTAGAAGGTGCAGAATTCGAGCTAAAAGATGCAAGTGGAAAAGTAATTGGTGAATATAAAACAGATAAAAATGGTGAGATTAACGTCAAAGATTTAGCGTATGGTAAATATTCATTTGTAGAAAAGGCTTCTCCAAATGGTTATGTTCTTGTTAAAGAACCAATTATGTTCGAAATAAAGGAACATGGAAAGATTATTGAGTTATTGGCAGTTAATCATCTTATCAAAGGTGATCTAGAAATTACAAAGGTAGATGTAGCTGATGGAAATAACAAGCTTCCAAATGCAGAATTTACGATTTATAACGAAGCAGGAAAAGAAGTAGTAAAAGGAAAAACAGACGATAAAGGAATCGCTAAATTTGAAAAGTTACCATTTGGAAAATACACATATAAAGAAACTGTTGCACCAAAAGGTTATGTATTAAATGAAGAAACGTTCTCTTTTGAAATTAAAGAGAATGGTCAAATCATTAAACACATTGTCAAAGATGAAAAGATTCCTTCAATAAAAACAACAGCTACTGATAAAACAGATGGTACAAAAGAAATGCACACGTCTAAGTCTGTAACAATCCAAGATAAAGTGGAATACAAAGATCTACAAGTAGGTAAAGAGTACACTGTAAAAGGTAAATTAATGAATAAAGAGACTAATAAACCATTAGTTGTAAATGGTAAAGAAGTAACTGCTGAAACGAAGTTTACACCAACAGAAGCAAATGGTTTTATTACACTAGATTTTACTTTTGATGCAACTGGTTTAGAAGAAAAAGAAGTAGTAGTATTCGAAGAGTTACTGAAAGACGGAAAAGTTGTTACGACACATGCTGATATCAATGATAAAGGTCAAACAGTTAAGTTCGTTAAGCCATCAGTAAAAACGACAGCTACAAACAAAGCTGATGGTGGAAAAGAGATTCATTCAAAGGATTCTATCACTATTCAAGACAAAGTGGAGTATACTAACTTAGTTGTAGGTAAAGAGTACACTGTAAAAGGTAAACTTATGAACAAAGCTATTAACAAACCATTATTAATTGATGGAAAAGAAGTAACAGCTGAAACGAAGTTTACTGCAAAAGAAAAGAACGGTTTTGTAACATTAGACTTTACTTTTGTTGGTGCTGAACAGCAAGGAAGAGAAGTAGTCGTGTTTGAAGACTTATTACATGAAGGTCAAGTAATTGCAACTCATGCTGACATTAATGATGTAGGTCAAACAGTTCGGTTTGTAGAACCTTCTATTAAAACGACAGCTACAAATAAAGCTGATGGTTCTAAAGAGTTAGACGCTTCTAAATCTGTAACAATCCAAGATAAAGTGGAATACAAAGACTTAATCGTGGGTAAAGAGTACGTTGTAAAAGGTAAACTAATGGATAAAGCAACAAACAAGCCATTATTAGTTGATGGTAAAGAGGTAACAGTAGAATCTAAGTTTACTGCTAAAGAGAAGAATGGTTCTATCATACTAGATTTCACATGTAATGCTTCTGCATTACAAGGTAAAGAAGTAGTAGTATTTGAAGAACTGTATCAAGATAATATATTAATAGCTATTCACGCTGAAATTGAAGATAAGGGACAAACAGTGAAATTTAAAGAGGTAAAGCCGGAACAACCTAAACCAGAACAGCCGAATTCGGATGAAAATACTCCAACACCAGAGCAACCTAACGAGCAAGTAAAAGAACAACCACAACCTAAGAAAGAAATCCAATCTAAAATTGGATGGTTACCACAAACAGGTACTAATCTTACAAGTTGGATCTCTATGGCTGCAGGAGCATTACTGTTAATTGTTGGTGGAGTGATTTTCTTAAAACGTAAAAATGCATAGAAATTAAAAATAAGCACATCTGTTTTTATAACAAGATGTGCTTATTTTTATCATTTTAGCCAAGAAAACTCCTATATTTAAGTCTGAATGGCATTTAAAATAGCAACTTTATTTGTAGTAAATAATATATAATTTTGTTTTACTGTTTTAATTAAAATACGGTCTGTTGTCCCATAAGCTGCTCCAATACGTATTACATCTACGTCTTCAACACCAGCATAGGTAGCATCTTCGGTAACCTCAATCACATCACGTAATGGAATTGTAATCTCCGCCAATTGCCATGAAATAATTAACTCTTCATTTGTTTTTTTTACATTAATGCCTAGCATTATACCAAGACCCTTCAACAATAATATGCTACACTTCTAATCTCGTTATATAAATTTTTAGATTTTTTATCTATATGTAGCCATAGAATTTATTTATATTTGTGAGCATCTTAATGATGTCAAACAAATAGAAGGATATACAGTCTTTCTATTAAGAAATATGTTAAGAACAAAAGTTCACTTCAAATTAATATGAATTTGATATGGTTGAGATATTATGAACGAGAAACAGTAAGAGTTGCAGGAAGGAAATGAATAATGAGACTTAAATTAGTAGGGATTTTCAGTTGTGTAATTATGATGTTAGGTATTTTTATAATTTACACCAATCAATCTATTGGTAAAGAACCAGATAAGACGAACTATGAATCTCGTGAAAACTCCATAAATAAAGAGAAAGATAGTAGAGGAAAAGGGCAATCAAAATACAATGAAAGTTCTTTTGCTAGTATACAGGCTGTAGTTAATAAGGAATATGGATTACCCGAAGACTATAAACCAGAGGATTTAGTTGTACCAAATGTACCATTCTCATTTAGTGGAACGGTAGAAAAGAGCCACCTCCGTAAAGAGGCGGCAGAAGCACTGGAAAAGTTATTTGATTTAGCAAAGCAGGAGGGGATTCAGTTAAATGCTGTTTCGGGATTTCGTTCCTATGACTATCAACAACGACTGTATGCGAACAATGTGAAAAGAAAAGGACAAGAGCATACGGATCGCTTCTCGGCAAAACCAGGACATAGCGAACATCAAACAGGGTTAACAATGGATGTTTCTTCTAAAAGTGCGAACAATGAATTAGAGCTATCTTTTGCTAATACGAAGGAAGGAAAATGGCTGAAAGAAAACGCGCATCGTGCAGGGTTTATCATTCGTTATCCTAAGGGGAAGGAAAGTATTACAGGTTATGCATATGAACCTTGGCATATTCGCTATGTAGGAGATATTGCTGAAAATATATATGAACAAAAGCAGACTTTAGAAGAATACATGAATCTATGAAAATAGAATTGAAGAATTAAACGGGCTATCAATAGACGTGAGATTGTAAAAGGCAGGGGATATAAATTAAGGTGTTTTTTAATTTTTTTAGTGAAGAGGGAAGGTATCCCTCTTCTTTTTTCATTCCTTGTAAAATTTGAGGATGTCTTAGGGGAGTGAAAAGATGGATTGTGTAGGTGTATTAATAAAGGCTACTTTCGATGGCTTCTGGAGATGTTTTTTGAGGGAATATATTCATTGCAGCAATTGACTATATTATAGGAGCATTCACGTTGGGATATAACAGAGAATTATAGAGTAAAGTAGGATTCAAAAGCATTGTTAACAATGTGGGTGTTATAAGTTATTTTCCTATCAAAACAATTAGTTTTTGTTCAAAATTTAAGAGTGTTATTTTATTATATCTAGTAACTATTTATATTATTTAATAATTACTTGATTTACTATTAAGGTGATTATCTTACAAAATTGTAAGGTTATTTTAATTGACACTCGTATGTATAAGTAACTATACTAGTTACACAATGTTGGTGAGTATATTTAATAATCTTTATCTATAAGTGTATGTCCGAGGATTATTTTTGGAGCAATAATTCGATTTTAAATTTATTATCTGATATATATTAATATAAACAACTTAATCTATTCTTTATTCAAGGTCGTATTATTTAAAGATTAATTATAAATGATATATTTACCAAATTGTAATAATTTGATAGAGGTGTTACATTTTGAAATACAAATTAATTGCTACAGGAATTCTTGCTGGAAGTCTATTAACCTACTCATCTAATACATTTGCAAATACTCATAAGTTCCCAGATGTTCCTGCATGGGCGGACAAATCCGTTAATTATTTAGTTGATAAACAGGTATTGAATGGCTATCCAGACGGAACGTTCGGTTCAAATGACTCATTAGACAGAGCTTCGGCTACAAAAATTATGACAAAAGTTTTAGGTATACAAATTGACTCTAATGCAAAACCATCATTTACAGATTCACAAAACCACTGGGCTACTCCGTATATTGCTGCTGCTGAAAAAGCTGGTATTGTTAAAGGTGAGGGAAATGGAATCTTCAATCCATCCGGAAAAGTAACTCGTGCTGCTATGGCTACGATGCTAGTAAATGCATATAAACTACAAAGCGCAGCAAATCATAATGAGCAGGTTAAATTTGAAGATTTAAAAGGGCATTGGGGAGAAAAATATGCCAATATTTTAATCGGTTTGAAAATTTCCAATGGTACTGAGAACGGTTGGCAACCAAATAGATTTATAACACGTGCTGAAGCTGCTCAACTTACTGCAAAAACAGATATGATGCAACATCGTCCCCAAAACCCATTAGAAAGCAAAACAATCATTATTGATCCTGGACATGGTGGCGAAGATCCTGGGAAATCCACAAAGGGATTACCTGAAAGTAAGATTGTACTAGACACTTCTTTACGTCTACAACAATTACTTGAAAAGCATACACCATTTACAGTTTTATTAACTCGTCAATCTGATAATAGACCGGGGCATGATCAAAAAAGTTCTTTACAGGAACGTGTTAAATTTGCTAAGAAAAATCAGGGTGATATCTTTATAAGCGTACATGCAAATGCTTTTAATGGTAATGCAAAAGGGACAGAAACATATTACTATAAATCTTCTAAATCCGAAAAAACAAATCCTCATGTGGAAGAAAGTCGTGTTTTAGCAGAAAAAATTCAAACACGTTTAGTAGAGGCACTTCAAACACGAGACAGAGGAGTTAAACATGGAGACCTTCATGTAATAAGGGAAAATGACATGCCAGCTGTGTTGACGGAACTGGCGTTTATAGATAATGGTATTGATTACAGTAAATTATCTACGGAAGATGGCAGACAAATTGCAGCAGAAGCCATTTATGAAGGAATTTTAGATTATTATGAATGGAAAGGAAATAATGTATCTGAATATAGGCTGTAATAAGTAATTGAAAATATAGTAATTCTCGAAATGAAGAATTCTATAATTTTTTTGTATTTTTTTAAACAATAATTTTAAATTTGTATTTAAAATTATTGTTTAAGTTTTTATTTTATGTTTTAATATTATTGATAATAGTTATCAATAATAGTGAGAGGAAGATTAGTGAAACATGTGTTTTTAGTTAGTGTCATAAAAGTTAATGAATTTCTATATTGTATGGCTATGAATCTATCTCTATTTTTGCGAACTAGAAATAATATATTTATATCTTTTAAATGTTTAAGAAGGAGTGGCTGTCTGTATGAAAAAAGCAAAAGAAATAGCTAAATGTGTTGCGGTAGCGTCCGTTATTATGTCTGGATCATTTAGTTTACAAGCAACATCTGCATTTGCAGATTCTAAAGGAACTGTAGAAAATCTTCAAAATGGTGGGAAGGTCTATAATAGTTTTAAAACTACTTATGACATGAAGCAGAATATCAAAAATTCGATAAAGGTTTCTTTTATTGAGGATCCTTACGCAGATAAAAAGATTGCAATTGTGACCACTGATGGTAGTAATATTGATGCTAAATATACAGTTAATAGTGGATACTATAACGCAGGCTTAAAATGGCCATCAGCTTATCATACTGAAGCAGAAATAACAAGTGGTGATAGTGCTCAGTTCCATAAAGCTGCCCCAGTTAATACAATGACTTCAGCAAAGGTCACTTCTGAGGTAGGGTATACACTTGGTGGAAGTGTTAAAGTAGGAGTAAATGATAAAGGGCCAAATGCCGATGCAAGTATCACAGGTAGCTTTGCTTGGAAAGAAAGTGTATCTTATGATCAAGTAGATTATAAAACGGTATTAGAGACTCACACAGATAAGAAATTAAATTGGAAAGTAGGATTCCAATCATTTAATTTCCCAGAGTGGGGAATTTATAATCGTGATTCATTCAATACTTTCTATGGTAATCAACTATTTATGAAATCACGTAGTTATAATGAAGGGACGAATAATTTTGTTTCAAAAGATACAGTACCAGCTTTAACAGGATATGGTTTTTCTCCAAACGTAGTAGCGGTTATTACTGCTGATAAAACAGAAACTACATCAGATTTAAAAATAACAAATCGTAGAATTTCAGATCAGTACAATATTGAGTGGGTAAGTTCAAAATGGTGGGGAACAAATAATAAAGATACATATAATGAATTCTTTACGAACCACTATAAATTAGACTGGAAAAACCATCAAGTTACTCTTGATAACCAAAAATTCCTTGAAGAACAAATGAATAGTATCAACAGCGTGAATGATAAACTTAACAAAGGAAAAGGGAAGTTATCTCTTTCAATGAATGGAAATCAACTCAAAGCTACGTCTAGCAATGCTGGTTATGGTATCAGTTATGAAGATAAGAATTGGGGTATCTTTGTAAATGGTGAAAAGGTCTATACTTTTAATGAAAAATCAACTGTAGGCAATATATCTAATGATATTAACAAATTAAACATTAAAGGACCTTATATCGAGATTAAACAGATCTAGTCAGAAAATGATGGACGATTGATGGATAATTCTCTCATCAAGCTACGAGTATACTAGTTTATCCCGCTATTTGTGGGCAGTAAGACCCCTCACCTCAAAATTCAGCGGAAGCAAAGAAGTTAGGTGGGGGCCCTGCTGCACCTAAAAGCCTGATTGGTGAGGGCTGATTAAAGTTTCATTTTATTTTAAATCTGTATAATGTAACGAAAGGACCAAAGTTTATCTATAAAATGGATAAACTTTGGTCCTTATTATGTTTTTATTCGCACACGAAATTAAGATAAAATTAGATGTTTTTTGTCTATTCTTTTACTCAATTAGAAAAGAGCGTAAAGTATTTGAAAACTATTGATGCTACGCAAGGGGATATTGTTTAAAGTAATCAGAACTTCATCGGTTGTTAAGTTACCACTTTAAATATATAATTAAATTTCATTAAAAAGATACTCTATTCAAAGTCCTTATTGGGTTTTTGAAGTGAAATATATACTATTTGAGGTGTGTGAAATGGGGAAATCTCGAGAGCAGACGATGGAAAATATCTTAAAGGCTGCTAAGAAAAAATTTGGAGAGCGTGGCTACGAAGGTACGAGCATACAAGAAATCGCAAAAGAAGCGAAAGTGAATGTTGCTATGGCCTCTTACTATTTTAATGGGAAAGAAAACCTATATTATGAGGTGTTTAAGAAATATGGTCTTGCTAATGAGCTACCCAATTTTCTTGAGAAGAATCAATTTAAACCTATCGATGCCCTTAGAGAATATTTAACGGTTTTTACTAAACATATAAAAGAGAACCCTGAAATTGGATCATTGGCATATGAGGAGATTATTAAGGAAAGTGCACGATTAGAAAAGATTAAACCGTATTTCATAGGTAATTTTGAACAGTTAAAAGAAATATTACAGGAGGGTGAAAAGCAAGGAGTTTTTCATTTCTTCTCCATAAATCATACGATACATTGGATCACTTCTATTGTTTTATTTCCAAAGTTTAAAAAGTTTATTGATTCTTTAGGGCCAAATGAAACGAACGATACAAATCATGAATGGATGCCAGAAGACTTAGTGGACAGGATTGTTACTGCATTAACAGATAAACCTAACGTGTAAATTATTCAGTATTTATGAATTCTATTATTACTATTTAAAGCCTAATTTCTCAATGTATTGTAGAGAAATTAGGCTTTTTTCAACACGTCATTAAGGTTTTTATAGTTCAAGGACTCAAGTTAATGATTATATTTTCAAGTATTCGTTTTGAGCTACATAGATATAGTTTTTGTTGCAACTGTTTGTTGAAATGCTTTATCATGCTCAACAATAACCATTGTGGGATTAAATTGTTGAATAAGTTCTTCAATCTGCATACGGGAATAGATATCTATAAAATTTAGTGGTTCGTCCCATATATATATATGGGCTTTTTCACATAAACTTTTAGCGATAAGCAGTTTTTTCTTTTGTCCACCAGAATAATGAGATATATCTTTCTCGAATTGAATTCGATCAAAGTCCATCTTACTTAGGATGGATTTAAATAAGGTTTCATCAATCTTGTGCTCTTCAATGAAGTCTGATAGCGACCCCTTCAAATGAGAAGTATCTTGTTGGACATAGGAAATGATGAGTCCTGTACCTAAAGTAACTAAGCCTGTATGCTGTATCGGATGTCCTAGAATTAGTTTTAGGATACTACTTTTTCCGCTCCCATTCGTTCCATCAAGTACAATTCGGTCACCTTGTTCAACTATGAAGCTAATCGGCTCATTCACAATTTGGTCATTGTACTTAACGGACACGTCAATCAAAGTAACCAATTCATTTGATTTAAATTGCAATTGTTCCAATTTTAATGACTCAGTTTTTTCCACATTTTTTAGTAATTTTGACTTTTCCTCAATAGCTTTTTGTTGCCTTGATTCAAGGTTTTTTGCTCTTTTCATCATCTTGGCTGCTTTATGTCCTACAAACCCCTTATCCAACTTAGAGCCTGAATTCCTCGTTCCATTTTTTGAAGCTTCCACGTCATGAGACCAACTTGCTGATCGTTTGGAAGACTGTTTTAATCTCCCTATGTCTTTTTGTAGACGCTCATTTGTAGCCTTCTCGTGCTCTTGCTGTCTATCAAAATTTAACTTCCAAGAAGAATAGTTACCACTTTGAATTTCAATATTTGCTCTATTAATAGATAGGATATGGTCAACGCACCCATCTAAAAAGATTCTGTCATGTGAAATTAAAATAAATCCTTTTTTCTTCCTTAGATAATTAGAGACTATCTTTCGTGCATCTGTATCTAAGTGATTTGTTGGTTCATCAATTAATAGGAATTGACCCGCATTTAAAAACAGTGCAGCAAGCAACACCTTTGTTTGTTCCCCATTTGATAATGTTTTAAATGGTCTGTACATGACCTCAGCATCAACATTTAAATAGGATATCTCACGTAGAAATTCCCAATCTGCGGCTTGGGGACAAATTTCTTCAAGGATTTCATGAGTGAATTTGTTCCTATCTGAAACAGAGTAGGGGAAGTAATTGAATTCTACCGAAGCAAGGATTTTCCCGCTATACTCATAATTCCCTAACAATAAATTAAAGAATGTCGTTTTACCTCGTCCGTTTCTACCAATAAATCCTAGCTTCCAATCCGTATCTATTTGGAAGTTTACACTTTCAAAAATATTATCAAAGCTACCTGGGTATGAAAAAGTTAAGTCTTGGACCTTTATCATTGACATAATAATTCCTCCTTTATATATCGAAACGTTTCATATAAAGTCGGAACATCCATCCATTTTTTAATTCCTCTATATAAGTTTGATGGATATTAACGACTTATATAGAGCATTACATGTGTAACAATAGTGTCTGAAGTACTCATTTTTCTCGCTCCTTTATTTGTGAAGTACATTTAACAATTAGTAAGTTTCAACTAAGCTAAACGGGAATAAAAAAATCCCCCAATTTGTAATCGGAAGGATTAGTCTTTCGTCTATACTTAATAAGTACTTATTAATCATTTGAATCATGACAAATAAAGTATGAACTGAATTTTAAAAATGGATAGACTAACCCTATATTTTGTAGTTTGAAGTTATAAAATTCAACTTAAAATATAAATTAGTTAATCATTATTCATCCATCATTCCTTTCATAATTCTATTTTTAGAGTAACATTCTTTTTAGGGAGATGCAATATTAGCTTCAATTTCATCTAATCCTAGATCATTTATAATTCTTTGAGTAAGGAGATAAAATTTTACCTCTCTTTTTATAAACATCAAATTTTTGTTCAATAGGTCATGTCTTTTGTCCGTTAAAAAGGGAGGATATGAAATTGACATCAACCTTTGTTGTAACTATAATAGTTACAGTATGTTCCGTAAACTAATTCGAATTGCTATGTTAATGATAGTATATTTTCATTCCTTTTTAAGTGTGACAGGTAGCAACTAACTATAATCCAATAGAGGATTAGATTCTATCTCATATTTAAAGGGTAGATAAGTTGTACCCGCCAAATTTACGATGCGCAAATACTTAAAAAACTACATTTTTCAGCGTATCCTTTTTGGAATCCTCAGTATTGATAATTGTAAACATCTACAAAAAGTTAGCAAGACTGTTGTATGTAGAAAGAAATCTTTTAAAAAGGTCATAATATGGATAATAGGTAACACACATTTAAATTTAGTAGGAGTTGTGCCACTATCAAGACATTTTTTTAATAAAAGTATAGAAAAAACTCAAGAAGGTGAGTCCATTGCGTAAACATGCATATGTGCAATTTTATGTATTGATATTGGCTTTAATAGCTTATATAAGCTTTTGCTTTATATTTATATTTGTTTTTCCAAGTCTTTATTTCGTATCAGATTTTAATATCCGACTATCATCTTTAGTTGTTGAAACTACTGTATTTATCTCACTACTGTATTCTATATTATCCAGAAAAATTAAGTTAGGAGTATTCTGGGTGTGCATTATTATTGCGATAGGTTGTTTCTTGATAGGGAATTTTATATCTGCTTTTCAAGTACTTAATGTAGAATTACCAATAAAAAATTTTAATATCTCTGATGTATTTTTGTTGCTTTTCTTATTCTTCTTTCTCTTTGCGTTCTTTTATAAAATCATGATGGAATGTAATAAATGGGAGAAAGCATATTTGCTTTGTGATTTATGCATTGTTGTTACTGCTATTTTTACATTAGAGTGGTATTTATTTAATAAACCTTCTGCAAATATCTTATTCTTATCAATTGGAGATGTTTTTCTCTCATTTATTTTTCCGATTATAGATTTATTACTTCTATTACTTGGAGTTACACTAATCTTTCGACCTGCTATTTTCAATGCAAAAAGCAAATTGTATATTTTTATCCTAGTATTAACTGGATTAGCTATTACGGACTATTTGTATTTTTACTTACAAGGTGATTTGTCAGAGCGTTCAGTTATATTTTTAAGGTGTTTGTATAGAGTTTTCCTATTATTTATTGCTATTGCTGCTACAATTCCAAAGGATGCTTCTTCTAAAAGAAATTATTTTATTATTAATCCGACATTTGGAGAGAAACTTCTTGGCATATTCCCTTATCTTGCAGTTGCAGTCTTAATTGGCTTTACTTTGAAAGAGCAAACGTCTTCAGCTACATTGATTACGGGAAATTGTATTGCTTTTGTATTTGTACTGATTCGTCATACAATCGTACGAATGCAAAACAAAGATTTAACTGAAACATTAAAAGTGTTTAATAATCAATTAGAACAAACAGTATCTCAAAGAACAAGGGATTTAATAAACAAATCTAATGATTTGGTAAAAAATCAAGAAAGATTTAAGTCATTATATGAGTATCATCCGGATCCTATTTTAACGATTGATTCAACTGGTATCGTATTAAATATAAACCAGGCTGGAAGTATGTTATTAGGAAAAGACAGTGCTGTATTAATAGGGAAAGAGTGCTTCTCTATTTTTTTAGATGAAGATAAATCTGAATTGGAAGCGGCTATAAAGAAAGGGAGACGATGTAGTTCATCTTCACTACAGTTGCGTGTGAAAAATAACAATGAGAAGGACATGCTGTTTTGGTATGTCACTATAGTTCCTATTATGATAGAAGGTCAAACTTTTGGGAGTTATGTAATGGTAAAAGACATAACGAGGATGAAACAACAACAGGATGAGATAAACTACCTTGCATTCCATGATACGGTGACGGAGATTGGAAATCGTATATTCTTCCAACAAGAATTAGATAGATCCATTAAGCGTGTGCAAAAAACACAGGATAAATTTGGGCTCCTGTATATTGATTTAAACCGCTTTAAGACTATTAATGATACACTGGGCCATTCCATTGGTGACAGGGTTTTAAAAGAAGTTGCCAAACGTTTTAGGACATGTCTTTCACCGACAATTCCTCTAGCAAGAATAGGTGGTGATGAGTTTGCAATCATTGTCCATAACCAAACAGAGCAACAGCTATTGAATTTGTGTAAAACTCTATTTCTTATAACTGAAGAACCATTCGTAGTAAATCAGCATAGTTTTTACTTATCTCTTAGTATAGGAATAGCAGTGTATCCATTTGGAGGAATAAATACTACTACACTTTTACAACACGCTGATATCGCTATGTATAGCGCAAAGGAAAAAGGTAACAATGCTGTTTGTATGTATGACGAGACATTATCTCAAAAAGTAACCCGTCGATTACGATTAGAACAGGATTTACCAAATGCAATTGAAAATAATGAGTTGTTTTTATTGTATCAACCACAAATTGACAGTAAGGAAGGTAAGGTTATTGGTGCAGAGGCTTTAATACGTTGGCAACATCCAGAACTTGGGCTGATTTCTCCGTTTGAGTTTATACCTATCGCAGAAGAAACGGCGCAGATTATTTCAATTGGAAAGTGGACGTTACAGAAAGCGTGTCGACAACTGAAAGAATGGCATTCTGCGGGCTTTTCAAATCTAAAGATGGGGATAAATTTATCAGCTATAGAGTTTGAACAGAAAGATTTTGTTCAAACCATTATATATACCATAGAAGAGATAGGAGTACCTGCTAATTCGATTAATTTGGAATTAACAGAGCGAATCGCCATGGTAGATGAAAAAGAAACTTTATCAAAGTTAAAAGCATTAAAATCATTTGGTGTACATTTATCAATTGATGATTTTGGTACAGGTTATTCTTCATTAGCGTATTTACCTCTTTATCCAATTGATACTTTGAAAATTCCAAGAGAATTTGTTAATAGGATTGGAACTTCTACTGATGGAGGTGAAATTATACAGACCATTATTTCACTTGCTCATACTTTAAACATGAAAGTCATAGCAGAAGGGGTAGAAACGAAAGAACAATTAACAGTGTTACAACGTAATGCATGTTATCTAATTCAGGGCTATTACTACAGTAAACCTGTAAATGATGATGAATTTATTGTTTTTTTAAGTACAATACAAAATGAATAAATGAAAAATCAGTATATGTATGAAATAAAGTGAAAAGAGGTTCTATCCATATGGATTTGAACCTCTTTTCACTTTATTTTCAGGAGTTATGCAGCAAGGTTTCAGCCTTTGAAAGTAAAATAAGTATCTATATTCCTTGTATTTTGGGTTAATGGGATATGAGGTGAAAGTTGCTTCTTGTGAAAAAGAATTAGAGCCAGCTTGTATATTCTTAAAGCAATTTGAAAAAGGATTAGCAGTTTGTATGGAATTAGGAAATGAAGAGTATGTATATCATTTCAATATTTTACGTTCTCTTAATGAAGATGAAGCAATTAAACTCTTAGAAGAAGTGAAAAAAGTATTTCTTACTTCGAAAAGCAAGGTTTATGGGATTTCGTAGAAGAATATGCAGATCTAAAAAAGGAAGAAATTATACAATAATCACATGCTATCATTTTTAATAGCTAATTAACAAAGGGACTCCAATTATGGAGTCCCTTTGTTAATGGGGTAATGCTTTGGTTTATCTAATTATAGCAATATTTGTAAAAAGTGTAAAGGGGTCCTAGTTTGGAGGGGGAATTATTTAATCTTTTTTATTTAATAAAAGGGATAATATTTAGTTATCTGCGCTTCTTAATTATGTTTTCTATCACAATTTGAAGTGAATTTCAGTTAATCTTATTTATTTTATGGGAATTATAAGGTATACTAAAAGTAGGTGCAAAATGTACCATTTGAAAAAGAGTGAATTGCAAAAAGGAATCCGTAAAGGATTCCTTTTTTGTTTCTTTGAAAATGAAGCAATGTTCTAATTATCTCATTCATTTTTATGAATACGCTGCGATCTTATAAACTAAAAAGGCTTTTATGGAAATTTGCCATATTCCTGTAACAAAACAAAGGTATGTTATGTGTGTTAAATATAAAGAGAAAGAAGGAAAAGTTGTGAAAAAAATTTTGCCAATTGTTGCGTTATTAGGCATGATGAGTTTTGGAGTACAGGAAATGAATGTAAGAGCTGATACATACCACAAGGGCGATTCGAAAATTAGTTTTTGGGATTCGAAAAGAAAGGGTACTAATTTCATGAATAGTACGTCATTACCTGAAAACTATAAAAGTGCAAAAGAAGCTAATATTGAATATGTACGTTTAGCACCTGATAAATGGGCAAAAGATAAAGATTTTCTATTTGAGGATAAACCAGATACTTCTGGAAAGGATTTTCTGATAGGTAATGCAGATAACTATCAGGGATTAGTAAAGGAGGATTTAGAAAAATTAAAGGCGGATTTAGATGCCGCACAATCACAAGGAATGAAAGTTGTTCTTACAATGTTATCTTTACCTGGTGATCGATGGCGCCAATTTAATAATAACAAGAATGACGACAGAATATGGGAAGAAGAGAGGTATCAAGAACAAGCAAGTCAATTTTGGAAGGACCTTGCTCTGGAATTAAAAGATTATCCTGCGGTGGTGGGTTATAATATTATAAATGAACCACATCCAGAAACAGCTAAAAATAATAGATATAATGATTTTTGGACAGAAGATTACGAGAAATGGTATGCAAAAGTGAAGGGAACGACAGCGGATTTAAACAGATTGTATCAAAAAGTAATCAATTCCATTCGTGAAGTAGACCAAGAAACACCAATTATTTTAGATTCAGGTTTATATGCTACTCCATGGGCTTTTAAATATTTAAAACCAGTAAAGGATAAAAAAACGCTTTACGCATTTCATATGTATGAACCATATGAATTAACGAGTCAAGGTGAAAAGAAAAATAAAGAATATCAATATCCAGGATTAGTAAAAGTAGGAGACTTAGAGAAACCTGTAATGTGGAATAAGCAGGGATTAGAGAAATTTTTGAAGCCAATCCAACAATGGTCTAAGAAAAATCATGTATCATCTAATCGAATTATTGCAGAGGAGTTTGGAATTAACCGTACTGTTCCGGGAGCTACCCAATACATGCAAGATCTTATTTCTATCTTCAACCAAAAAGGTTGGCATAAATCATTCTATGCATTCCGTGAAGACACATGGACAGGGATGAATTATGAATTGGGAACAGGAAAAATAAAATGGGATGAAGAGGGTAAACCGGTGCCTCAAGATAATTCACTCTGGGAAGTAATAAAAAAAGATTTACAACCACATAAATAGTTTAGAATATTTGTCCTAAGGACTAAATGTAAGCATCTAATTCAAGTAGAATTAGATGCTTTTTTTCAAAAAAGGTGGAAGTTTAAACAAATATAGTTGCAATTGAATTGACCTTTAAACTGAAAAATTTTTATGAATTTTTTGTGAGATTCCAACCCTTAAATGTTGAAAATTATTTACTGATTTCTCCAATTGGATATATTTCTCCAATCGGATGGAAGTTTAGAATACAGAATCAAAACATAATAAGCTGTTATAGATGAGTTTATCGTAAAGTTGTTATTTAATGTGTCATCAAATAACATTTATATACAATAATAAATAAAGAAAAGGAGATGTTTATGAAAAAATATAGAGTAATAGATACAACTTAAATAGTATGAATAGTTTAGATTGTAAAAACATGAAGAAGAAAACAAAAAATCCTTAAGAGTACTAAGGAAAAATGAAGGAGATAATATGGGGAATAATTCAAAATATAAAACTAGAAAAATACTTGCAGCTACTGCTACAGTAACTATGCTTGCGACTGGAATGATTTCTTCATCAGATGTCTTTGCGGAGCAAAAGGAGCAGCAAAAAAATTTATCGACATCACTGCAAAGTGAAAAATCAGTTAAATCAGAAAATAGAACATTTACAGTCCCAGGAAAAGGGGATGTTGAGCTAATAAAACAACAGGAAAGAAAAAGTATGGCATTTAGTCCATATGAACCAACTGGTTTATATGCAAAACCAAATGAACAAATAACGATTAATGTAGAAGGTAATCAAGATATTCAGGTATATATTGGAACGTATTCATATGATGCTTCTTGGAGAGAAGATTCTAAGATAAAATCATTTACATTAAAACCAGGTATAAACACAATCCAATCTCCAAATGGGGGGATGATTTATTTTTATAATAAACAACAAGGTGGTACCATTCGAACAACAATTACAACAGGTGGAACGACTACGCCTTTCTTTGAACTAGGAAAGCATACGAAACAAGATTTAATTAACATGCTGGACCAATATCCAAATGCACATGCAGTGGAGTTAAAAGGAGAACGTGTATTAATTACGGCCAGTCCTGCACGTATTAAGAAATATTTGTTGGGTTCTAATACAGATCCTGTACAACTCTTAAAAAAGATGGATGAAGCTACTCGAATTCAAGACAAAGTAGCTGGATTATCTGAAGAACAAGTAGATAAACATTATGTTCATTACGTAGAAGAAAATCATTCTCCCGATTATTATATGTATGCGACTTCTTATCGAACTGCATATGTAGGAGATGCAATTCAATATGTATTAGATATTAATAAATTTATAAAAGATGGTTGGGGTCCATGGCATGAGGCAGGGCATTTGAGACAGCAATCACCTTGGAAATTTTATAATATGACAGAAGTACAAAATAATATATACAGCCTTTCTGTAGAAAAAGCATTTACATCTAATCAACCTTTTAGATTGCAACAAGAGGGTGCTTATACTAAGGCATTTCAATACTTAGAACAACCTAATAAAAATTATGACGAAGTTAGTGATGTTTTTGTTAAGCTTGTTATGCTTTGGCAACTACAGCTAGCATATGGAGAGGATTTCTATCCTAAATTGCATCAATTGTATAGAGACATGCCTTCAAGTGAACTTCCACAAACTGATGAAAATAAAAAACAATTATTTATGATTTCAGCATCAAAAGTAGCCAAACAAAATTTGATTCCTTTCTTTGAGAAGTGGGGATTACGTCCAAATAACGATACTATTCAAAAAGTAGCTGCATTAGGATATCCAATTTTAACAGCAGAGATTTGGAAGAGTACGGATTCTAATCCAATTAAACCAGATATGCCTAATGAAAATAATATTTTAGAAGGAAACCAGTTTGCATGGTCACTAAAAGGAATTAGTGATTTCGAGTTTGCAAAAGTCAATTTTAATAAGTCGACAGAAGAGATGCAAATTGATTTAAAAGCAGGCGTACCACATCATTATTTTAATGAAACATATGCGAGTATTAAAGTACAAAATGCATCAGGAAAAGTAGTATACAATAAAGATATTTATGGGAACAAACAACAAAATGCTGAATCGCAAAAAGTTCCAGTTAAAATAGGGGATTATGTTGAGCTGACACATCTAGAAGGTGTGCATAGAGCTACTTTAATAAATGTAGGTAACAGTAAACAAGAAAGTTTTGGAAAAAAAGGCATGTACGAAGTTACAAAAGAAGGCTTGAAGAAAGTAGAAAAAATGCCAGAAACAACGGTTTTAGATGGAAATCATTTTGGGTGGTCTTTAAAAGGATACAGTGATAGAGAAATCGCAAAAGTAGATTATAATAGGACAACAGAGAAAATGCAGGTGAATTTAGAAGCAGGCGTACCACATTCTTACTTTAATAATACGTATGCAAGTATTACAGTAAAGAATTCAAATGGTGGTGTTGTGTACAATAAGGAAATAGTAGGGAATAGACAACAAACTGCTGAAAGCCAAACCGTGCCCGTAAAAGTGGGAGATTACATTGAGTTTACCCATATAGAAGGGGAAGCAGTAAAGGAAAAAACACGCGCTACACTTATTAATCTTGAGAATAATAAACAAGAATATATGGGCAAAAAAAGAACCTATCAAGTTACTTCAACGGGATTAAACAAAATAGATTAACATGAAAAACATTCTAAGTATTAGTTGGATGCAAATAGTCGTTCATTATGAACGGCTATTTGGCTTTTATTTAAAGAAAGGTGAAATGAAAATACTCTCTCTTTTGTATATACTTTCATTTCCAAAAATTTCTACGTTTTTTTATCAGGGGGAAAATAATTTAAAAAATGTGCTTGAGAATTGATACATGTTTAATTGCTATAGATTTGAGAAAAAAGAAACAGAATAGTAAGGTATTTGTTGATAAATCCTCTCAAGTGTTACAAAATTTTACATATTTGGTATGATATATATGAGTTCTATGTATATTAAGGGAGGAATGGGAATGAAAAGGTTCATAACACGTGCAAGTGGTAATACAATCTCAAAAAGGTTAGTTTTAATGGTGTTGTCGATGGTTTTAATGATAGTGATGATTACACCATCGAATGATGTATCGGCAGCCAATCTATCAAAAGCAGGTTCACTAAAAGGCGTGAATTTATTTAATGGAAGTTGGACAGTTGCTATACAGGCAGCAAATTTACAATATGTTTCGGCTGAGCCTTCGGGAAATATAATAGCAAATCGTAATGCAGTTAATGAATGGGAGAAATTTGAATTAATTTCGACTGGGGAATTATATACGTACGCTTTAAAAGCTAAAAGTAATGGGAAGTATGTTTCGTTTGAGCCAAATGGTAGAGTAGTAGCAGATCGTACATCAATTGGTGTATGGGAAAAGTTTATCTTATATAATGGTGGAGACAATAGGATATATGTATTACAAGCACTAAGTAATGGTAGATATATATCAGCAAATGGTGGTAGAGAATTAACAGCTACTAGTTATGTAGCTGGAAGCTGGGAAAGATTTGTTATTGTATACTTCTAAACTTTGAAGTGTTATATATCTAAATGATAATAGCATGTTTAGTTTGTATAAATACCTAATACAATAAATTGTTAAGTATGTAATACAAGTGTATATTAACGTGTAAAAGGGCTGCAAATAATTAGCGGTTCTTTTTGCATGTTAAATAAGCACTTACTGAGGTTATAATGAAAAGAAAAAGAACCCTATAGGGTTCTTTTTCAAGGCATATTAACAGTAAGGAGAATCATGAAATGCTACTTCAAATCTTTATTAGGGGAAAGATTTTGAATAAGCTTAACATACATCTATTTTTACATAAATGTAATATATAGTAAATTGATAATGTTTATACTTACTATTACTAATATTCAATTAATATAGTTAGCACTATTTGTATAGTGTTAATGAAGTGCATATTTAGAAAACTAATAATGGCCACAAGTTGGTTATATATGTCTAATATTTTATTTACTAAAAGAGCTTATAGATATATTATTTTAAAAATTAATTAACATTTAAACAATTTTAACTGAAATTGGGTGTGTATTAACTAAAAGTAAATAAAATAAACAAAGACCCTGTAATGAATACAGGGTCAAATACAGGGTTAAGGGAACGCATAGTTTCTCAAAATCATAATAGCATATATTCTTTGTATAGCTACATGAGGATTTTGACAGAATTAAGAAAAAGACAGAAATCTGTAAGAAAGCAAATATATTGCTGGAAATTTGATTTGAAATTAAACTATAAGGCATATTGAAATAGATGGAAACTCTTGAGTACCGTGATTAAATATGAGGTTTAGATTAGAGGGATAATTGGATCTTACTGAAAAGGCAAAATGTTTTTTAGATTAAAAGAAGAAAAGGCACTTTTGGGTGCCTTTTCTTTAGGTAAACAGTTTACATATTGCTGAATTATACACGAAACCATAATTCGACTATGAAGTAAATCTTAATAGAATTCTAAATAGAAAAATATGTAATATTATATTTGAGTTTTTAATTATTTTATCGAATATAGAGTAGCAATGTAAATAAAAGGGCATGCATTCGTATCTGCAGCCCTTTTTAGGAGGAATTCAAGATACCAATAGGACACGTATTGGTAAACAGGTTCAAAAATAGTATATGTGAAAAGAAAAAGTCCTATACCAAAAGTAGACAGGACCTTATTTTTTACAATTTCAAAAATGACATTCTGTCCTTTTTGAAATTAGTACAACACACACTTGGTTTGTAATAAAGTTAGAAAAAGTATACATGAAAATGGCAGACAACTATTTTGTTGCCTGCCGGTGCTAGTGGGTTGAATGAGTTAGTCAATTCAATAAATTGCTACCCCATTACCAGAAGAGTGAAGCCGCTAGTTCAAACGGCTTATACATAGTTTTCCTAATAAAGAAAAAATTATGAGTAAAGATTTTGTTTGCTCTATATGAAAAGATAAATAGATATTCATCAGACAAGGATAATTTAGCATACCTTGAATAGGGTGAAGGAACGAATTAAATAAAAGGATTTTTGTTTAGGAAGGGACTGACTCAGGAATGGGACTTTCGGACAGGGTTTGGGGGGCGATGATTGCCTTTGGCATTGCGACTAATATCGTTGCTTGTATGATGGCAGTATACATTCAAAAATATGAGCTAATGATAAATCATCTTACAAATATTTTATTTTTAATAATTATCTCTTTAACGTTTATTAAGATGAAAATTAACAGGTGGGTGGCTTTAGGATTTACATTTGTTGTAATAGAGAAAGGTATTAAGGCGGGATATGACTTCTACACACATGATTATTATGGTGTCAGTTGGAGTTTAGCTATCATTGTCTATTGCATATACGAGATGAAAAAGTATCATATTGAAATAAATGAATAGTCTCAACAATAAGATGTTAGTAGGTGTAATTTTTTAAATAATAAAAAAAAGACACTACAAGAGTGTCTTTTTTTTGAAAATACTCTATAATTAACTTTGGGGAAGGTAATGTTAGAGTATTCGTTTAGCATTATCTTTATATTTGATAAACCATGAAATCGAAGGATTTTGTGGTTTATTTTTTGAACAATAGATATTACAGTATTGGCAGTGAGCTAGTGATCATTTTAAGCATTAGGAGAGAATGGATTAAAAGTCTAACATCGAATAACGGTTCCGGAATATAGTGTTGCGAAATGATCTCCCATATCCCAAACGGTACTTGCCTGTATATAGCCCTTAAAGCCTTCTGAAGAATAATAAATCTCTTTTGGTATACTTTCTTTAGTTTGGAAATGTGCTTTAGAGTACTTTACATAATGGTTTTTAACAACTTTTGCATCTGGAACAATAGTGTTTTTTTGTTCCAATGTTGGCCTAGCACTAGAAGGTGATATAAATTTTACAGTGTCTTGGTAATTAGGATCTAAGGTGTCAGCTTGTACACTGTGTGACGAAACAATTGTGCTTAAACTACTTCCCGCGATTAAAGTTGCAAATACTAACTTTGAGAATTTTGTTAATCTACTCATTCTATAATCTCCTTTTTATTATTTTGTAAGGTATCTCCTTACACCTCACAGTCTATATCCACTACAAAAGGGTGTACATACATATTGATAGACAAAATTCTACAAAATACCTCATGTTTTTGGGGACGTGTATAATAATCCAATGTTTAATAATTTATCAGAAGTAAAAAAGTAAGTCTTATATAAAAGAAAAAGAATAATTTATGCAGGTAATGTATATAAAATTATTGTTTGAATATTCTAAAATGAGTTGATAAAGATGTGGGATTGTTTTTTAGAACATAAATGACTCCAAAGATTAAATTTAGAAGTTTAATTCTCTTTGTAAGTTTATTTTTATAATACTATTCACAGGTGTAGATTATTAAGATTTAAATATAAAATGTCTAAAGATTTTTGTACAACCAAACAGTTAAAATATAAAAAAGTGAGAAAAATGATAAACATTCTTCTCACTTTCATCAATTAGGGTGGCATATACATAAATATGCGTTTGGGTAGATTTTTGAATGAAAAATCCACATGCATAGTATAACAAAAAAAATAGGGCTTTTCACATGTAATATTGCATATGAAATATAGTAAAGTTTTAAATTTTAATATTACAAACTTGTATATACGTGTTACAATGTAATTCTCTAATTTATTTTATTCAGCTATTTAGAATTTATGTTTTAGTTAATTTATTATGGTAAGGATTTCATCTGATTGGATTAGCGCTAAACTAGATTTTTATCCAAACAAATCCAATAATTATTTTTAAAATGAAGTATATGTTGTATCCAATTTATTTGGAATAATTCGTAGTCTAATAATTGCTGAATCTAGAAAAAAACATATTCGAAAGGAGGACAGATAAAACTCTGCCTGTGAAATTTAAATCGCTAAATGGTAAAGTACGGATGATAGGATGTAATTGTGATTTCATTTCGAATGGTACCATAAATGAATATGGGAAAATATAGGATAACATTTAAATGAACTATATAAGTAGTAAAAATGAAAAGGAGAAGTATCTAGTGTTTAATATAAAAGAAAGATTGGGACAAATAAAGCTTAAAACGAAGTTGTCTATGGCATTTATAGCAATATTAATTATACCAAGCCTTATCGTAGGAGTATCATCTTATAATAAAGCAAAAACAGATCTTAATGAAACAATTCTACAATCAGCAAAAGATAATATAAGTATTTTAGACAAGATTGTTGATGATGAATTAGAAAATAAGCATACAGATGTCACTCATTTTGCAAAGGTACTCACACAAGGGGATTATAATCCTGAACAATCGCAAAATGTACAGAGTAAATTTGATCAATATATACAGTTACATCCAGAGATAGAAACGATTTATACGGCATCCAGTAACAATCAATTTATTCATGCACCTGTTGGCAAAATACCAGAAGGGTTTAATCCGTTAGAAAGTAGTTGGTATAAGGATGCAGTAAAAGCAAATGGAGAGATTATTGTTTCATCTCCCTATAAATCAAAGTCTACAGGAAATATGGTAATTGCAATTGCAAAGCAAAATGCAGATAAAAGTGGTGTCATTGGCGTAGATTTGAATATTACAGATATCGTAAAAACATCCAAAATGATAAAAATTGGAAAGCAAGGATTTGTATCTATAGTTAGTCAAGATAAAACTATAGTTGTTCATCCATCACTAAAGCCTGGAGAGAAATTAGAGAAAACTTTAGCGGATGAATTGTACAAGACAGAAGATGGAGTAATTACTTATAGCCTCAATGGCGAAGATCGAAACATAAGCTTTAAGACAAATAA
The DNA here is from genome assembly GCF_053345735.1 of Bacillus sp. D48C. Taxonomy (NCBI): domain Bacteria; kingdom Bacillati; phylum Bacillota; class Bacilli; order Caryophanales; family Bacillaceae; genus Bacillus; species Bacillus sp. D48C. The sequence goes on from NZ_JBKFAQ010000006.1 coordinate 209,657, forward strand.
AAAAACAGGTTGGAAAATAGCTGGCGTAATGCCTACGAAAGAAATTGAAGAAGCTACTAATCCTATTTTTTATAAAACGTTCACTATAATAGGGGCTTCATTATTGTTAGGTGGAATTGTAATTCTATTCATACTCAGATCTATAATTACTCCACTAAGACAATTAGTCATTTCAGCTCAAAGAATTAGTCAAGGAGATTTAACCGAGAAAATAGATATTCGTTCAAAGGATGAACTTGGTCAATTAGGTGGTAGTTTCAATACAATGGCAGAGTCGTTACGTAATATTATTTCTCAAATTAACACATCTGCAGGACATGTAGCTGCGTCTTCTGAGGAACTAACTGCTAGTGTAGAGCAAGCAAGTGTTGCGACAGAACAAATTACAAAAGAGATGGAAGAAATCTCGAACAGTGCAGAAGTTCAAAATAATGAAGTTGAGTCTGGAGCTGAATTAATTGGTGAGGTAACACGAAATATTCAATATGTAGCTGAGAATGCATCTGAAGTATCGGCTTCATCCATATACACAAAACAAAAAGCCAATGAAGGTGAACAATTAGTAGAACAAACTGTAGCACAAATGCAGTCTATCCATCACTCTGTTTCTCAATCCGATAATGTAATAAAATTATTAGATAAGAAATCGCAACAAATTGGAAGTATATTAGAAGCGATTCAAAATATTGCGGAACAAACAAATTTATTAGCATTGAATGCAGCAATTGAAGCAGCTAGAGCAGGAGAACAGGGTCGAGGGTTTGCAATTGTTGCGGATGAAGTTAGGAAGCTAGCAGAGCAATCATCCGAATCTTCGATGGAAATTGGAAGCTTAATTAAGGAAATACAAGCAGACGTACATGAGACTGTAAAAGCTATGAATGAAGTGGGAGTAGAGGTACAGTCGGGAATTAAAGTTGCGAACGATACAAAGCAAAGTTTTTATGAGATTTCAAAATCTGCAAATGATATTGTGTCAAAAGTGCATGGTATGGTGGAACTATCTAATACAATGACTACTGATGCAATGAAAGTCGATACATCGATTGATCAAATAGCTATGGCTGTAAAAGAGAATTCTTCAAGTATGCAAACGATTGCTGGTTCATCTGAGGAACAACATGCTTCTATGGAAGAGATAAATTCTTCAGCAATACAATTAGCACAGATGGCAGAAGAACTTCAAGAGTTAATTGGTGGATTTAAGATTTAAGTTGAGATTCTAGGAGAGAATGCTAGAATCTTGTTACAGAGTGGAAATGCATAGTAAATAAGTATAATATATACTCTCTATGCGCGTATTGAACAGGCAGAAAACCCATTTAAAAAACCCTCCATTTGGAGGGTTTTTAAATACATTTACATTAAATTTGTGGTGGTGCACCACCATAATCGCCAACACTATATGAAGGAGCAGGATAATGCCCATGAGTAGCAAGCTGATCTGTTTTAGAAAACTGAAAAATTCCCACCGTTAATACCCCAATAAAAGCAATGCCTGATAATAATAAGCTAATTTTTTTCATTATTTTAACACTCCTTTTGCAATTGATTTTTGTCTTGCTTGATAACAAATATGGAAATAGTCACTTACTTTTTGGTGGTTCTCTAATTGTCTACATTTTGTGGCAAATAATTCAGCGTATTCGACAACATATTCCCATAATTCTTCTTCCTTAAAGTATAAGATTCCTTCTTGAATGATTTTTTCTAATTCTTCCAATGGAATATTTTCGTTTAATCTTTTTAAAATAGAGAAGTGGTGTGTGTATTCTTCGTTATGAATTTTTCTGCAAATCTGTAATCCCTTATCAATGAGTTGGCTGGCCGTTGATTGTTCTCCTAATTTATAATGTTCCTTAGCTTGTAGGAAGATGGCCTTGAAGTGTGTAGGGATTTTCTCTGTTACTTCTGAAAGGTGACGAATAGCTAAAGTAGACATACTTTGATCAGAATACAGCCACCCCATAGTATTTTTTACATATAACAAGGAATCTTCTTCCCTATTTTTTTGTAGTAAATCAATTGCACAATGTAGATATTCTTCTGCTTGTTCGTACTGTTTTAAATAGATGCAGCAACCACCTAGCAAACTATTACAAAAGGCTGTTTTTACTTCATAACCTTCATACTTTGAAAAGATTGCTCTCGATTTATTTGCGTATTCGATAGAAGCGAGATTGTTATAGGTATGGTGATAGAAAGTAGCAATTCTATAGTAAAATTCAGCATGTTCAATTTCATCTGGTATAGCTACCAATATTTTTTCTGCTAGTTTATAATGTTCTTCTGCCTCAGTATAATTTGATATAAAAGTGGAATGAATGGATTTGAAAAAGTGATAATAGAATCGTAGAAATTGATCTGTAGGCATATCATAATCGCTAATAGTATCAAAACTATTTTGTTGAATACCAAGGCTATCTGCTAAGACCTTGTAACGAAATTCGAGTAGTGAATAGTATAGTAACAAATTTTGATCCTGATGTTCTTGATCCGGTTCAATGCTTAACTTATTAATTTTTTCATCAATTTTCTTTTTTAGATTAGTAGCTTTTATAACTTGTTGAGATAGCATTGCTCGATACCAGTCGTTCAATAGAGAGGTTAATTGCTCATTTCCCTTTACTGAAACACTCATAATATACGCCCCCATTTTCTAAAAAAATCCTAATCCAATTTAATTATAAACATCATAACAAAATAGAAGAAAAAATGGAGTGATATCACAATATTTTTCAAGAAAATTCAGAAAAAATAATCAATTTATGTCGAATATACTCATAATAAAACATCCGAAAATTATCAAAAGATAATATGAGTCTTTATACGTTCTATCAGGTGAACTTAGAAACTGTGATTGAAGATTTATGAAATTTTCTTTTCTTAAAACGGATCAATTACGTATTAATTTTTAAATTATTTTATCGGATACATATAGTATGTATCACCACCAAATGTATAAATCTTGCGTATGTAAATAAGAAAAGAATAAAGAAAACAAAAGAAGAACTTGTAAGAATTTCTACAAGTTCTTTTTTGGATAATGTAAAAAGGTGAAACAGACTATCTCATTATTTGTAATAGTGAAATTATCTTACTTATGGTTTTGTTTTATAGAAGATGTACTATTATATTTGAAGATTTGTTCTAAATGTTGATTAAAGGAAAATTAAAGACTGGTAGGGGAGAAGTGCATAAAAGAGAAAGCCTTCTTTACTTATTCTGAAAAGATAATTCAAAAAGCAATTTGTGTATAGAATAAGCAATGCATGAATTCATCGACATTGGTGATAATAAATAAGAGAATCATAAGCATGAACTTTAGTGGAATAGCTACAAGAAGGGGATAATTATAAAATTGTTAAAGCTCAGTATAATTCTATAATAGTAGATATAATTATTGGAATTTTCAACTTAGTTACTTTTCGGGTAGGGTAAGTAGAAGAAAATAGGAAGTTTTTCTTTGAAGAAAGCTCTTTTGACAGGAATAGATTTTTTCATAACTAGAACAAATAAATTAATAATCGCATATACTGTATTGTCGTTAAAGCAAGACACTATTTTCTCATAACAAGGGAATCACTAGAAAAATATGTGATTCCTTTATTCTTCAGTATAATGTCAATAGTTGATTTGAAATAATCGAAGAAATAAAATCTTTGTTAATGGACAATCACATCATTTTAGGTATAGTAGGTTTATAATTTAGACTATAAAATTAATGTGTCTTTTATTATTTTAACCAAGAAGACTCCCTCCATAAGGAACTCACAGCAAGTATGAGTAAGTGGGAGTAGTTCAAAGCATGCAATATTGTTTGATTTGGCTAATACATAGATTTATCATCTCAGAACTGGTGTAAGAATTATAATGTTTATACCATTCTATTGTATTTTCTAAAGTCTGTTGTAGGGACCATTTTGGTTGCCAATCAAGATTGAATTTTGCTTTGCTAATGTCAAGATTTAGTAAATTTGCTTCATGAAAATTTATTGTGCCTATATTTTCTGCAGTCCAATCCCCACAGCCCCAAATATCTAGTAAACTTGTCACTAATTTTTCTACTGGAACAATATTGCTTAAGGATGGCCCGAAGTTCCATGCTCCTGAATAAAGGATACCATTATTTATAATTTTTTCTGTAAGGAGTAAATACCCGCTTAAGGGTTCTAGTACATGTTGCCAGGGTCTAATAGCAGTAGGGTTTCTAATAATAATCTTTTTGTTTGATTCTAATGCTCGTATACAATCAGGAATAATTCTATCTATTGACCAATCACCACCACCAATTACATTACCAGCTCGAACGCTTGCAATTATTTTCTTGTGGTGAGAAAAGTTTTCTTCTGAAAAGTAAGAATTTCGATAGGAAGAAATTAAAAGTTCGCAGCATCCTTTGCTTGAGCTATATATGTCATGGCCACCCATAGGATCAATTTCACGATAACCCCAAGGCCATTCTTTATTTTCATAGCACTTGTCACTTGTCACCATAATTCCTATTTTAGCTGATTCATGTAATCGAATTGCCTCTAGTACATTCATAGTTCCTACAACGTTTACCTCGTATGTTTCTCTAGGATATTCATATGAATACTTAACTAGAGGTTGGGCAGCTAAATGGAATACAATTTCAGGTTTATAATCTGTAAAAACCTTATTTAATTTATTAAAATCCCTAATGTCTCCACGAATATCAATTATATTGTTTTGAAGGTTAGTAATGTTAAAGTTATCATTTTTATTTTTAGGATCCAATGAATATCCGATTACAGTAGCACCTAATTCATTCAACCATAGGGATAACCAAGAACCTTTAAAACCAGTATGTCCAGTAATTAAAATTGTCTTTCCGTAAAAAGCATTATTAAAGTTTTGATTTAACAATTAGTCCACCTCCTTTAGTACCCTATTTTTAGGGGATTAGGTATAAATGTTTATTATTTTTATACCAATTAACAGTTTTTATAATTCCTTCTTCAATATTAATTCTAGGTTCCCAGGAAAGAGAGTTTTTTATTTTTTGCACATCTGCTTCAGGAACCCATCTTTCATTCGTTCTAGATGGAATTGCACCGTAATTTGGTCTGGAATTGGTTTTCAAATGTTTGAATAATAATTCTACATAATGTTTCAAGGGGTAAATAGTGCCACTCCCAATATTAAAGATTTCATTTTGTACAGTAGTATTCTCTACTGCTAGGATACAGGCATCTATTATATTTTCTATATAACAATAATCTCTTAATTGATTACAGAAAGTTAAATTTACATCTTTGTTTTGTAATACTTGCAAGATTATATAGCTAAAAATTTTATGTGGCTCCTCGCTTTCTCCGAATATGCCAAAAGGTCTTAATGTTATAAGATTAATGCTGTTTTCGCTAGCAATTTGATGGGCGAGTATAGTAGCAGCAGCTTTGGTACTTCCGTAGATATCCACAGGAGTTAGTAACATATTTTCATGAATAGGTTCCATTTTGTTACCGTATTCAGAACTACTCCCAAAATTGATAATTTTTTTACAATTCACCAATTTTGCTGCTTGAATAATGTTACATGTCCCTATAATATTTGTTTCTATAGCATGCATGTAATCTGTATGGGCAGAATTTACACCATAGGCTGCCAGGTGAAAGATATAATCCGGATTAACTTTCTTTATTGCATCCTGTACTTGTTTTCTATCTCGTATATCTATTTCATAGGTTTCAATATTTTTTATAATATCCTTTAGTCTCCAAAAATTTGATGGTGTTCTTATGAAAAGAACAATTCGTGCTTGTAAATTTAAAAGTCTTCGTGCCAAGTGAGAACCAATAAAACCGTATCCACCAGTAATAAGGAAAGTTTTATTTTTAAATGAAGTAATCATAGTGAAAATCTATCCTTTATTAAGATTTATTTTTAAATAAGGAGAGTATCAGTCTTAATTGTAATGAGGGGAGGAGTATTTAAAATAATTTTTTATTGTCGTTGTATCAATTTGGTCAGCAAATAAAGAGGAGGGGGATTTTTGAAAAGTATTATGAAGGGTATGACATGTCTTGTTCAATTGTTCAATATAAGGAATGTATATATAATCTAAAACTTCTGGAGGTAATTCTAAAGTTTCTTGTTTCCATAAATCGAACTCATTTGGATTAATAATTTGCATACTTCCAAAATGAAAAGCTATTAATTCATCTTGATCAATAAAAACTTTTTTATCTGTTTTTGATATAGAACTGCTATTTAAAATGACATTCCAAGGTGCTGCATCAATACCTTTATGAGTCATGATTTTTATATTAGAAAAGATGTTAGGAATGTGATTTAAATATTTTTGGTCACCCCATCTATTCATTTCAACATCATAATGATTATTGCAATATTCTAGGCATTTATCTTTCCACCATGTTAAAATTTCTTTGCTATTTTGATCGTTTTTGAAGCCTACTAAACCAGCTTGATATATACCGTGTATGTTTTCAATTTCAGTAGAGCTTCTTTGAGGGCAAAGGAATACAGAGTATTTCCACCATTCATCAAGAATGATATTAGGTGCTGTAAAGAAATACATATCAGCATCACAATATATAATGTGATCAACTTCCGGATAAAGACTAAGGACATGTAGACATAGGGGCGCTTTTAATGTCCAACAATATTCTTGTAAACTTCTATCATTTTTTATACTGAGGAGTTCATGATTTTCAATATCTTTTACTGGAATTAGTATGGCGTGCTTTAATTTTAATGTCTCTAATATTTGATAAGTTAAATCATCCATACAACAAATCCATACAGTAAATTTAGCGTTGAAATTTTCTAAGGAATAATAAGAGGTCAATCCTTGAATTAATCGTTCTTTACTTATAATCATGGAAAAGTTCATAAAATGATTGGATTGATTCATTTTTCTTCTTAATTGTGAATCTTTATATAAGGTTTGAGCTTTATTTATATCTTTTTTACTTAAAAATTGTTTAGTATCTTTATTGAATTTATTTTTTAATTGATTTAAAACAAATTGAATTCTCTCTAAATACGGAGTGTAAATATGGTTTAATATATTATTGGGTATTGAAATTGCTCCTAAAGACCAAAGATCAAAATCATTTTCATTAAAGATAGTAATACATGCAAAATGGTAAACAACTAGTTTGTCGTTTTCAATAAATACATCGTTTTTAGTCTTGTCAATTTTATAATCGTTATTATATATACAGTTCCAAGGCGCAGCATTTATACCTAAGTTATTTGAAATTTTTACTTTTGGAAAATATATAGGGATATAATCTAAATACTTTTGGTCTCCAAATTTCCCCTCCTCAGCCTCGGCACTGCACCAATCTAGACATTTATTTTTCCACCATCTTACACTTTTTAGTCCATAGAGATCATTCTTAAATCCAATTAGCCCAGCCTGATATTTTCCATACATTTTTTCTACCCAATCACGATCTCTTTGGGGGGTAAGGAAAATAGAGTATTCACCCCATTCCTCAAAAATAATATTAGGATCAGAGAAAAAGCATAAATCACCATCACAATATAGAATAGATGGTAAATCATAATTGACCAATAAATATTCTATCAAGACAGATTTTAAAGTCCAACAATATTCATTTACTTTTCTTTTTCTTTTAATTGCTTTTAGTTCACTATCTTCTAATTCTTCAACTTGTAAAAGGTTTACATTAATTAAATTCATTTCTTTTAATAGTGAATATGCAAAAGGGTCTATACAACAAATCCACAATGTGAATTTTTCTGAGTACTGCATTAATGATTGCTGTAAAGCAATGATTTTCAAGACATATTCATTACCTACAATGACACAGAAATGATTATTTAGATCATGTTGTTGATTATAGAATTGGGGATTCATTCTTTTTTGAGTATTTTTTTTGGAGAGATTTGAAGCTTTAATTCCTGTTGAAAGCGGGTTAACTATTTTCTCATTAGAGGGGATATACAATCGAGGTAAACTTATTTTTTTATCATTAGAGTTCAATGTTTATTCAGTCCTCTCCACTAAAATTTATTAGGATTCCAACTTTCATCTACAGTTTTTAAATCTTTAGGTGTATCGACACTAGCCCAAAAGTCATTGTGTTCATAGACTGCGAGCTCATTGTCTTTTATTAAATTGCGAAGAGGATCTTCTTCTAGAACACAATCATCACTATCACCTAAATAATCGAATATTTCTTTGTTAAATACAAAAAAACCGCCATTAATTACTTCATCAAGTAATGGTTTTTCTTTAAAATCAATAGCAATTCCATTTTCGACCGTCAATAGGCCATATTGACTATTTTTTTTAATTCCAGTTAATGTAGCAATTTTTCCTTTTTCTTTATGGAATGCTATTAGTTGATCAATATCTATATTTGCTAATCCATCGCCATAAGTTAATAAAAAGGTTTCATCCTGTACAAAGGGTTCAAGTTTTTTTAGCCTTGCCCCGGTCATTGTATCAATTCCTGTATTTATAAAGTGTATATTCCAATTTTCTAATTCCTGAAGTAGCGTATATTGATTGGTTTTAAAATTCAAACTAAAGTCATTCTCTTTCCAGCTAAAGTCCATAAAATATTCTTTAATTTTCTCACCTTTATATCCTAGGGGCAAAATGAAATCAGAATGTCCATATTTTCTATACCAATTCATTATATGCAAGAGGAGAGGCTTTCCTTGAACTCGAACTAATGGTTTGGGAATGTCCTCTAAAATTCCTTGCATCCGAAGCCCTTTTCCGCCACACAAAATTATGACTTTCATAAATTTCTTTCCTTCCTCTCTATATATTTTACTAATTTAAACTATGTAGTTTGTTTGATAAATGTATACACGGTTGTACCATAATGACAATCAACTAAAAAATATATGTTAGATTTATAATTCAAATGCTGATTAAACGTGAAGAATACGCACTGTAGTTTATTCTCAATCTTATGTAAATTAGGTTATTCTAAAATCAATGCTTTATTTTATTTAATACTAATGAAAGAAATTACTTGTTTGTAAGATAAAAGAAGGGGAGGGGAATCAAGGGAATTAAAGAAGCTTATAATGAAAAATCTAAGAAGGAAATTAACTATTTAAAGGAAGAGTGAACAAATATTACATTGTAGATTTTACAAATTTAAAAAAGAGCACCGTATAAAGGTGCTCTAGTGATGGAATCAATTTTGTAAAGAACCATTTATTCAATAAAGAAGGACTTATGAGTTATTATATGAACGGTTTATTAATTAAGTGTGTATCAATTAGATGGGAATTTTATTTCTCTACACCTATTTTAATTTACTGGAAAAATCATGTTAAAAGTAAGAAGAAAAGTATTAAGTTAATGTTATTTTATTTAAAATATAATTCCAATCGGAATCATCACCTTCCCATCTATCCTGATAACGTGGGAGTTCAATTGAACAAACCCTCGATATTCCCCAATTTTGTTCAACGATATTAGATATATCCTCCTTAAAATTGACAATAAGAATATTAAAATCTTTATTTGTAATTTCGGATAATACGTTTTTTAATTCAACCGCTTCATCTCGATTTCCCCAAATCCTAATGAATAAAATTGATTCACTACTATTTATTTTTTCAAGGAATCGATTAATTCTAGTGTCTAATTTAGCTTTAAAAGAAGGATAGGTTGATTTCCAATCCTTTTCTGAGTCAATAGGAAAGTCATGCATTGAAAAACAATTATAATAAGTGTCCTTTATACAATAGGTAATTCGTTCTGCCCATTTAGTTTGATTATCAAATTCTGATTCAATAAGACCGTAACTTTCTGAACCTTCTATGACCATATTTTCCAACTTCATAAATTTTTCAAATCGATTTTGAAGTAATCTGTTTACATCTGAAAGTGATGGATAATAAAACCAATCTAAAGGTCCAGAAAATGTTCTTAAATGGTGCCTTTTGATTTGGTTAGTGACTTGACACAAGCCTCCTAAACTTACAATTACGCCATAGGATTTTTGTATATCATCTAGGTTCATCCTCATCATCCTTTTTAAAAGTAATTTAAATTATCTATTCAGTATATGATGCAATAACATATTGATGTGGACATATATATCAAAGTACATAGAGCTAAGACATTGGTATAAATTTGAAAAGTCAAAATCCCTAAGTTAAGGGGTTATATCTTTAATGTTATATCATTGAGTTGCTATTGGGATGAAAGCTGGTAGGGATTATACTCTCCAGTAACTTAAATTAGAAACCAGTTCTTGATTACTACAGTAAAATTGTTGTGCCTTTAAAAGAATCCTTAGATAAAAAAGAAAAATCTATTGGTTAGCATTTAACCAGTAGATTTTTCTTTGAGTTATTATCTTTTACATAATAATTATAGAAGATGGAAAATTCCACTTAGAAATAATTTTAAGCAGAAGAATAGACTAGTCTAATTTCTAATGGTTCCAGTATCTTTTATTTTGACGTGTGTCTTTACATTTATTTTAGCCTCTGCTAACGCTTGCAACCAATTTCCTTTTACTTTTTTCCACTCTTTATATTGAAATGCTCTAGCATATTGGGATAATCCGATTGGATCAATTTTATTCTGTTGTATTTCATGTAACATATTTTGTAAATTATTATTAATTTCTTTTTGAATAGCATTTTTTAAATTATTTATATTTTTTTTATTATCATAGTGCCCTTTAATTGAATTCGGATTGGTTTTTTCTATTAAAGCTACATTAGCGTAAATATCGAGATTAAATACAAACTTTCCGTTTTGAAAATTAACAACTACCTTCCTTGTCGCGTTCTGTACGAATATGGAAGTGTTTGTTTTTTTGTTGGACTTTTTAGGAGGAAGCGCAAGGTGTAGTATCATTCGCCCGCTACTTTTTTGCTTATTTATAAGATTGAAAAATTTAACATCTTTTTTAGGGATATGAGTTAAATATTTCCCTTTTCGATTTAAAAATGCAATTCCTACTGTATCGATTTCATTCTTTGTTTTTTTGATAATTGGAACAGTTTGCGTCATTCCTTCTTCATTTTGTTCTCTCATTAATTGTTGAATTGTAGAAGAGACGGATTGGTTATTTTGAATTGACGATTCGATTACACCATTTATATAAGATGAAAGTGATGGTTTACTAGGCTTATGAATTGTAAAAATTTGTTCTGCAGGTCCATCTACAAGTACTACTTTAGCATTAATGGTAGCGTAAGGGTCACGGTAAGAAGAATCAAGCTCCTGCAACCAATTTGCTTCTTGCGCTAATTTTTTTCCAATTAAAATGATTTCAGCTTTGGAAGCTGTCATAAAGCCCGTTAACTTCGTATCTATCTTACTGAATCCAGTATATACAGTTGATGCTTGTGTCCAATGTTCTATAGTACTTTTTTGCTGTTTATGATGAAAGAGTGGTATGCTTGTTCCAACTTTTATGTCTCCATTAGGGGTTCTATCCAAGCCAATTAACAGGATTAATGAAACCTTCTCAAGAGGAATTCTCTGACTACAACCAATTATATATACACAACAAATTACAATCCATATCCATTTTCGAATCAAAGTTGTTTCCTCCTAGTAATCCAAGTAAAAAGAATACTGTAAGCGAAAAATAAGATTGGTAATAGAATAAAGAAAACGACATTTAAGATATCCATAAGAGAATATATAAACAAATATTGATCCACATCGGGATTTAGGAAAATAAATAGGCCAACTATAAATAACATAAAAGCAAGCAGCGCCCAATTGCGGGCGTTTTTTTGAAGTGAAATGGCTACAGATTCAAAACTGAAAAATAAATACGGATATATCGTAGTGGAAAATACAATTAAATAGTAAGCGATATATATAATTTCTAATCGTTCCATGAAAGAAAAACGAACCCCTTTTAACAGATGAAATACTGGCCAGATTACGTCTTTTATCCCCTCTGGACTAAAGTATATATAAGAAAGAATAGTAACATATAGATAGAAAAACATGGTTCCAGTATTCGCTATTAGTAGTCCTTTTATGGCTTTTTGCTTTTTTTGTAAGAATGGATATATATAATATGCAATTTCTAGGCCAGCATAAGGAGTAATGGTTTCTTTTGTTGCCTTTACAATAGGGTATAATCCTTCTTTAAATATAGGTAGTAGGTGTAAAGGATTGTAGTTAGTCTTTAGTGAAAAAAGAAGAAATAGTGGCATCCAAGTAGTGAAGAAGAAAACAAGCATAGAATAACTAGTAAGAGCCCTTAACCCACTCAGGGTTAAAATAATAAAAGGTAATAGTAATAATATGGTGATTTGATAAGCAGGAGTGGAAGGGAATATCCACACTTTTACAATATCGGTTGCCTTTAATAAAGTATTAAATCCAGCAAAAAATAGATAAAAGGCATATGCAAGAAAAAGAATTGTCCCTATCCATTTACCAAAGTATGTTTTTAAGATTTGTGAGAAATTTTTGTTAGGATTTTTTTGTAACATTAATATAATAAATACCCCGATTATAGAAGTAACTATCCATCCGAGAATGATCGAAATCCAGCCATCTGTGCCAGCATTAGTAGCAAGGGGGCTTGGCATAATTAACATACCAGATGCAAGTTGAAGCGAATGAATGAAAATAATAAATTCGAATAAAGTTACTTTTTGGAACTTAAGATTTCCCATGTTAACCACCTTCTTTTTTCTTTCTTTGTTTCGGCTGTCCTGTACTCGAGCGGGTGGTAATCATCGAAATAGGAAATCTTACAAAAGAATCTTTTAACTCTTGGAGACGAAATGGTGCGATTGGCATTCCATATGGTGAACCATAGGAAGTTAGTGAAACAAAATGAGCAAATAAAAGCATTAATCCACTAACAATACCTACAATCCCATAAAAGTAAGCCAATAACATCATTGGAAAACGGATAAGGCGTATAGAACTTGATAAATCATAATTAGAAACAATAAATGAAGCAATGGCTGTAATAGATACGATAATAACCATAACGTTACTAACAAGACCAGCTTGAACAGCCGCCTGTCCAATTACAATCCCTCCAACGATTCCAATAGTTTGTCCAATTGGTTGTGGTAAGCGAATGCCAGCTTCACGTAGCATTTCTAGTGTAATTTCCATTATAAAAGCTTCCAATAAGGGGGAGAAAGGGACTTTGACTCTTGATGTTGCAATAGAAGTGTATAAGTCTATAGGAATAATTTCAAAGTGAAAAGAGACTATAGCAATATAAAATGCGGGTAAAAAAATAGCTATAATAAATCCTGCAAATCGTAATAAGCGAAAAAATGATGCGATGAGCCAATGAATATTATAGTCATCTGGGGTTTGAAAAAATCCAATCAAATTCATAGGAACAACCATTGCACCAGGTGATCTATCCATTAACACTGCTACTTTCCCATCAAGTATATGATTTGAAATGGCGTCTGGGCGTTCGCTTAAATAAGCCTGTGGAAAAGGAGTCCAATTTTGATCTTTTGTATAATTAGATAGCTCTCCAATACTTAATACCGCATCTGTTTTGATTTTACAGATTCTAGTTTCTATTTCTTGGACTACATCTGCGTTTGCTACATCACCTAAGTAAATTAAATAGACTATAGAAGTGGCTCGTTCTCCAATCGTCAGCTTTTTGATTTTTAACTCTGTAGAAGGAATATATCGACGAATAAGACCTATATTTTTTGTGGCATTTTCAATAAATCCATCATGGGATCCTTTAATAGTAACTTCTGAAATTGGCTCTTGAATCGCCCTTTCTGCCCAGCCTTTTGTGTTTATTAGAAGTGACCGCTTTTCTCCCTCCATAAACAGTACACATTGCCCCTCAAGTAACCCTTCTTTAATTTCATTCCATGTATATACTATTTTGGTATGAGTAGCAATAATATTAGAATTAAATATTTGACTGTCTTCATTTACTTCTTGTAATAATGGTGTAACAACATTGGTTTTTAATGCAACACCATCTGTAAGGCCTTCAAAATAATATAGTAAAATATTCGTGTTTGTTTTTAATTGCAAAGGATGTTCAATTAAATCTGCACTAATATCAAAGATATTATCTAGTGTATTTTTAAGTTGTTTTAAGTTACTTGTTTGAATCTTTTCAATGGTTTTATCTGTCTTAGTTTCTAAGGTCTCTTCATTTAAGGACAAAATTGACACCTCTTTAATATATAACGATTAGTTGTATTTATTATTTTTATATGATTGAATTTTATTCACTAATTTAAACTAATTGGAGATAAGAATTAATAAATTTGATGTGCTATATTATTAATTCAATAATTGAGAGCAAAAAGCAGATGTAATTTGTGTGGAAATTTAAGTATTAAGATAGAATTGAAATTTGAATGATTATAATAAAAAGAACCCTTGATAGGTTCTTTTTTAGTTGGTAAATATGTTGTCAACAATAGATGGCGATAAAGGTAGTAATTTAGATGTCTTTATGTTAATCAGCTAAATTTTGTAGGAAGAATTCATTTTTCATTTATTTGGGTGTTCTAGTGTATTTGAATTTTGCGCACTAACAAATTTTGTTTAGGGACAAAATGCATTTTCTTAATTATCAGAAAAAAATAGCGCGACAAAATTCCTATTAATTATTTTGGTAGGTATCAAATATTTCTTTGGCCTTATTTTCTTGATATTACCGTACGTTTATATGTTTCTAAGGGAAAGAAATACTTTCATGTTACCATCTATTGTTTGATTAAGATGGTAACATGAAAGTGAAACGTTTACAACCAGAAAATAAAGAAAAAATATTAAAATGCGACTTTTTTCGACAATTATTCTATGTTTATATTTAATTTTATTATAGGAAAAGGCGGAGGGAAGCGGACCTTTTCCTATAAACTGTTTTGTTGGAATTAGAAATAACTAAAAAAGTAATAATAGCTTAAAATTAAAATGAAATTCAATGATAAAGTTATTATTGAATTTTTGAACCTCAGGTGTCTTGAAAGTATGGTCAAATTTTAATCCACTTTGCATTTCTTCCTTTTGTAACTAGCTTAATATGGCCAAACAGTTGCAAGGAATTTAAAGCCTTACTGATTGTACTCTCTGCAATGTCTGGATAAGTGTTACGAATACTTTCTTTAGTAAAGGGTTGTTTTTGTTTAAGTATAAAATCCTGAATTCTCTCAACTTTAGTATGTTTACATATAGAATCTAGAACTGTGTTATGAAGATCTTTGTAAGCCTCTAATATAATGGTTAAAAACGTTTTTAACCAAAAGCTATTATTATGTTCCTCGCAGTACCAATTCACCGAAGATTTATAAATCGAATTGTAATAATCAGATTCATGTTTCTTAATATATTTATCCAAACATACATATTTTACAAATGTATGTCCACTCTTAATTAACAGCAATTGCATTAACATAAATGCCAACCTGTTATTACCTTGATTGAAAGGGACTATGCAATAAAAATTTAATATAAAACGAGCTATTAATAAAAGTGAATGAAGCCCCTTACTAGTATTTAATGAGTTGTATTGATCACATAATTGCTCCATAAACTGTGGAATAAGTTCATGTGGAAGAATGCGGTAACTATTCAAGTGCATTCCATGTTCTGGAATTCCTGGAATAATAAAAGGTTTTTCACGCCATTTGGCACTGTCAGAGGTAATGTAATGTATTAGTTGAAAATGTAATTCCTGTATAGTTGCTGGATTGATTAATAAAGTACAGGAGTTTTTATGTACAAAAGAAAGTGTTTGATAATAGCAAAAAATAGCATCTTCCGAAATATTTTGAGGTACGATATCATCTAAAATAAGTTCTTTTAATCTTTTATTAGGAACTTTTATATCCTCGTAAATAGTTGTGAAATTTTTTATGTAATGTAGTGGTATAGTTTTTTCTAAGCTATTAAATATGTCCTTGTTTTGTTCCTGATAAGCAGCTAATTTTCCTTTGAATTCGCTAATTTCACTTATTAAATTTATTAACCTCCTTTTCAATTCAATATTTTTATACTTATCATCAAAAAAGTCTCTCATTTTTGTTCCCCCTGTAACCCCTTAACACGTTGTTGCATATATCTTTCCATTCTAAAGGTATTCCACGACATCATTGTAAAATAACGACATTTTCGTTCTGATTTTAAATATATATCAGAATCTATATTTTTATTTAACAATTAAAACATGGAGATTATAAAGAAGAATCGTTAGGATTCAATTTTAATAGGCATAATCCTAACATCAAATGTACAAATGTACAATAAAAAAATAAAAAATATAAAACTATCGACTCTTTTGAAAGATTATTTAAAAGGGTTTTAAGAAATTGTAGGTATAGAGTGCTTTAGTTTAGCAGTAAATATTGAAGTGGTAATAAAGTTTTCATAGGTAATCATAAAGTAGATAAACTATTAATTTGTGACAATTATGTGTCTAATCTATTATATACTTTTATGAGAATTCTAAAATTAAATCCTAAAGAGCTGAATTTTCTATATTTATCATAAAGATCAGAAGAGGTGTGTTGATGAAATGTATCATTTTATATAAAAATATGTAACGTTTAATACTCGTATTGTAAAATATTTTGACATACGTTAATTTAAATATTAGGTACAGGAACATTTAATAAAAACTCAGTACTAAAATACCCTTTAAACGTTTCACCCTAAAATCGTTCTCAAGCACACTGAAGTTCATCCTTTGTTTCTGTGCCTTATTAGCTAAAAATAACATAATAAATTGTTAAAATGTGATAATTAAAAATGGGATTTTAAATCTTTTCTCTTTTCTTAAACGTTAACAATCTCTTGATAATTTGTTTAAAGTAAGGAAATACAGGATAGAAAATAGCTATTAATAAAGAAAATACAGTTAAGCTAGATACCTTAAGCTATTTTATGAGTAATTAAGCGTTAGTTTGAATTAGTAGGGGTATTATATGTGTTTTAACCTCAAGTGTATATGTTTAAGGTTAAAGGATTTGTGAGTGGTATAAAAGCAAAAAAGTCTGGAAGAAACGGATATAATCGGTTTCTTCCAGACTTTTTTGCTTTTTGTAATATAAAAAATTTATTTTTCCTATATGAGGAATTTTTTTGTTTTAATATTTGAATTTTTTGTGAAATTAAACGGAGTTTTTATTCTTCTTTTAATACATAATGTTACAAAATTGCGTAATTGTATTTACTTTATTTTTATAGGAGATTAAAAATAATAATAAATGCACCAATTTATGAGAGATATTAATATATTAATTGATGATTTGTTCGTTTATCCTTATATTGCTATTATATTAGCGAAAGCAATATATTGGGGGGACAAAAATGAAATTGAAATTAACATCTAAATTGGAAAGATTAAGAACAAGTAAAAAGGGGATTGGTGCTTGTGTTTTGGCTGCAGGCATGACGGCAATCACAATGGCTCCTCAAAGTGCGTATGCACATGGGTTTGTTGAAAAGCCGAGTAGTCGTGCTGCTTTATGTAGTCAGAATTATGGGGTATTAAATTTAAATTGTGGAAATGTAATGTACGAACCTCAAAGTCTAGAAGCACCTAAAGGATTTCCAGATAGTGGACCGATTGATGGGAAAATCGCTTCGGCAGGAGGGTTGTTTGGAGGTATTCTTGACCAACAAACATCAAATCGTTGGTTCAAAAACACAATTAAAGGTGGAGTAAATACATTTACATGGAAATATACAGCAGCACATTCTACAAGTAAATGGCATTATTACATTACAAAAAAGGGATGGGATCCTAACAAACCATTAACACGTGCTGAATTAGAACCAATCGGAACTGTGAAACATGACGGTTCGGCTGCATCAAATAATTTAACACATACAATTAATGTACCAACTGATCGTAATGGTTATCATGTTATTTTAGCTGTATGGGATGTAGCAGATACGTCAAATGCTTTTTATAATGTAGTTGATGTAAATTTAGTAAATAATGAAACTCCTGATACAGTAGCTCCAAGTCAACCAACTGAATTAAATGCCTCTAAAGTTTCTGCCAATAGTGTTGAAATAACATGGAAGGCTTCCACTGATAATATAGGTGTAAAAGAATATCAAGTGTTACGTAATGGAGAAGTAATTGATACGGTACCAGGTACAACTTTTATTGATAAAAAATTAAAAGCAGATACGGAATATACTTATACAATAAAGGCATTAGACTCTGCTGGAAACATATCAAAAGAAAGTGAAAAACTGAAGGTTAAGACAACACATACAATCCCCGATATAGAGGCTCCAACTCAACCAAAAGGATTACATAGTATGGGTACAACATCGACAACTGTTGATTTAATGTGGAGTCCGTCAGAAGATAATGTAGGTGTTGACCATTATATTGTATATAGAGAAAGCGCTGGGGTTATGAATAAAATTGGAACAGCGGCTAATACATCCTTTATGGATAAAGATTTGAAGGCTAATACATCGTATAATTATGTAGTGACGGCGGTTGATTTAGCTGGAAATGAATCTAGTAGAAGTGATGTTTTGAATGTAACAACAAAGTCAGAGAATTCCGCATATGAAAAATGGGATGCAAGAAAAGCATATACTAAAGGTGATAGAGTAGTACATGAGGGGAAAGTGTACGAAGCGGTTCAAAATCATCAAGGAAATGGCGACTCAAATTGGATTTTTGCTTTATCGCTTTGGAAGCCAGTTTTGAATAAATGATAAGCTGAAAAAGATAGTTTACAATTTTGGATTGCTCTTTAAAAATTAAGGGCTGTTCCAAATATAATTATCTAATGGATTAAATGATATGTTAATAAAGTGAAACTGTAATCAGTGGAGGTTTTGTTCATCCCCGACTGATTATCAGCCCTCACCAATCGGGCTTTTACGGGCGCCCGTTAACGCGGGATAAAATTTAATCGCTATCCTAATGTTTACGAAATGAAATTAAAAAAAGAATCCCAATGGAATTCCATTGGGATTCTTTTTTTCTAATTTGTAATAGCGTAAATTTTCACTGTGAATTTGCTAGTGGCACCAATTGGACTTGCAATATAATATTTAGTATTTGTGTAAGCTTCAGTCTTAGATTCATGTGAAATATTCTTCCAACGAGTGGAATCTATTCCCAGGGAAACATCAATCATTACATTGAAAGAAATAGTAGAAGGATAATCTTTTTCTGAAGGCTCAATAACCCATTTTAATTCTTTTGTACCTACAGGTAAACTATCAATTTTAAAGTTTTGGCTGGATCGATTTTGTTGCCCTGATAAAGGACTAGATTCAGATGCTATTTGCGAAATTAATATTTCTTTTTCATTTGAATGTATACCATTTAATTTAATGATACTATCAATTAAACCTGGACCAGGAAAATCAGCTGCGATGATACCAGAATGTTTAATTGCGCCTTGTTGTAAGAGTTCGGTCCCAAGTATATTCATCCCCCCATAGTATACTTGTCCGTTTCTATCGCGAGGGAAATCACTCCACGCATTAGTGGAATTCGTTTGAATCAATTTAGGACTACTGTCAGTATTTCTGCCTTCTTTTCCGCTTGCAACAAACCAAGGATATACATTATTTAAAAATGCGGCTGCGCCCCCCGTACCACTAAAATGGTTGAGGTGAATTTTTCCATTATTAAAGTTAGTATTTGTATTTTGTAGATGGTTTTTTATCGCAATCCATTTTGTGTATATTTCGTTTGGTCCGCTTCCAATTTCAAATTTATCTTGTATATTCAAACCTTCGTAATCAATCCCGTACAATTGAGTGGATGTAAAGTTTTGTAAGATTACAATTTTCCCGCGGGTATCTCCTAAAGTAGGATTATTTCTATCTGAAGTTTGTACGGAATTAGGATCCCAAAAATATGAAGCATTAACGTTTTTGTATTTTAAAAATATCTCCTCAAATGATAGAGATCCATTTTCAGGAGTAGTTTCTTCTTTTAAGCGCATTAATATTGTTTCTGTTGGATGAGCTTTTAAAAATTGAATGGTCTCTTTCAATACATCTTCAAACACAGCTTTTTGATTTACAACACCATGATACATTGCAAAAGAATCTTTTACACGTTTAACACGCATATCTACATATCGAATTCCGGAATTTAATTGTTGGGATAAACTCATAGTTTGATTTCTTGTCAAATTTTCATCAATAAAACTTGCTCCATGTAAAGCCATTGTACCGTGAGTCCCTGGAATAGATATTTCACTTATTTTTGTTGAATCTTCTATTTTCGCCATCCACGATGGATTTTGATACCCTATATTGGATTCATAGGAGTAACCTGGATGACTATTAGCTAAAATAGTAGATGGTGTACTTAAACTTGCTAGTGTAATACAAGTAAGGATACTAATTTTAAAGAAATTTCTCATTTTTATTTTGTTCATTTTTTCTCTCCTGACCTTTAAACAATTGTTAGATGATTTTTTACTATATTTATTGTTTTTCATTCTTAAGATAATAAATTTTTGTATTTGAAAATAATTAACAATAGGGGGAGTAAGTTATTTGAGACTTTAATAATTTGTTATTATAAATTGTCTCTAATAGCCAAATGGATTATTGAAAAATCGAAGTATAGCCTCCCAAAAAAACAACTGTTTATTGCATTGAATACAAACAAAACAGAAGTCCTAAAAAAGACTTCTATTTTGTGACATATAATGAATAATAAGGTGGTAAACAAATCAAGATAATGTGATTGAGTGGTAAAAATTTATTAATAGCTGTTTTAGAATCTCTTATAACAAGGCTGATTACAAAAAGCGGATCTCTACACTGCTAATAAAAATTGAAAAATTCTACTCATTAAAACTTAGACTAACTACAGTTGCAATTGATTGGGCTGCATGTTCCCAGCTTCCATCTATAACTTTACCAATTTGCTGACCAAGTGTATTTAAATCATTTGGATTAACTGGAATTCCATTATACGCAGCAAGAATTGATAAAAGTGGAGCGGCAAATGGTGTCCAACCACCTCTATCAATATTAAATACAGGTTTATCTAGTACCTTTCCATCTTGTACTGTAAACTCATAATAAAATTGATCATCTGGACGAAAACTTAAATGATGAGAAATTTGCCCCTTAACATATTTTTTTCCTGCACCTAGGTTTACTACTTCTATTTCTTTTACATTAAATTCATGTTCAAATACTTTAATTTTTTTGACTTCTGGACCATTTAAGGCAGCTTGAACGGCTGTTTCCAAATTATTTTGTGCCAAAGGTTGAATACTCGATTGTGCCTCTTTGTGTTGAATAGGAGCCTCTTTTTCTGCAGCAAACACCGAGGTAGTAGGTAGTGCACCTGTAGCTAACGTAGCGGCAAGTGCTGTTGTCATAATGATTTTTCTTTTCATCTTCATAGTTTTTCTTCCTCTCTTAAAGTTATGATATATAATCTTTTAAAGACTGACACGGTGCAATTTTTTTCATAATGCACGTAAAAAATTAGTTTAAGAATTATGTGAAATCTTGTCAGAAAATTAAAGTTAATTATATATGTATTTAAGATGATATCTATCTACACATATTTTTTCAATTTTTAGATAAATGAAATAGTAATGACTTCTTAAGAATTAATTTAGCACCTTGTTTATCTAGAAAAGTCCTATAAACACATTTAATTCATAGTAAAAGTAATATATTTGATATTAAATGTCTTGCATAATGCGATAAAAGTTCACAATTTTTTTATCATTATATACAGAAAAAGGTAACGAAACTTAAGCGATATGTAATACTTGTCATAGTTGTGAATTATGTAAATCTATTTAGTGTAACAGCTAAGATGTTAGATCTTGTTTTTCTTAAAAACATTACTTATTCGGATTCATGAAAAGGATTTTAATGGATTAGTTTGATTTGATATAAAAAGAGGACGCATTTTTATTTGCGTCCTCTTTTTATGATAATTTATTTTACAAGTTAAGAAGAATCTTTGATCATCTAAATAAATTCTATCACCCTATTAGGAGATGCTAGTAGAACAATATGGACTTTTATTTAGTTCATTTTCTAACAGTTCGTTTAATTCAATACTATAGGCAAGCATAGTACTTAGTTCAGAACCTTCTTCTATTGTTTTATTGATAATACTCTTTCTTGGTACTATTCTAAGTATTTTTCAGCTAGGTAAGAGGGGTATGTTGAAATAGGAGGGCCCATCTTAAAGTAGGATAAATTGGTCTTTGAAATCGGTATACAGTTCTTTAATAAATATAGTTTTTGCAATATATCTTTATCTATGGGATGAAGCATATAATCTGTCATGATGAAATAATTGTGATGGTAGATAAATACTTTTCCTTCTGGTAAAACCGCGTGACGAGATAAATTTGGATAAATAGGTGGTCCATCTGAAAATTGATTTAAACTACGTTGTGAAACTTTAATAATTTCTTGAACTGAAAATTTAAATTTGCGAAATGCAATGGTGTCAATAAATGGACGTTTTTGATTATTTTCTATATAAAATAACTCTCCTTTTTCACTTTGCACAACCCGTAGATTTGGAATTGACTCTGTAAGGGTTATGGGGGGCCCTTCTGTATATTTGTAGATAAATGGATCGGGAATTAAGACAATTTCATTTTGATTATATTTGAAGTAAGAAAGCATATCTTTCGAAATAAGCCTGCGTTTAAAGTTATCAATTAAAAATACTTTACCTTGTGAATTACTAAATAAAATACCATTTAAATCTTTTGAAGGGAGGTTAGCATATAGGTTTTGGAAAGAGAATGGTGTTTTAAAAGTAATATCGAGCACTTTGTTAATGGGATAAAAAGGTTGAAATGTATTTAGGCGTTTCCAAAACATTGCATCTCCAGCAAACCAATATAAAGGATTTGTATCCCAATATCCACAGTACTTTTCATAGACTTTTAATAATATTCTTCTAGTATGCATAATTGAACAATGATCTACAACATTAGCAGCTGTATATAAAATTTCCGAAGCTTCTCTCACAAATTCATTTGTAGGTTGTAGGTTATAATCAACATATTTTACGTATTGGGAAGAGTAGACTACATCAATTTCAGGATGTTTTTCTAAGAAAGACAACATTTCAGCTAATCTGTTTGGAAGGTATATAGTATCATCTGTTAAATAGCAAATATAATCCCCACAAGTTAATGGTAGTGCCTCATTGATAAGTGTTGCATATCTTGTAGTTTTATATCGTTCATCATCTTGTATAAAACTATTCGTATAAGTAATTCGAGGATCCTCTAGATAATTTTTTATGACATTTATAGTTTCTGGACAGGAGTTATCATCCATAATAAAAAGTTCCCATTCTTTATAAGTTTGCATTAGAACACTTTCAATAACTTGATTAATTAATGATGGCTTATTATAACTAGTAAGGATAATTGATATTTGGGGTTGCAAAGTCTTCACCTCTATTGAGAATATTGAATGTGTTTTTCTAGTGAAATCTAATAATTAAAGCTTTATCGACACTTTCTTTTTTATACTTAAATAATTTATGACTTTTTCATAGATATGGTATGGACTATAGTGGAGAAAAAAGAGACATGGGTGAATATAAATACTGCTATTAATTTTTTATAGATAAAGAAACCTTTTTTAAAATTATCGGAACGGTTTGTCCTTTCTATTTATATAATAACGTAACTGTTTTTGTATTTATTGATAAGGAGGAGAGAGAGATTTGCCTAAAATTTCAGTTATAATGACAAGTTACAATAAGCCTGCGTTTGTTGAAAAATCTATATTAAGTGTATTAAACCAAACCTTTCAAGATTTCGAGCTTTTTATAATGGATGATGATTCAGATGAAATGACCCAGAAGGTGATTCAACCATTCATAAATAATGAAAATGTACATTTTTATAAAAGTAATGTAGCTCATATTTCTGAAAGGACAAAAAAAGTAAGATATGCCGCTTTAATTAATGAGGCACTTAAGCATGCTAAAGGAGAATATATAACTTATATTACAGATGATAATCAATATGAAGAAGAACGTCTTAAAAAGATGTCTAGTTATCTTGATGAGAATAAAGATGTTCAAATTATTTATTCTGCATCAAAAACGATTCATATAGATGAAACAGAGATGCCTATTAAAACGGTTGAGAGACCTGCAAAAAAAATTACGAATAATGCTCCATGTACAATTGATCATTGTTCTATTATGCATAGAGCATCTGTTTTACCAATTCTTGAAAAAAGGTGGAATTCTTATTGGGATGAAGATCCTCAGTTTTACCGGATAGGAGATGCACGCTTCTTTTGGAGATTAAATCACTATTGGGATTTTTATCCCTTAGATGAAATTTTAGATATCAATTATATTACTCCCCATTCAATACATGCGCAGTTATTTGCAGAAGAAAAAAATGAATTTGTGCAATTATTACCACCACAAAGAACATGCAAAGAATTAAGGGAAGACTTAAGAAGAAAAAGAGGGTGAAAAATTGAGTGACATTTATTTGAAAAATTACTGGCTATTAAATTTAGAGTATATAAATATTTTTTCAAGGTTAAAGCATTATAATATTCCTTTACCATTACTGAGTAATTTTTATCAATATTTAGATGAAGATATAAAAAATAAAATGAAAGATAATAATTTTTACAAGCAATTGTCAATTGAGCCAATAGCAGAAACACAGTTACAGTTAGAGTTTGAAAAAATAATGTCTGTATTTCAATCAAAAATAAAAAGAAAAAACCAAAATGGAGCAATCCTCCTAAATTCAGATTATCTCCGTTTTTCAGTAAGTAACTTTACTCACTTTAATCCAAATCAAACAAAGATATTAACTAGATCAAAAAAGACCGAACTCTATGGTCTTCCTACAGTTTGTGCACCAGATTATATAAATAAATCTGCTAATACCGCACATGTTTTTATAGAAAAAGCTAAAGAAATCTTTTTAAAGTTTAATAAGCACCCACTATTTTCAAACCTCTTTTTTCAAAAAAAATTACTAAGCGACCTTCCTATCATGATTGAGAAACTTAATATGGCTCATTTTATTTTTAAAGAACAAGATATTTCTGGTGTGATTGTCGGTACTACGGAAGATATAACAAGTAGAGCTCTTACTTTTCTTTCTAGTAGTGAGGGTATACCGAGTTATTGTCTGCAGCATGGTGCAGTAATGGGGGAAGAAGCATACTTTCCGGTTTTCGCAACAAAACAGGTCGTATATGGGAAATATGAAGAAGATTGGTACCTTCAAAAAGGGGTCAGTGAATCTCAAATCGAAATACTAGGGCACCCCAGATATGATGAGATCTTTGATAGAGTATATATGGATAAAAAGAATCTTTTTAATAAATTAAAAATAGACCCCTCTACAAAAGTGGTTTTTATTGCAACCCAGCCATTTAAAACTTCATTTTATACTGAATTGACAGAAAAGTTAGTGGAAGACAAAAATATTACGGTTATTATAAAACCACATCCTTGGGAAAAAGGGCGTAATTTAGTGGGAGAATATATTAAGTTAAGTAACTTATATCCTAATGTTAAATATATAACAAATGAAATAAACATATATGATGTTATTTTACATGCAAATCTTGTGGTTATCTCAAATTCAACAGTGGGATTAGAGGCAATGTTATTAGATATACCTGTAGTTGTTTATAAATCTTTATTAGAGGAAAGGGATTATAAATATTACGATACATTAGATTGGCTTGTAAATCATTCTATGGAGGATATGACTAGCACGATTAAAAAGGTTCTAAATAATCCTTTACAATCAAATTTAGCAAAAGAATTAAGAAGAAAATTTATTAATGAAAACTATCCGCAAGAAGCATGCACAAAAAGATTAATAAATTTAATTCAAATTGAAAAAGATTAAAATCGTCACCATTTATAAATATTTGAAGTAAAAGATTATATCCTCAGTTTTCAATGATTAATATGTATTTTAAACTTGCAATAGAAACGTATGTTTCTATATCCGGCAAACTAGTTTATCTCTCAACAAATGGATTGCCTATGGAATTACAAACAAGTTGAAGAGAGTTTTTTTGCTAAAATTATTTTTTAATATGAGGAGGTATATATTTTCATGTTTTTTAAAGATAAAAATGTTTTAATTATTGGTGGAACAGGAACAATTGGAAAAAGCATTCTTTCTAATGTTCTACAGGAAAAGCCAAAAGTGGTAAGAGTTTTTAGTAGAAGTGAATACAATCAATTTTTATTACAAGAAGAATTTAGGGATAAAAATCGAAATATTCGTTATTTAATTGGGGATATTCGTAATTATGATCGAGTATTTAGTGCGATGGAAAATATTGATTATGTATTTCATGTGGCCGCGATGAAGCATGTTTCGTTTTGTGAATATAATCCGTTTGAAGCAGTTTTGACCAATATTTTTGGAACACAAAATGTAATAAAAGCGGCAATTGCTCAGAAAGTAAAAAAGGTAGTTTTTACAAGTTCTGATAAAGCGATTTCACCAACAAATAATTACGGTGCAACAAAATTGACTGCTGAAAGATTGATTACGTCAGCGGAATATTCAAAAGGTTCAAGTGAAACGACATTTACAAGTGTTCGCTTCGGAAATGTGATGGGATCAAGAGGCTCTGTCATTCCTTTATTTGAAAATCAAATTAAAGAAAACCAAAAAATAACTGTAACGGATCTTAGTATGAGTAGATTTATGATGACACTGAACCAAGCAACTATGTTAACAATTGAAGCAATGAAAATAGCAAAGGGTGGTGAAACTTTTATATTAAAAATGCCAGTTATTTTATTAAAAGATTTAAGTGAAGTGATGATAGAAGAAGTTACAAAGTTATATGGGTTGCCCAAGGAGAATATAAAAATTGAAGAAATTGGGTTAAAACCTGGTGAAAAAATGTATGAAGAACTTATGACGCATGATGAATCTTTACAGGCTTTTGAATTACCAGATATGTTTATCATTCCTAGCCCCTTAAAAAAGGGAACTCAATATGAAAATGCAAAAAGGGCGAAGGTTGGGTTTTACCGTTCTGATCATCAAAATGCGATTTCAAAAGAAGAGCTTAGAAATTTAATATTAAACCAGCAACTATTAACAGGAGGGGAGAAACTATGAAAATATTAGTAACTGGTGGTGCAGGTTTTATTGGTAGGTGGGTTGTAAAGAGATTATTGCAGGATAAGCATGAAGTATGGATATTAGACAACTTAGCAAATTCAACTACTGCAAATATCACCGAGTTTGCACACGATCTAAATTTAAAGCAATGCATTCAAGGAGATATTAAAGATAAAAAATTAGTTGCTGAATTATTTAAAAATAATTCATTTGATCTTTGTTATCATTTAGCAGCGAGTATCAATGTTCAAGATAGTATAGATGATGCTAGATCAACTTTTGAAAATGATACAATAGGTACTTTTAATTTGTTAGAACAATGTCTTAAGTATGACGTCAAAATGGTCTTTATGAGTACTTGTATGGTATATGATAAAGCTACTAATATACAAGGAATATCAGAATTAGACCCGATTAAACCAGCTTCTCCATATGCTGGATCAAAAATTGCTGCTGAAAACATGGTTTTATCTTACTATTATGCTTATAAGCTACCTGTAGTGGTTATTCGTCCATTTAATACGTATGGTCCATTCCAGAAAACAGGTGGGGAAGGTGGGGTTGTTGCCATTTTTATAAATAATAAATTAGATAATGTACCATTGAATATATATGGGGATGGAAAACAAACGAGAGACCTTTTATACGTTGAAGATTGTGCAGATTTTGTTGTGGCAGCAGGATACTCTGTAAAAGCAAATGGTCATATTATCAACGCTGGAACAGGACAAGATATATCCATTAATAAATTAGCAGAATTGATTTCGGGAAATAAAGTAAGTATTCAACATGTAACTCATATCCATCCGCAAAGTGAAATCCAAAAATTATTATGTAACTATGAAAAAGCAAAAACAATATTAAACTGGGAACCGAAAGTTTCTTTAGAAGATGGAGTTATTAAAACAGAAGAGTGGATTAAATCTTTAAAAATTAACCCTAAGGAGAAAGAGTAATGGTAAGGGGGATTCTCGGTATTCATGGAGGAAAGCCTGTTAGAAAAACTTATTTACCATATGGTCAGCAACAAATTGATGAATATGACATTCAGGCTGTTGTAGACGTATTAAAAGGGGATTTTTTAACAACAGGACCTATGGTTCAACAATTTGAGGAGGCTATAGCGAAATATGTGGGAGCAAAATACGCTGTTTCCTTTTCAAATGGTACAGCTGCATTGCATGCTGCCTGCTATGCAGCTGGCATAACTGAGGGAGATGAAGTAATTACAACTCCAATGACATTTGTAGCAAGTGCAAATTGTATCTTATACCAGGGTGCAAAGCCGGTATTCGCCGATATTGACAATGAAACATATAACATTAGTCCTAAATCTATAGAGGAAAAGATTACAAACAAAACAAAAGCCATTATTCCCGTACACTTTACTGGACAGCCTGTAGAGTTAGAAGCAATACAAAAAATAGCAAAAAAAAATAATTTGATTATCATTGAAGATGCAGCCCACGCATTAGGAGCCACTTATAAAAATAAAAAGATTGGTTCAATTGGTGATATGACAATGTTTAGCTTTCATCCGGTGAAACATATTACTACCGGAGAGGGCGGAGTAATTACCACAAATAATCCTCTTTTTTATGAAAAACTTGTTCAATTCCGTACACATGGAATTGAAAGGAACCCCAAAAAACTTCTTGAAAATCATGGACCTTGGTATTATGAAATGCAATTCTTAGGTTACAACTATAGAATTACGGATATACAAGCTGCTCTTGGTTTATCACAGTTAAGTAAATTAGACTCTTTTATTAAGATTCGAAAGAAATATGTAGACATCTATAGTAAAGAATTTAGTTGTTTATCTGAAATCATCATACCAAAGCAATTGCCTCAAACCAGTTCGAGCTGGCACCTTTATATTATTCGTTTAAATACTAAGTTATTAAAATGTAATCGAAAAGAATTTTACGAAGCGTTACAAAGAGAAAATATCGGTGTGAATGTGCACTATATACCCGTACATTTGCAACCGTTTTATCAAAAATTAGGTTATGAAAAAGGTATTTGTCCGCAAGCAGAAAACGTATATGAGGAAATTATTACGCTGCCTCTATTTCCTAAAATGACAGAAGCTGATGTGTGGGATGTAATACAAGCTGTGAGAAAAGTTCTTTTGTTTTATAGTGTTGCTAAAAATTAAATGAAAGGGGGGTTAATAAAATTGCAAAATCAGAAATTGTTAAGAGCAGTTACAAAAGTTGACATTAAAAAAGGAGAGATTATTACAGCTAATAAAGTAACAATGGAGTTAAATGTTGTAGAAAATGCGCTGAACAAGCTTGAAGCAGAGGAATTATTACCTCAGGTAGCTGTATATAATTTGTCTGCAGGTACCCCATTAACAAAAGAGGTTATTGAACCTCCTAAGGTAGTAATAATTGTACTTTGCCGCTTAAAATCTACTAGGTTACCTTTAAAAGCCATATTGCCAATACACGGAGTTTCTTCCATTGAACGATGTCTTATAAATACATTAGCTATTCCAGGAAAACATCAGGTCATACTTGCTACTTCAGATATTGCACAAGATGACCCTTTGGAAAAATTTAATTTAGATGGAAAGGTTAAGATTTTTAGAGGTGATCCAGAAAATACCGCTGATCGCATGTTCCAAGCTGCAAAACAAGAAAATGCAAACATTGTCATGCGGATTACAGGAGATTGCCCAGCTGTGTCACCAGAAATTAATAATTTTTTACTAGATGAACATTTGAAAAGTGGTGCAGATTATACACAGGCAGAGTTAAGTACGTTACCTGTCGGAACAGCAGGCGATATTTT
Organism: Bacillus sp. D48C; assembly: GCF_053345735.1. Taxonomy (NCBI): domain Bacteria; kingdom Bacillati; phylum Bacillota; class Bacilli; order Caryophanales; family Bacillaceae; genus Bacillus; species Bacillus sp. D48C. The sequence goes on from NZ_JBKFAQ010000006.1 coordinate 239,537, forward strand.
TACATTAGAGGCAATTGAACGACTACTACAAACCCCAAAACCTTTAACCTATGCAGAATACCTTCCATTTTATTTTATTAATAATCCACATTTATTTCGTATCAATATAGTGAAACTTCCTCAACCATTTTGTTACCCTACTTGGAGGTTAACATTAGATGAACAACCGGATTTAGATATGTTCAATGAACTTTATAAAGGTCTGAATGTAAAATCTAAACCTTTATTTTTTCATCAAATAAAAGATTACATCCTTCGAAACCCTGAACTTATTGAAATTAATAGTCATGTAAAATTGAAATGGGCAAATCAACAATCATTAGTAGATGAGTTAAATAGAGAAACGATATTATAAATTAATAAATTGTAGTGCTTTTAGTGAGGAGGGAGTATCTTGCTTGAGAAAAAAATTGCCTTTCGCGCCGACGCATCTATTGAAATAGGTACCGGTCATATTATGCGTTGTTTAACACTGGCCCACGAGTTACGGAATAAAGGTGCTCAAGTATATTTCATTTGTCGTAAGCTAGAAGGTGATTTACATCAATATATTTTAAATAAGGGATTTTGTGTGTTTGTATTAGATGGAGATGGTGAAAATACAAATTTCTTAAGTTCAGAACACGGGAGTTATTTAAATTGGCTCAAATATCATTGGTTTGTTGATGCACAGCAGACCAATGATATTTTGTCGCAACTTCCCAAGTGTGATTGGTTAATCGTTGATCATTATGGATTAGATAATAGGTGGGAGTCTGCTTTAAGAAAAACTGTAAGGAAAATCATGGTAATCGATGATCTTGCAAATCGAATGCACGACTGTGATTTGTTACTAGACCAAAATTTATACGATAACCCTAATGATCGCTATAAAGATTTAATACCAGAGCACTCATTAGTAAAATTGGGGCCTAAATATGCTATATTACGGCCAGAGTTTCATGCTGCTAAGAAATTTTCACGAAAAAGAACAGGAGAAATTGAGAGGATTTTTATTTTTTTTGGTGGGCATGATGTAACAAATGAAACATTAAAAACATTAAGAGCCTTACAAAATATAAATCAAGATAACTTAAAAATAGATGTTGTGGTAGGAAGCCAAAATCCGCATAAAGAGGAGATTCAAACTTATTGTAAGAGTGTTTCTAACGCTTCATATTATTGTCAAATAGAAAATATGGAAGAGCTTCTCGTACGAGCGGATTTAGGGATAGGAGCTGGAGGAACAACCACATGGGAACGCTGCTTTCTTGGATTACCTTCTATTACAATTACAACTGCACAAAATCAAATTGAAGTAACCAAGGCTGTAGCAAAGGTTGGAGCTACATGGAATATTGGTACAGCTGAAAGTGTTTCGGATAAAGCAATTATGGAATGTCTAAACAAACTTTTATCAAATTCTAAAATAGTGAAAGAAATGTCTAATAAAGCTCTTTCTATACAGTGTGCCAGTAATTCAAATGAAATAGCAAAAAATATTTTAGGAGGATAGTATGTTAGATATTGAGGATTTTCAATTGGAAAGGTTAGAAAAGAAAGATTTAGAACTTATTTTAAATTGGCGGAATGCAAAAGAAATACGTTCAGTTATGTATGAAGATCATCAAATAACAATAGACGAACATTTAAAGTGGTATGAACAACTCATAATGGATGAAACAAAGGTTGCAAGAATATTAATATATAAAGAAAAACCAATTGGATTTGTTAATTTTACAAAAATAGATGAAATGAATCGAACTTGTTATTGGGGATTTTATATAGGTGAAAAACAAAGTGTAAGACGTGCCGGAACTGTATTAGGTTTATTAGCATTAAATTTTATTTTTGAAATTAAAGACATACACAAAGTATATGCAGAAATAATAGAATCAAACTGTATTAGTTTAAATTTTCATCAGAAACTTGGTTTCCAAGAAGATGGAAGATATGAAGATTATATTTATAGGGACAATGATTATATAGATGTCATTACAATGACCTTGTCCCGTGAACAATGGGAGGAAAGAAAAGAAGCTATAAAAATAGAACTTGAAGGTGAAAAAAATGAGTAATGTATATATCGGAGGTAGAGAGATTGGCAATAGTTTGCCACCATTTATTATTGCAGAAATGTCAGGAAATCATAATCAATCATTAGATAGAGCGTTGAAAATTGTAGAGGCAGCTGCGGAGGCCGGGGCACAAGGATTTAAAATTCAAACATATACACCAGATACAATGACTTTAAATATAGAAAATGGTGATTTTTCAATTCACGATACGAAAAGTTTATGGAAAGGCAAATCACTTTATCATTTATACAAAGAAGCATATACACCATGGGAGTGGCATAAACCAATTTTTGATCGCTGTATAGAGTTAGGGATGATACCATTTAGTACGCCTTTTGATGAAACAGCTGTAGACTTTCTAGAGACATTAAATGTTTCATGTTATAAAATTGCATCTTTTGAAAATACTGATATCCCCCTCATACGTAAAGTAGCCGCAACAGGAAAACCAATAATTATTTCGACAGGTATGGCTTCAATTGCCGAACTAGATGAAACAGTAAGGGCTGCGAGAGAAGAAGGGTGTAAAGAACTAATTCTATTAAAATGTACGAGTACGTATCCTGCGTCTCCAAAATCTACAAATATAGTTACCATACCTCATATGAAAGAGTTATTTAAATGTCAGGTGGGTTTATCTGATCATACACTGGGTGTAGGAGTATCTGTAGCGAGTGTTGCCTTTGGGGCCACAGTAATTGAGAAACATTTAACGCTCTCGAGGTTGGATGGAGGAGTTGACGCTAAATTTTCAATGGAACCAGCTGAATTTAAATTATTAGTAAGCGAAACTGAAAAAGCATGGGAATCTTTGGGGAATGTATATTATGGACCGACTGATATAGAAAAAGATTCTTTAAAATTTAGAAGATCATTATATGTAGTAGAAAACATAAAAGCGGGAGAATTCTTTACAAATAAAAATGTTAAAGCTATTAGACCAGGGAATGGCTTATTACCAAAACACATATCCAAAATTATTGGGAAAAAAGCGAATAAGGATATCGAAAAAGGGACGCCTGTTTCATGGGATTTAATTTGATATCGAGGAAATGAGAGTGTTTATAGAAAGATTTATAACAAAAATACTATTTAAGTAGAGAATAAATTTTAAAGGCCCTGTTTAAAAACAGGGCCTTTAAAAAGGGCATAATATTTAACAACTGAAGGTACCTTCATATTACCATTATTGGAATATCGATACCATATGTTAGGTGTTGAGAAATAAAAAGTTCATTCGGTACAACAAAGTGGCCAGCGAAGCTAGCTAAACACTTGTTGCACAAAAGAAAATTAGGCCCTGAAAGTAATAGATATGTAACCTAAAGTTACATTTATAGTGTTAACAAGCTTGCATATATTATACGAAAAGGTATCTAGTAAAAAATTTATTTTGTAGAAATAAAAAAGAAATTGTCACCGGATCACCTTTTGATAAAACAGCGTACTTTCAAACATAATATATTCAAATCCTTATGATATATGTAAATAAAAGAGCAGCTAGTGAAAGCTAGCTGCTTAATAAAGAAAAGAGAAGAACTACAGGGACGTTTAAATGAGTTCTGGCTTTCGCCTATCTTTAGTATTGACGGAATGTTTAGTTTTATGCTGAAAAACTTAAGAAGAGCATCTATAAAAAGACCTCTTTAAGGAAGAAATGAGATATTGAAAAGTGAATTAGGTTTTTAAAATTCAAGAAAATATATGACTATTTCATTATAATGTGACGATGAAACATAAAATAGTAGTTAACAAACTGGCCAGTATGGAAGCACAAACTTTGCATTTCAGCAAGGTAGGACCTATTTAATTGGTTTTGTACTGTTAATATTAGTTGCAAGTATTGAGTGGGATCAATGGCAAAATTTATCTTGTCCAATGTATATTATTGGATTTGCATCAATTGTTATATTAAAAATACTACCAGAATCAACATTTACTCCCGTTAAATTGGGAGCAAAAAGATGGTTTCAATTTCCTGTTATTGTTCAAATTCAACCATCGGAGTTTTTCAAAATTGCACTAATTATATTTGTCGCAAATTTAGTAATGAATCATAACGCTAAATATATGATTCGGACATATAAAACTGATTTCCTGTTGGTTGGAAAAATTATGTTAGTCTCAATTCCTCCTATTGCTCTGGTATATAGCCAGCCAGATACAGGGATGGTGTTCTTATACGCAGCATCTATTGTATTTATTCATATCAGGGATTCAAAAGAAATTAATTGCATTTTGTACATTCATTCCGGTAACTCTACTATCTACATTAATATTTACATACGTAAGATATCCAGATTTTTTCTTTAAAGAATTAGTTACTAGGTTAAAACCTCACCAACAATCACGCATTATAGGTTGGCTGAATCCAGCTGAAAATACAGATCAAGGGTATCAAACGCAACAATCTCTTTTAGCTGTTGGAAGTGGCGAATTACATGGAAAAGGATTTGGTCAAGGAAGTGTATATATTCCTGAAAAGCATACTGATTTTATTTTTGCTACCATCGCTGAAGAAGGTGGATTTATAATAGCGGCTCTCGTTGTATTGGTCTTGTTACTTCTTATATATCGAGTAACTATAATTGCATATTCAGCAGAGAATCTGTTTGGTACATTACTATGTGCGGGGCAATTAGTGTTCTAACACTTCGAATCTTCGAAAATATTGGTATAATGCCAGTAAAAGGAATCGCACTTCCTTTTTTATCATATGGAGGAAGTTCACTGTTTTCAAATATGATAATGATCGGGCTTATCTTATCGGTGCATAAAAATTATAAAAAATACATGTTTCAAGTGAAATAAAAGTTAAGAATATGTTATAGATTAATTTGAAGAAATCCCCTTGTGCATCTATATGCACAAGGGGATTTCTATTTTAATAAAGCTGTGACTGTAAAATAGTTGTTATAAAGTGGATTCTCTTATGAAAAGTATGCTGTGTTATCACTTTTGTATGAATTTTTTCAACCATTAATCTTTTTGAAATCGTGTCATCCAAATAAAGAGATACTTTATTTAAACAGTCTTCAAAGCTGTTATAGGATATAATTTCATCTTTATTGAAGAACGATAAAAGATCAGACTTTTCTTCAATAATTTGAAAGCCTTGGCAAGCGGCAATATCAAACGTACGATTATTAATAGTATTATTTTTTACTTTATTTTTATTTTTATTTTGTGGAAATAGATGACTACGATGAGGATTTAAAATAAGACTAGCGTTGTTATAATAGAGCGCAACTTCTTGAGGTGGAATCCATTCTTCTATAATTTTAATTCTTCGGTGATTTTTCCATTTTTTTAATAACTTATTTCTCCAATGTCGGCCAATAATAGTATAGTGATAGGGGGTATTTTCTAAAAGGAAATGTATTAATTTTACTCGGTTTGGATAAGGATAGCCAATGAATAATACTTCACTTTTATATTTTATATTTTTTAGACTAGGTTTAAATACGTCTATATTAGTTGCTAATGGTAAGTGATATACATTGGTATATCCTAAAGCTGTGTAATATTTAAGTGCTTCGCTATCAATAGTAAATATAAAATCAAAGTTATTTAATAGAAGAAGAGAAGTATCTATATAAAATGGATCCTCAGTTAACCAGACAGCTAATTTAATGTTCCATTTTTTAAAATATTGAATTGCTTTTTGTGGTAGATGATTACCTAATAAGGTGAATACAATATCGGGATGAAAAGTTGTTGTAATGAAATCCAATTGTTGTATTAATTCACTCGGTTGTATCGCTAACCATTCGAAATTTTGATCTATAAGTGTTCCTTGTATGCTTTGATCTAGATATTGATAAATTTTTGAGTAACCAGAAGTAATGTATAAGAGTTTCATATTTCAACCCCTGCTTTAGGTTTAAAATATATTATGAGATAAACGTAACACTTTCTATTTCTTTACAACTAATTTTAGTAATACTTGTAGTAGGAGGAGTAACTGAATTTTCCTCTTCTAATGTGACGATACAAGTATTAGGGTTAAAATTTGTAAAAATAGCAGGTCCAATAATATTCCCAGATTTACCAGTCACAGTAACGACTTCGCCTGGCTGTAAATTTTTAAAAATACTACATACTCCACCTGAACAACCAAATAAATTGCATAAGAACAAATTTATTCCTCCTTTAAACAATATACTATATCATATGAAGTTTTGTAGAACGATGTGTAGACAAGTAACCTTTAGAAGAGAAAAAATTTAAATTAAAGCAATTTATTGAAATAATAGGTCAATAGAATGTTACATCTCAGGGGATACTGATTAGATTTTTCATGAAAAAAGACATTCATTAGAATGTCTTAAATATGGATTAAGCTAGAAAAATATGAATCATTTTAAAGAGTGGTTAAAGTAACACTTTCTATATCTTCACAACTTATGAATGTAGTATTGGTAGATGAAGGGGTTATCACATCTTCTTCTTCCAATACTACTGCACATATATTCGGAAAGAACAGTGAAAAAGTAGCAGGTCCAATAATTTGACCTGATCTAGTAGTAATTGTAACAACTGTTCCCGTTGGCCACGAAGAGAATAGAAAACAAGCTAAACCTGTACAATCTGCCATAATAAATCCTCCTAACTTTAAATTTTAATTGAAGTAATAAAGTCCAAACATTTTATAGTGTATGTGGGAGTAACATGAAGTGCTTGGACTAATAGAAATCACTTTCTGGTTTTATCTCTTTATGATCAATGAGATAACTATTAAATCCTACAATACAAAGGTTTAATAAATACAATATGGTCAGAAGGTTTAATGAAAAAGATATTCTATGATATAGTAATTAGCTATTCCAAGGTCAAAATACTGTGAATAGGAATTATAAAGTGAGGAATTTTTCAGAGTAACAAATGGAAGTTTTAATAATGTAACAAAAATTGAACATAATCTTCATTAAAAAAAAGAACACAAATCAGTGCTCTTAGAAAGTAGACTATAGGGCTTTCGGATTAGTATATACTATCATATGCTCGTTTTTTTTAAGGGTGTAAACAAAATTAAATAAAAATAATACATATGAGGTTTTTAAAAGAGTAATAGCTCAACAGGATGGATTTGCATACATATAAACTAAATAACCATAATTTCATTTGTAAATTTATATAAACAAAAATATTTGAAAACAAACTTTTCGCGTTGCTAAATTGAATATTCCGGTTCTTATAAGTGACAAAGGATACTTTGAGAGAGTATTGAGACAAGGATAAACTGTAAGGAAAAATTATATAAGTGATTAATTAATATAAAACCATCCTATTATTGTATATGTGGACACTGGATGTTTCTATGTAGTTTGTTTCAAGTGACTTATAATCCAATGTCTATTGGCATGTGATGTAATTAAATGTAGCTAGAATACAGTATAATATTGAAAAATATAAAGTTTGTAGTGTTTGAAACAAATTAAAGAAGTAACATAAGGAATTTACGCATAAAGTAATGTTGATGGTAAAATTAACAGAATTTTCATTTTAATAAGATAAAAATGTGATGTTTTTAACGTATAATAATTTTACTACGATGAAAATACGGCCACAAATTAGTTAATTTAAAAATTAAATTTAGATAGGAAGAGGATAATGAAGACCAGAGATAGTTATAAAATTATTGTCGTTGGTGCTGGGACTGCAGGACTATCTTCTACTGCACATTTATTAAGAAATATCCCCCTATTGAAAGAAAGTATAGCGATTATTGATCCGTCAAAAAAACATTATTTTCAGCCACTATGGAGTTTAGTGGGGGGAGGAATTGTTTCAAAGGAAAGTACAATGCGTGATCAAGAATCGCTTATTCCAAAAGGGGCAACGTGGATCCCTAAAAGTGTTGTTAAGTTATTTCCGGATGAAAATAAGATACTGTTAGATGACGGACTGCTGCTTGAGTATGAAATTCTTATTGTAGCAGCTGGTATACAAATAAATTGGGAAGGTATTAAGGGCTTAAAAGAATCTATTGGGACTAATGGGGTATGTAGCAATTATTCTTATACATATGTTGATTCTACTTGGAGAGAAATCGAAAAATTTAAAGGAGGAAATGCGCTTTTTACCCACCCTAATACTCCTATTAAATGCGGTGGTGCTCCACAAAAAATTATGTATTTAGCAGAGGAGTATTTTTGTAATAGTGGTGTAAGAAACAGAAGTGAAGTAATGTTTTATTCTGCAAACACTGACATATTTCAGGTTCCACGATATGCAAATACTTTAGAACAAGTACTAGAAAGAAAGCAAATTATAACGAATTATAATAAAAACTTAGTAGAAATTATCGCCGAAAAGAGAGAAGCAATTTTTGAAGATACGCAAACGCTGAAAAGAGAAACCATACCATATAGTATGATACATGTTGTTCCACCAATGGGGCCACCAAATTTTATTAAAGAGAGTGAAATAAGTGATTATCAGGGATGGGTAGATATAAACCCTTATACTTTGCAGCATGTAAAGTATAAAAATATTTTCGGACTTGGAGATTGTACTAATTTACCTACTTCTAAAACTGGAGCGGCAATTCGAAAACAAATACCTGTCTTAAAACAAAATATTATGGACGTACTTAGTGGAAGAGATTTGCAGGCTAAATATGATGGGTATACATCTTGTCCAATTATTACAGGATATAAAAGTCTTATACTCGCTGAATTTAACTATAAACATGAGCCTCAAGAAACGTTTCCGTTTAATCAAGCGAAAGAAAGGTATAGTATGTTTTTACTTAAAAGATTTATGTTGCCATATATGTATTGGAATTTTATGTTGAAAGGGATCCTATAGGGGAAGATAGAAAGTGGTTATAAAAATTGAAAAGCAATTTGAAATACCTATTTGGAGGGAATAGCTATGCTTTTAAAATATTTTTATGATGAAAAATTAGCACATGCTTCCTATTTAGTCGGTTGTCAGAAGGAAGGCGTAGCAATTGTAATTGATCCAGGTCGCTATATAGAACAATATATAGAATTTGCTAAGAAAGAGGGAATGGAAGTAATTGCTGCGGCTGAGACTCATATTCATGCTGATTTTCTTTCTGGGTCTAGAGAACTTTCCAATCTTTATCATGCAAATTTATATGTATCTGATGAAGGAGATTGTGATTGGAAATATCAATATCTTAATGAAGGTCGATACAAATTGGTTAGAGAGGGCACAGAGTTTAAAGTAGGTCATATAAAATTTAATGTAATTCACACCCCAGGGCATACGCCTGAAAGTATTTCTTTTTTAGTGACTGATACAAGTCAAAATAATTATACGAATGATAAACCGATAGGGATATTCACAGGTGATTTTATATTTGTAGGAGATATAGGAAGACCGGATTTATTAGAAACTGCAGTCGGTATGAAAGATACTGCAAAAATAGGAGCGAAACAATTATTTGATTCTATACAAAAAATAAAAATACTTCCTGATTATTTGCAAATATGGCCATCACATGGTGCGGGAAGCGCATGTGGAAAAGCATTAGGAGCAATTCCAACTTCTACATTAGGTTATGAAAAGATGTTCAATTGGGCATTTCAGTGTAATGAAGAAAGTGATTTTATATCAACTTTATTGACGGGACAGCCAGAGCCTCCAAAGTATTTTTCATTAATGAAGAATTTAAATAAGTATGGTCCGCCAATTCGTAAGAAGAGAAAAAGTAATGCTATTAATACAGTAGAAGAACTTCAAGAAATTTTGAAGAGCGTTCATCAAATAGTTGATATAAGGGATGTAGAGAGTTTTGCTGCAGGTCATATCGAGAAGTCAATTAACATACCTTATAACAATTCTTTCACAACTTGGTGTGGATGGTTATTAGATTATAAAACAGAAACGTTAATAATTCTAGATGAGGAAAAGGTTAGAGTGGAGGAGGTTATTAGAGACTTTGAATCTATTGGGTTAGATAATAGTATTGCTTTTGCACCCTTACAAGTTATAAAAAGACTTGATAGATTTGAAAGTTATAAAGAAAAAACATCAATTGAATTATATCCGCATATAAAAGGTGGAAGCGTTAAGGTTATCGATGTGCGTAGTAAAAAAGAGTGGGAGGAAGGACATCTTTATGATGCAATACATATCCCTTTAGGAAATCTATTTAAGCAGCTAGATTGCATACCAAAAGATTGCCCAATCGTTTTACAATGTCGAACCGGATTGCGCTCTGCTATAGCAGCTAGTATTTTACAAAGAGCTGGTATAAAGGAAGTGGTGAATCTAAAGGGAGGATTTCTTGCATGGAAAAAAGAAAGGCTTCCTTATACAACAAGCAATCTCAATGTGTAGGAAAATATTATTACAATAGTAAAGAAGGTCGCCATTCACGGCGACCTTCTTTACTATGCGTTATACCCAAATAATTTTAAATCTTCTCCAGACCCTGAAATAATCCTCTCAAATCGTAATCCTACTTTTTCTAAAAGCTTTCCTGAGGCGATGTTATCTATAGAAGTAATTGCTACAATTCGATTCATGCCGAGCTTTTGTACACCGTATTCGATTATTGCAGAAGCTGACTCGTAGCCATATCCTTTTGAACGGAATGTTTCTAAAAAGGCAAATCCGATATCAACGTCTTCTAATGAATCTCTTTTAATAAGGCCACACATACCAAGTGGAGTGAGATCTTCTTTTCGTTCTACTAAGTAAAGGCCAAATCCGAGTTTGTTATACATATCGATGGGACCGTTTACAATATAATTTTTTGCATCTTCTAAGTTTCTAACTCCTTTGTCACCGATAAACTGAATCCATGCAGGATCGTTTACTAACTCAAGAATAAAAGGAGCGTCTTTTATATCAAACCAACGAAGGTTAAGACGTTCTGTTTTAAGAACTATCAATGATTACACCACCTTTAAAAAGTTATAACAATTAGTATGGATTGTGTAAAACAAAAGTGCAACATATTTTAATGGGGCTTTGTTTGTTCACATAAAGTTCGTTTGTTTTGTATAGAGAGATATTTTATAATTAGGATTGATTGTAAAGAGTGAGGTGCTTATACAATGACTCCTAGGTGACTAGGAGTTTTTACTATATAACTATCATTATTACTAAATATGACACACTACACATTCTACTCAAGGAGGTACATAATGAAGAAATTATATAATGCATCGTTTACGTATTTGATTATCGGTTTATTATCAGGGATTTTCGCTAGGGAGTATGGTAAGTATAAAGGGATTTTAGGATCTACTTTGTTAAATCTTTTGCATACACATACACTTGTACTTGGCTTTTTCTTCTTTTTAATTGCTTTAGGATTAGCAAAAGTATTCGCGTTTCATGAAGTGCAAGGGTTTAATAAGTGGTTTGTTTTACATAACATTGCATTAACATTAATGTTAGGTTCGCTAGCAGCGAGAGGGCTTCTTCAGTTAAATGGAGCTGACTTTAAAGGGTTAACTTATATTGTAGGATTTTCTCATTCGTTGATGGCAGTTACTTTAATTTGGTTTATGTTGTTAATAAAGAAATCGTTTAAAATGTAGTGAAAAAGAACTTGTAGCGTGTGCTGCAGGTTCTTTTTTGTATGTTCAGGTTTAACAATCTTATTTTTCTAATTATTTTGTATAAAGATGGTATACTTGTTTTAAAATTAAAAAGGAGAGTTGATTATGGAAATAACAATTGAACATGTAGTAAATGAATTAAAAGGCATACTTCCTGAAGATCGAGTAGTAATAAATATGACAGTACGAGAGTTACATAGTAAAGATGAATCTTATCATACTAGTAGTTTACCTGATGTAGTTGTTTTTCCAAAAACGACCGAAGAAGTTAGCGCGATAATGAAAATAGCGATTCAGCACGGAACAGCTGTCGTTCCATTTGGAGTAGGGTCCAGTTTAGAGGGACATGTAATTCCTTACGAAAAAGGAATTACAATGGACTTTTCTCTTATGAACAAAATACTTGAAATAAGAGAAAAGGATTTTCTTGTGAGAGTACAGCCAGGGGTGACGCGCTCTCAGCTTAATAAAGAATTGAAAAAGTATGGATTATTTTTTAGTGTAGACCCAGGAGCTGATGCAACGTTAGGAGGAATGGCTGCTACAAACGCGAGCGGAACGACAGCAGTAAAGTATGGTGTAATGCGTGATCAAGTTCGAGATTTAGAAGTCGTTCTTGCGGATGGAGGGGTAATACATACCGGGAATTTAGCGGCGAAGTCATCATCAGGTTATCATTTAAATGGTATTTTCGTAGGATCAGAAGGAACACTTGGATGTTTCACGGAGTTAACTTTAAAAGTATACGGTATACCAGAACATGTTATGGCTGCGAGGGCATCGTTTCCAACTATAAATGATGCAGTAGAAGCTGTAATTAACATATTACAAGCAGGTATTCCAATCGCGAGAATTGAACTCGTTGATGAATTATCTATGAAACAAGTAAATCATTACAATGAAACAAGTTACAGAGAAGAACCGACACTATTTTTAGAGTTTCACGGCAATGAAGCAGGGTTAAAGCAAGATATTGAATTTACGAAAGAAATCGTTCTTGATCATAAATGTAAAGAAATTGCGTTTGAGACGGAAACAGCAGCAAGAAATAAACTGTGGGATGCAAGGCATAACTTAGCGTACTCTTACGTGCATAGTTATCCTGGTAAAAAGCTAATGAGTACAGACGTATGTGTGCCAATTTCGGAATTAGCTGGCGCGATTCAACATGCGAAAGAGGTATTAGATAAAGTAGGGCTTATTGGCGGTATTCTAGGTCATGTTGGAGATGGGAATTTCCATGTACTCTTAATGATTGACACAAATGATAAAGAGGAAGTAAAGAAGGCAGACGAAATAAACGAAAGTATCGTTCTGTATGCTCTTAAACGAGGAGGAACATGTACAGGAGAACATGGCGTTGGAATCGGAAAACGAAAGTATCAAGAAGAAGAACATGGGGCGGCATTATGTGTAATGGAGAAAATAAAGAAAGCTCTTGATCCGCAAAATATTTTGAATCCGAATAAGGTGTTTCAATTAAAAGATAGGGGCTGATCGGGTGAAAGTACTAGAAGCGATAAGTAATATAGCTGGAAAGTATTTTGCATTTTGGGTTATTTGTATTGCAGCTATTGCATATTTCATTCCCGCGCCATTTCTCGGGTTAACTAGTTACATAACGATTTTACTTGGGGTTGTCATGTTTGGGATGGGATTAACATTGAAGGCTGTTGATTTCAAAATCATAGCTACAAAACCATTAGCAGTTATTATCGGTGTATGTGCTCAGTTTATTATTATGCCACTTGTCGCATACGTACTAGCCTACGTTATGAATCTGCCAGCGGAATTAGCAGCTGGGTTAGTGTTGCTCGGTTCAGTACCGGGTGGCACTGCATCAAATGTTATGGTTTATTTAGCAAAAGGGAACTTAGCGTTGTCTATTGCAATGACTTCAGTATCAACGTTACTAGCACCAATTGCTACACCGCTCATTCTACTATTACTTGCAGGGCAATGGATGCCAGTAAATGCTATGTCCATGTTTCTTTCTATCGTACAAGTCATTATTGCGCCTATTATTTTAGGACTAGTAGTGAAAAAGTTTTTCCCTCATATCGTTAATAAAGGAATGACTGTTATTCCTTTAATATCAGTTGTAGCAATTATCATAATTGTTTCTGCAGTTGTTTCAGCAAATGTAAGTAGCGTTACTTCTTCAGGACTTCTTATCTTTATTGCGGTGATGCTCCATAATGCTTTCGGTTTTTTGCTCGGATATATAACTGCGTTCGTACTTGGACTAGACGAAGGGACAAGAAGGGCTATTTCAATAGAAGTAGGAATGCAAAATTCAGGTTTAGGTGTTGCACTGGCGACAGCGCATTTTGGACCGGCGGCTGCACTCCCAAGTGTATTAGCGGCAGTATGGCATAACATTGCAGGGCCAATATTAGCAACCATCTGGTCAAAAAATGCAAAAAATGAAAAGAATACTTTTAGCGATGAAAATGTATTAATAAATATAGAAAAATAGGAATGATAAATAATGCAAAAACGTATTGTACATTTTGAAGGAATGGTTGTATTTTTAGCCGCGATTTATATGTATTCGATCTATGAGTTTAGTTGGATTATATTTTTTGTATTCCTTTTAGCGCCGGATCTATCAATGTTAGCATATGGGATTAATAATCACGTTGGTGCGAAAATATATAATGTATGTCACACATATATCATATCCATATTAATTGTTCTAATAGGTGTCTATTTTAAGATAGATACCGTTATAATGATTGGCTTAATATGGACAGCACATATTGGAATGGATCGAATGTTTGGATATGGATTGAAATATGAGACGGATTTTAAGGATACTCATATTCAGAGGTTATAAGAAAAAGTATTCATATTTACAGCGGGTCTATTAAAATATTGAACAAAATTCAGTGAATGAATTTTGTTCAATTGTTGAGAAATATATATATAGATAGATACAAATAATCGAATTATGTTATTTTTATGATAATTAAAAGAAGGAGAGTGGATTTGATGAATATACAAATCACTGGCAATGAATTAATTAATAAGATGCTGAATGATTGGTATCGAGATATTAGAGCTCAACGTATAAGTGAAGCAAAAAAATTAAAAGAAGAGATCGATAAAAAGCTTTATATTATCGAATCAGATGTAAAGGTTTCATTTCACTATTATCTGTTAGAATTTCGATATAAAGTGCTAATAGATGGTTTAGGTAATTTGAAAAAAGCTTTTGATAAAATAGATGCATTGCCTAAACCGAATGATGAATATTCTAATTATTATTATTATTTATTCAAAGCCATTCATTATACAATTCTTACTAATTATAGTGAAGCTAGCAACTATTTTGAAAAAGCTGAAGGGTTATTAGAGCATATTTCAGATGAAATTGAATATGCAGAGTTTAATTATAGAGTTGCTATATTAAAATACCACTTGCATTACGCATATTCAGCTATTGAATACGCTTCAAAGGCAAGAGATATCTTTGTTAAACAAGCAGGGTATGAAGTGAACATAGCGCTGTGCGAAAATATATTAGGATTATCTTTTTCGGAATTAAAGCAGCATGATAAAGGTGAGGAATATATTGCGTCAGCAATAAACATTTTACAAAAAAATGATGCTGAAATGTTAGTATTAAGAATCAGACATAATTTAGGTTTATTGTATGCGAGTCAAAATCTTTCAGTTTTAGCAATTAGACACTTATCTGAGGTTTCTAAAAAAATGCCTACTCATTATAAGGCAATCTTTTTAGAGGCAAGAGAATATTATAAATTAGGTGAAATAGAAAAAGCGAAGGAATTAATTGAAAGTGGATTGAAGGTTTGTGAGGAATTAAAAAATGATGAATATAGATATCACTTTTTAATTCTAAAGGGATTTTGTCAGCATTTAGAGGTAGAAAAAATAGAAAAAATTATTCTTGAAGGTTTTTCTTACTTTGAAAGAAAAAATTTATCGGAGTATATTCACGAATATACCGAAAGTCTGGCATTAGAGTTTCATAAGGTAGGTAATATAGAAAAAGCAGAAAAGTATTTTTTTATGAGTTATGAAATAAAAAAGAGAATATTTGAAAAAGAAGCATTAAAATAAAGAAAAAACTTGGATTATCTATAATGGGAATAGCAGCTGGAGTTATGGGGTTTTATGGTAGAAGGTCTTTGCAATAAATTAGCTCACAGTGGATATGGTAGAATGTTTATAATTATAAAACCTAATGAAAATCCATATGCTGTCTCTGAAGATACAACGATGCCTGCAAAACAAATCTTCTATTGAACGTGGGTAATTAAACAAGTCACAAATTATAATTTGTGACTTGTTTAAGGTTGGATACTAAATGTGTTGCTTTCAATATTGAAAGCAACTTTTAAGTTTGTGATTAATAGTTAACTTAATAAATTTTGGGTTAAAATAAAAACAAATTTTTAATCAAGTCCCACAAAAAGTACGATAAGGGCGATTCGTCGGTGCAGGCGGAATGCAGTATTCTTCTTGATCTGTAGAATACGCATAAGGGTTTGATAAAGCTTCAAGAAGTTTCTCCATTACGCTATAGTCGTCATTTGTAACAGCTGCTTCTAGTGCTTCTTCTACACGGTGGTTCCTTGGGATGATTGATGGGTTATTATTTTTCATCATTTCGTAGGCGTTTTCTTTCGATTGTTCTTGTCTTTTTAATCGAGATTGCCACAGTTTGTACCAATCTTTATATTCAGGACTTTCAAATAGAGCTGTATTTTCAATAGCATCAAGAGTTAATGAACGGAATGTATTTGTATAATCTGCTTTATATTTCTCCATCATTTTTAAAAGTTGCTCAATAAGTGGTTGATCTTGTTCTTCGGTACTAAATAGTCCTAATTTCTTTTTCATTCCAAGGAACCAATGGTTTTCATACTGTACGCTAAATTTCGAAATTTCGTCTTGGGCGATCTTTAATGCTTCTTCTTCATCTTCGTGCAGAATTGGTATTAAAGATTCTGCTAATCGAGCGAGGTCCCATGCGGCCATATATGGTTGATTTCCATATGCATAACGACCTTGTGTGTCAATAGAGCTAAATACGGTTCCTTGATTGTAATTGTCCATAAATGCACAAGGACCGTAATCAATTGTTTCGCCACTAATCGTTATATTGTCAGTGTTCATTACACCGTGGATAAATCCAACAAGTTGCCATTTTGCGATAAGACTGGCTTGTCTTTTAATGACTTCTTGTAGTAATGCAGTATATCGGTTTTCATGAGCTTCAATTTCTGGGTAATGCCTTTTTATCGTATAGTCAGCTAGTGATTTCAGGTCCTCTATTGAACCACGAGCTGCAGCATATTGAAATGTACCGACGCGTATATGGCTACTAGCTACTCTAGTTAAAATTGCTCCAGGTAACTTTGTTTCACGATATGTTGCTTCACCAGTTGTGACAACTGCTAAACTGCGAGTAGTCGGAATATCAAGTGCATACATTGCCTCACTAATGATATATTCACGTAGCATCGGACCGAGTGCAGCACGGCCATCTCCTCGGCGTGAATAGGGAGTAGGGCCAGAACCTTTCAGTTGAATATCGAAACGCTCACCTGAAGGAGTAATTTGTTCGCCAATTAAAAGAGCACGACCGTCGCCTAACATATTAAAATGTCCGAATTGATGGCCAGCATATGCTTGAGCTAATGGATGAGCTCCTTCTGGGAGTGCATTACCAGCGAAAATAGCAATTTCAGCTTCCTTTTTCAGTTCTTCAGGGGTCAAGCCAAGAGATATCGCTAATGAATGGTTTAGTTTAACTAACTCCGGTGAACTTACGGGAGTAGGGGGGATTTCTGTATAAAATGATTGTGGTAAAGTCGTATAACTATTATCTAAATTCCAACCTGTTTCATTATTTTTAGTCATTGTATCTCCTCCTTTTTGTATTTTAAGTTATGTATTTGTACGTATGTATTCTTTGTAAAGTTAACTAAAAGTATAATATAATATTTCCCCTTGCAATCTATTGTAAGGACTTCATTGCACTATGTCTATTTAACAGCAAATTTAAAACCTCCATTTTAAGAAAATGGAGGTTTTATTATTATTTAATTTTTACAATTATTTTTCCTTTTGCTCTTCCAGACTCTGAATATTCCATTGCTTTTTGCGCATCTTCAAAAGGGAAGACTCGATCGATTACCGGTTTGATTTTTCCGGCTTCAATATAGTTTGCAATAGTACGTAATTGATCCCCGCTTGGCTTCATAAATAAAAATGAATATTGAGCATTATGCTTTTTTTCAAGTGCAGTAAGTTTTTTGCTGGCTAATGAAAATAAGAGAGTTTTAAAGAATCCTGAACCAAATTCTTTACCGAAGCGTGCATTCGGCATACCTGAAACGGAAACAATGTTTCCTCTGCTTTTTATAATATTGAATGATTTTTCAAGCGTTGCACCGCCGATTGTATCAAATACCGCATCATAATTTTTTAGTATATCTTCAAATTTTTCTGTTTTGTAATTAATAATTTCATCTGCGCCAAGAGACGTTACTAAATTTGCACCAGCTTCACTAGCAGTCGTTGTAACAGTAGCACCCATTATTTTTGCTAACTGAATTGCGAAAGTACCAACACCACCGGATCCAGCGTGAATTAAAATCTTTTGTCCTTTTTGTAATTGCATGATGTCATGTAATGCTTGATATGATGTTAAGCCAACAAGTGGAATCGAAGCAGCTTCCTCAAAACTTAAATTTTTCGGCTTTAAAGCTATATCATCTTCATGAATGGCTATATACTCCGCGAAAGTACCAATCTTATTTTTTCTTGGGCGAGCATATATTTCATCACCAACTTTAAAACGAGTTACTTTTGATCCAACCTTCGTGATGACACCGGCAAAGTCATTACCAAGGATTAGGGGCATTTCATATTTCAGTAACATTTTTACTTTTCCGTCGCGTATTTTAAAATCAATTGGGTTAATACTAGCTGCATGAATTTCTGCGAGCACCTCATACTCTTTTATTTCAGGAGTAGGTACCTCTGCCATACGCATTGGGACTTTTCCATATCTATCAATTATCATTGCTTTCATTTCTTATACCTCCAAGTTTTAATAAAAGTTTTGCAATAGCTTCTCAATATCTAATACAAGATTTTTTAATAAACCTAATTTTGTACGTATATCAATATAATAAAAATTCTTTGTACCTTCTTTTCTCATTAAAATAATGCCAGCTTCTCGTAAAATCTTAAGGTGATGTGATACTGCTGGACGGGAAAGGTGTGTTTGCTTCGTGATTTCTCCTACACGTAATCCTGTTTGACATTCCGTTTCCATTAGCACTAATAAAATAGCTTGACGTGTTTCATCACCAATTGCCAATAATACTTTTTGAGAATCAATAAAATCTTTTTTTATAATATTTAATTGTTCTTGTTTATTCATTTCAATCACTTTGCCTCCTGCTAATTAGTCGAAAGGTTTAAGATAACGAACCATTACTTCGATACGGTAATGCTACATGATTGTTGTATGAGGTGCAATATTGGGAAAGAAAATCGAGACGAATGAATTTTTTATTTTTGAAAATTATAGGGAGATAGAAAAGGGATTGGAAGGACTACATAACACAATAGATGAAGTTTTAAAAACAAAAAATGATGTAACAATAAAATAAGCGGTCGTAACCTTGTATAATCCATAAGGTTACGACCGTTTATAATGTTTTTATTATTTTTGATTTTTACGATAGAACATAGTTCAACGTAAAGTACGTTCTTTTGTTTTACACTTTCATACAGACATAATTCAGGTGGATTATAGATGTATGAAAAGGTAAAAGGGATTTTGGGGCGTAATCTATCTATATGATAATTCAAAATGAAATATAAGTCTATATTTTAATGTTTTTTTTGATTATATTTATGTCACTGAGCTCAGAACAATGATGTGGAGGGTAAATATATGAAATCGAATTATGTACCAGTTTTAATTGTTGGAGGGGGATTATCTGGGTTAGCGTCTGCGTTATTTCTTGCAAAACATAACATTGAGTACTTACTTATTGAAAGGCATCCGTCTACTGCCATTCATCCGAAAGCAGGCGGTCTTACTTTACGTACAATGGAGTTATTTCGAGAATTAGGCTTGGAACAAAGAATTAAATTGGCAGGTAAAGCATTAGAGAACTGCCGAGGAAGAATAGCGGTTCATACAATAGCTGAGGCAAATAAAGAAGAATTGGAACAAATGAGAGCGACGCAATACAGAAACGATGAAGAGTTACTTCAAAAAATAGAAAAGATTAGTCCATCAAAACAAACTGCATGTTATCAAATTATTTTAGAAGAGATGATGTTACAAGAAGCAAAAACGCTAGGCGGGCAACTATCTTTTTATCATGAATTAGTTTCATTTGAACAAAATGAAAACGGGGCAAAAGCAAAGATTCGAAATCGTGAAACAGAAAAAGAAAGTGTCATACATTGTGACTATGTAATTGCAGCGGATGGAGCGAAAAGTAAAATACGTGAGCAGTTAGGGATTAAAACTGAGGGGCGTGGAACCATTGGTGGCTATTATATGAATATTTATTTTGAAGCTGATTTAAGAGAGTTTATACAAGGAGACGCATTCGGTTTTTCGATGGTACTTCATCCGGAGGTTCTTGGTGCACTTATCCCAGTTGATAACGTAAAAAAATGGATTTATCATGTAGCCTACGATCCATTAAAAGGAGAGGGGCTAGAGGACTTCACTATAGAACGTTGTAAACAAATTATTCAAATAGCAATTGGAAGTACAAATGTTGAATCAAAAATATTAAGTGTTTTACCGTGGGAAGCGGCCGAAAGTACAGCGGTGAAATTTCAAGGAAATCGAACCTTTTTAGTTGGAGATTC
The DNA here is from genome assembly GCF_053345735.1 of Bacillus sp. D48C. Taxonomy (NCBI): domain Bacteria; kingdom Bacillati; phylum Bacillota; class Bacilli; order Caryophanales; family Bacillaceae; genus Bacillus; species Bacillus sp. D48C. The sequence goes on from NZ_JBKFAQ010000006.1 coordinate 260,025, forward strand.
AGCACATATTATGCCGCCAACAGGAGGATTTGGTTCAAATACAGGAATACAAGATGCGCATAACTTAGCTTGGAAATTAGCGGCTGTTATAAAAGGGAAGGCAAAACCAAAATTGTTAGAAACATATCATGAAGAGAGACACTCTGTTGCAAAATTAACGACAGCTTATGCAAGTAGTTTACTGTTTCGTGCTGCGAATAGAGAGGAAGGCAGTTTGAATAATATGGATGTTTTAGCTGTTACAGTTGGATATCAGTATTGTTCAGAGGCAATTATAGATAATTCAGTCACTCCACATAGAATGGATAGCATAGAGTTGAACGGGAGACCTGGAACACGAGCACCGCATTTATGGGGAACGTATGAAGGAAAGAAAGTTTCTACATTAGACTTATTCGGTAACAGTTTTGTATTACTTACAGGAGTAGAAAATAGTTCTTGGGCTGAGGCAGCACATGCTGTTTCAGCTAAATTAGGAATAAATATAAAAGGGTATCGTGTTGGCTTAAGTGGAGACTTTGTTGTTCCAGAAGATATTTTTAGCAAATTATATGGTATAGAGAATGGAGGTGCTGTATTAATTAGACCAGATGGCTTTATCGGATGGCGTTCGGAAAAAACGGTAGTAAATCCAGATATAGTATTGGAAGAGGTAATGAGAAATTTATTATGTGATTTTTAAGTAACTACAGAAATATTGTTTTATGTGCTTCACTGTACTGAAAAAAATATTCACAAATTTCAATAGGTTTGGTATGATTAAATTCGACAAGTTAATAGAGGCCGGAGATATTTGAGAAAAGCCATAAATTTATTTAGGGATACAGGAGTGTATTCTAAATAATTTATGGCTTTTTTTATTGAATGAATCGTACAAAATAGAGAGTTACATATGAAAAGGAGGACTATAGGAATTAAATAGGATAATACTAGTTTTCTATATTAATAATATAGATAAAGTATATTTGTAAGATTGGAATTTTAATATAGGTCTATAAAAATAATGAAAGTGTGTCTTCTATTTCGTGTAAATCTCATTAGCTTGTTGAAATTTGCAACGTAGGAAGGGTTAGAAGGATGAGAAAGATTATTAGCGTTTTAGTTATTTTCTTTATGACGGGAAGTATCTTTGTTGGGGGAGCTGTTCATGCGAAAGCAGAAGGGAAGCATGAATGGAATACGAATAAGTTTTTAAATATTGCACATCGCGGAGCAAGTGGACATGCACCTGAGCATACTTTTGCTTCTTATGATTTAGTGAAAAAAATGAAAGCGGATTATTTAGAGTTAGATATTCAATTAACAAAGGATGGCCAATTAATTGCAATGCATGATACAGCAGTTGATCGCACTACAAATGGAACAGGCGAAGTACGTGATAAAACGTTAAGCGAAATAAAGAGTTTAGATGCAGGAACGTGGTTTAATAAAGCGTATCCAGAAAAGGCTAAGCAAGAGTATGTTGGGCAAAAAGTTCCGACTCTTGAAGAAATCTTCCAAAAGTATGGAAGAAGCATGAAGTATTACATTGAAACAAAATCACCAGATGTGTATCCAGGAATGGAAGAGAAATTGTTAGCATTGTTAAATAAATATAATTTAGTAGGTCAAAACATGTCATCTAGCCGTGTTATGATTCAATCATTTAGTAAAGATAGTTTGAAAAAGATTCATAGTATGAATGAAAATATTCCGTTAGTTCAATTGCTTTGGTATTATCCAAATGAAAACAATGAAATTGTTGAATGGTCTGGCATTACACATGAACCGAAAAGTGTAACGAATGATGATTTTCAAGAAATTAAAAAGTATGCAGCTGGTATTGGACCAAACTTACGTAATGATAACGGAGAACTAATTATTGATGAATCATATATGAAAATAGCTAGGAAAAATGGACTGTTAATTCATCCTTATACAATTAATGAGAAACCAGATATGAGACTGTTAATCAAATGGGGTGCTACAGGAATGTTTACAAATTATCCGGATCGATTACATAGTGTATTGAAGGGGAAATAAGTGAAAAAGGGTATACCAGTGTTTTAGGTACACCCTTTTTAATTTAACTCCCCGATAAACAGAATCTCTTTTTCGTAGCATTCATCTTCATCATAAATAATTTCTTGAAAGCGAAGCGTTTCGAAGGAATGACAAACTGGAATTTCTAATTTCTCCCAAAAATCAATTTCATTTGAAAGAAGAATCCATTTTTGAAATTCACTATTTCTATTAAAAAAATTATGAAAGTAGTCCTCATTTTTAAATATAATGATTTGCGAACCCCACAAATTATTTATAGAAATTAAAACAACAACTCGATATGTATGTGTATCGCTCGGTTTCATATTTATTAAATGATTTGCTTGATTTAATAAGGTTTGAATACATAATCGCTTTACTTTTCTAGGTGTTTTACGAGAGTCGATAAAAGTTTGCGAAACTGGCAATAGCATATTCCAATATTCATCGTTATAGAAAATAGAAGGGAACGTTTTTGTATGTTCCTCAATTCGCTTTATTAAAGTGTTTGTTTTTCGTTTCATACCACGTATTTTCTTTTCACGCATTGTGAGTCATCTCCATAAATTTTTGTAATGCAGCAGAGTGATATATATCTTTTCTAGTAATAAAAGTAGTAGGAACTTTTTTGAAGCTATTTGGTAAAGGGTTGAATGATATGTCATGTTTATGATCATTTAAAATAGACTTCATCATAATTGCTATGCCCATACCTGATTTTACACATGCGAGTATCGCCTCAATTGTTCCGAACTCTAATACTCGCTTAGGTGAAATTCCTTCTTCTTGAAGCCAATCTTCTAATAAATTTCTATAATAGCACCCGCGACTAAATGCAAGTAAATTCATGTCTCCGATGTCTTTAAAGGAAGATAAAGGATTTTTGCTAATGAGAACTAATTCTTCTTCACGAAATATATTTGTATGAAGTTCAGTATGCTGAGTAGAGCCAGCTATAAACGCTCCGTCCAGTTTTCGTTCTAATACAAGCCTAATCAATTGTTCCGTCGTATTTGATTCTAAAATCAATTCGACTTTTGGGTATTTCTCATAATAGGCTGTTAATATAGATGGAAGTCTTACAGCGGTTGTAGATTCTGTACATCCAATTTTTAAAGTGCCTCTTGGTTCGATCCCATTACTTTGAACTGCTTTAACAGATTGATCTATTAAGTGGATAATTTGTTTGGCGTATGTTAATAAAATCTCACCGTTAGAAGTTAAAGTTACACCTTTTCCGTTTCGGTAAAATAAAGGCACACCTAATTCGTTTTCTAGTTGTTTCATACGCATTGTTACGCCAGACTGTACATAGTTTAAATTTTTCGCTGCGTGAGATATGTTTTTTTCTTTCGCAACTTCGTAAAATACAGTTAAATCTTTTATATCCAAGTATCATCCCTCCATAAAAGGTATCATTTTTTTTGATGGATTACATAATAAATCTTTATTTTATATGATATCAGAACTTTCATACAATGAAAGGGGGATGGAGGGATTATTGTGTTAATGGAAGAAAGGGTGAATAGTACTTATAAGTGGGTTATGTTAATTTTTGCGACAGTTGCTCAAACAACAGCGACACTTATAACGTATGGTGTTGGAGCGTTTGCATTATTTTGGAAAGAAGAATATGCACTTACGAATACGGAGAGTGGATTGCTAGTAAGTGTTGTAAATATAGGACCGCTATTTTGTATGCTTTTTGTCGGGCGGCTACTTGATCAATACAATGAAAAGTTGTTAATTTCGATAAGCTCATTTTTACTAGGAGGTTCATTTTTACTGACTAATATGGTCAATGAATTTAATGGGTTACTCTTTGTACTTTTATTAGTAGGAACGTTTTATAGTGTTTCGCAGCCAGGAGGAAGTAAGGTGATAATAAAGTGGTTCCCAAAAGAAAATCGCGGGTTAGCAATGGGGATTAGACAAGCTGGTATACCGATTGGTGGCACGTTAGCGGGAGTATTGATCCCGTTTCTTACAATAAAATATAATATGGCTTATGCGGTAAATAGTATTGCATGCATTTGTATAATTGGAGGGTTTTTATTTTTTATATTTTATAAGGAACCATATATTCAAGAGAAAGTTAAACAAGAACGTATTAAACTTTCTTTTTGGATGCAGTTAAAAGAAGTGATGTGTAAAAAAGAGTTGTATGCAATTTATATAACTGGCATTTGTATGATTTCATTGCAAATGGTGTTAGTTGCACACTTTATAAAATTTTTAGTATTGGAACAATCAATCACGCCAATTTTAGCTGGAAAAGTATTTTCCGTTATGTTCTTTTCTGGAATGGTTGGTAGGGTTATATTAGCAGCTACTAGTGATTTGTTTTATAAGGGAAATCGGCGCACCCCTTTATTTATAACTGTTTGTATTTCTATTCTCTTCATTCTAATATTAGTAATGAGCATACATACAATAACGAATGTATTGTATGGTGTAAGTGCATTGTTAGGGTTCTTTTCGATTGGATGGTTTAGTCTTTTTATAACTGAAGTTGCAGAATCAGCAAGTGAAGAATCGGTAGGGATGACAGTGAGTTTTGCACTTACATTAAATCAAATTTCCATTATTGTTGCACCTGCTTTATTTGGTTATATTGTAGATAAGAAGGGATATACGTATGCGTGGTTATGCATAGTTGTATTACTAACTATTTCAGCGGTTAGCTTATATAGGAATTATAGAAAATAAAGGAATGTTAGCAATGTAAATTTTTTGTGAAGAAAGTCTAAAGAAATGTTGAATGAGCGACATTTCTTTTTTTATTTGTTGTATAATCAAAATGTAAATGAGATTCGTTTTCAATTTCGTTCATTACCTCTTTTGAAATTACCTGTAATTTTAGCCATAATTAGCTGTTTTTCTTTATCGTTATTTGCATGATTTATTTTATTTAAAAATTTTTCAGCATCATTTCCTTTTAATATCATAATTTGTTTTCCGTAATATTCAATTAATACCATGTTGTTTTTTGTTATCCGATAATGAAACATCTTATCATCTAAACGGTTGCGTTTATCGGTGTTTTTCATATTACATCTCCATTCTTTTTAGTATGTAACAAATGTTACAAAAGAATTTGAAATTATAGTGTAATGCATCCGATTGTATGTTGGAAATTTTGCTAGAAAGAAATACAATAGAGAGTAGTCAAAATTGAAAATGAGAAAAAGGAATCTAGTTTTAACATAGTGAATATTAAATAATATTATAATATACTTGATAATTAAAAGATATAAAATAGAATGGATGTACGTTAAGTGAAACTAGATAAAAGAGGGTTCCTAGTATGTTAAAGAAATGGTTAATCGTTTTCTTTATTTTTGCTGTTTTTTGTGGAAGTGTTGTTACACTAATACATGCAAATAAAGGAAAAAAATATGATGTAAAGGCATTTTTAAATGTAAATAGTAAGCAAAAAGATGTTAAGCAGGAAGTTGATGCGAATGCGAAAAAGCGTTATGAAATTGCAGCTGGAAAACTAGATCAGTACTTAAAAGATAAAGGATTTAATGGGAGTGTTCTTGTAGCAAGTAAAGATCATGTCATTTTACGAAAAGGGTACGGTTATGCGAATGTGAAAGATCAAGTATTAACAACTCCAAGAACGAAATATCGCATTGGGTCTATTACGAAAACAGTTGTTGCAATATCTATTATGCAACTAAAAGAAAAAGGGAAGTTGAACATTGAAGACAATGTAAATAAATATATCCCATCGTTTCCGGCAGATAAAAACATTACGTTACGAAATTTGTTAACACATACGTCTGGATTACCAGAACAGGGACAAGGTAGTGTTGACGCAGCATCACGGTTAAAATTAGTAACGTGGATTGGGGCACAAACGTTACAATTTCCAGCAGGGACAGGATGGAAATATACAGATTATAATTATATGGTGCTTGCATATATTGTAGAAAAAATATCGAATAAACCACTTGCTGAATATGTGAAAGAAAATATTTTGACTCCTGTTGAAATGCATGAATCTGGAATGGGCGCAACACTTCCAGAGGATATTTTCTTAGCAGAAGGGTATACGAAAAAAGATAATAAGTTAATAGCCACGCCTCGCTTAAAAATGAACTGGCTGTATGGTTGTGGTGAAATGTATACGACTGTTGAAGATATGAAAAAGTTAGATGAAGCTATTATGGATGGTAAACTACTTTCTAAACAAAGTGTATCAGATATGTTTTCTGCATCACCTGCAAGAAAATATGGATTTAGTTTCTATATTTACCCAGATTATTATCATAACCACGGTGTATTAGCTGGCTGGAACACTTTTAATAATTTTAACTGGGATAAACGAACGTTTGTCATATTATTTTCTAACGTCCAAAATGGTATGAATGATGCATTTAATCAAGAATTTAGGAAAATGGCGAATGATTTAATAGAAGGAAAATAATTATAAAAAATCGGTATTGATATGTAATTATCAATACCGATTTTTTTATTTTGTAAAGTTTTACTTACTGCCCACAAATAGCGGGATAAATAGGTAAGAAAGGTGATTGGCATTTGAATAAACCAAAATAGGTAGTTAAATGCTAAGTAATGTAAAGAATAATTGGTAATTTTTACATTGATAAAAAAGCTTGAGCTTCACACTATGTGAAGCTTTACATTATTGGAGACAAGAACAGGAGGTTGAAAAAATGAAAAAAGTAATAAAGTTTTGTTTAATAGCTACATTATCTACAACGATTATTAGTGGATGCTCTTTTGAGGGTAACAATGAAAATGTTAAAGGGAAAGAAGGAGAAAAAGTAGAGGTACAGAAAAATGCTGGGAAATATACGATGCCAGATGAAAAAGATAAACATGAAGGTACATGGCTGCAATGGCCACATGAATACACATATGGTGAAGAGTATAAGCAGGAAGTTGAACCTATTTGGGTTAAGATGGCAAGTGCTTTAACTGAGGGAGAGAAAGTCCACATTGTTGCATATGACCAGGAAGAAAAGAAGAGAATCAATAAGCTTTTAACAGATGAAGGGTTAAATATGGAGAAGATTGATTTCTTTATCGCGCCTACTGATGATGTATGGGCAAGAGATAGTGGACCGATTTTTGTTTATGACAATAATAAAAATTTAAAAATATTAGACCCGGCATTTAATGGATGGGGAAAGAAAACGCCTTACAAAAATGATGCTCGAATACGAGAGAATGTCAGTAAACAATCAGGAATTGAAAGAATTGATTGGGGGAAATTTGTCCTTGAAGGTGGTGCAATTGAGTTAGACAGCAATGGAACTGCTTTATTAACTCGAAGTGCAGTAACGAATAAAAATAGAAATCCTAATTTATCAGAAAAGGAAATTGAAAAATATATAAGTGACCTTGGGGTATCAAACTTTATTTGGTTAGACGGAGTACCTAATTTAGATATTACGGACTTTCATATTGATGGATTTGCTAAATTCCATAATAACTCTACCATTGTAACGATGAAAGAAGATGACCTAGCCGAATGGGGTTTATCTAATAAAGATATGAATACATTGTTAGATGCCAAAAATGCTTCAGGACAGAAATATAAGTATGAATACTTGCCGCTTAGTAAAGAAAAAGTTGCTTTAGAAAATGGAAAAACTCTCGATTATAAGGGATCGTATATCAATTATTATATTGGGAATACAGTTGTATTAGTGCCTAATTATAATGATCCGAATGATAAAATCGCAAACGATACGATTCAGAAGTTATACCCGGATCGTAAAGTAGTTGGCATTGATGTGAGAGAGCTTTATAAAAATGGTGGCATGATTCATTGTGTGACACAACAACAACCAATTGCATTGAAGTAATTAATTGTAATTTCGTTGTGCTGCTATATAGACAAAATAGGTGAAATCTTATCTTTACCTATTTTGTCGTTCCTTATTATTTGTAAAAATAAAAATTAAATATAATGATAATTGAATTGTAGTGTATGTTCGCTTTTCGTTTTATATGGTAAAGGAGAAAAATGTTTGTGTTAAAGAATTTTAAAATAGTGTTTTCGTATTTCCCTATCGTTTTACAGTACATTTTAAATGTAGCTTTAATTTGCTTAGGGGTTGTTCTAAGTGTATTTCTTATGAAAGAAGTCATTCAGTTTATACAAGAACTGAAATTGGATGGTAATGAATCTAGTTATCATTTAATTGATAGTATCGTCGTATTCTTTTTGTACTTTGAATTCATCGTAATGATTATAAAGTATTTTCAAATGAATTTTCATTTTCTATTACGATATTTTATATATATAGGTATAACAGCTATTGTGCGTCTCATCATTATAGATCACGATAGTCCGTTAGATTTATTGTTATATGCCTGTGCAATCTTTGTATTAATTAGTGCGTTGTTCATTGCGAATTCTAAAATGATGCGTCGGGATTTAGAATAGTGAACATTTGTTGTTGAATTAAATAAGATATTTTATCTTTTTGCAAAAAAGGAGTAACGGTATTGAAAGAAATAATCTTAACCAGCCTCATAATGATAGGGTTTATGATTCTATTATTTAATTGTATACTTTCGTGATTTAAAAGAATAAAAGGTTAATAGAGAAAGAGGTTTTTGTAAATATGGTTCATTACAATAATTAAAATAGTTTACATTTATAAGTTTTGCATTCATAGGTATTGAAGCAATAGGGGTTGAAATTGAAGATCCCTTTGGTCAGGATCCAAATGATCTTCCGCTAGAAGGAATTTGTATAGGAGTAGAAGCGCATTTAGTGAATTTATATAATCAAAACGATCTATTAGAAGTAATGGGTTTGAATCGTGATAAAAAAATCATTTAATCATTTATTGTTGTTTTAAAATAGGTTATTTAAAAAACTTGTCAAGAGTCAATTTAAGGCTTAACGTCAGCTTTATATTTTTTATATAAATATATAATATTTCTCCATGCTATAATCCATTCATGAAATATACGCGGTTCATGAGTTGTAATGAAAAGAGAAATGAATTGAGGAATAGTTGGCTTTGTGAAATCAGTTATGTAACTACTATTAAAAAGCGAGGTAAATAATATGGAACAAAAACATAATGGGATTATTTTTACTGCAATACCAGACGAATCGAATGAATATTATCAACCATTTTATGAAGACTTGATTTACTTTAATGAATGTTTAAATGAAAAGAAATCAATGGCAGATCAACTTATATCTTTATCTGTTGAAGAACAAGACTTTCATACGAGCTGTTTTGAGTATGATGATATTTGGCTAAGAGATGTTGCACCGGTTGCCACAAATCATCTAGTTAAATTTAAATATCGACCAAATTATTTGCCAGATGATCAAGGGCGATATTTAGATCAACAATTTAATAAATGGTTGAAAAAGAATGACTTTGAATATGTAAAATCTCCATTAATATTAGATGGTGGTAATCTTATTTGGAATAAAAAAGATACTGTAATATTAACAGAACGCATATTTGATGATAACGATGATTGGACAGAAGAGGAAATTATTGAGCAGTTAGAATGGGATTTAGATGTGAGCCGAGTTATTATTATTCCTGCTGAAGAAGGGGATGTACTAGCACACGCAGACGGAATGGTTAAATTTATTGATGAACATACAATGTTTATTAGTGATTTTTTAGGGGATCATGAATTTAGATATAGTGTTCAAGAGATTATTCAAGAACAAATGCCAGAAGCTGCATTTATAGTTGTTCCTTCATCGTATACAGAGAAAGGACAATATGATCAAGAGATAGCATCGGCAAAAGGATTGTATATAAATATGTTAGAATCATGTGATGCTCTGTATGTTCCTAAGTTTGGACTAGCTAAAGACGAGGAAGTTTTACGATATATTCAACAGTATACGGAGAAACAAGTTATTCAAATTCATGTAGGAGAAATATCAACAATGGGAGGCGCGATGAATTGTTTAACGTGGTATTGTCCAAGTCATTTGTTACCTTCGAAAATAAGAAGATTGAAAAATCAGAATGAAGATTTTTCAATGAAGAAGATTTTTGATTGGTTTTAATAAATAAGTAATGAAAAGAAAATGTATTCAAGGAGTATTGATATGTATACCATCGCTGAGTTTTCTCGGATTTGTAAAATGAGTACGCGGATGTTAAGACATTATGACAAAGAGGAGATATTAAAACCGGCATATGTGAATCCGGTTAATGGGTATAGGTATTATGAACAAGGACAGCTGGAAGTAGCGTTGAAAATCAAAAAGCTAAGGGAGTATAAATTTCCTCTTCCAAAAATTAAAATTGTTTTGCAGTCATCGGATCAAGATTCGTTTGTTCAACATATACAATCACAAATTATCGAGTTGTCTCAGGAAGTGAAGCAAAATTTACAGGTTATTTCAGAAATGAATGGAATGGTAAAGGTGAATAGTAGTCTAAATACTGCTCGTCATAGAAATTACGATATATTAATGGGAATGAGGAATGAAGTAACGATAATTATTCAAAGAGTAAAAATAGATATGGATGATATGGATGATTATTTTTATGACTTATATGAAGAGGTACAAAAAAATAATTTTCAAATAGTCGGTTCACCATCTGCAGTCTTTTATGATGAAGAATATATTCCAAGTAACAGTGATATTGAATTAAGAATCCCGGTTATGCAGGGGAATGATGAAGACGTAGCACAAGAGTATGAAATGAAAAAACTAAGTCCACATCAAATCGTTACTACTATGCATTATGGAAGTTACGACTATATTGGTTACGCTTATATAGCGTTAGAAGAATGGGTTGAAAAAAATGGGTGTGTAATAGTTAATTCGCCATATGAGGTTTATATAAAGGGGCCTGAATGTGATTGTTTAGCAGAAGAGTATGTGACACAAATTTGTTTTTTAGTTACGAAAATAGAATGAGAATAAGGATTGACATTAACATTATGTCAATCCTTATTCTATGTACGAAAGCAATTTATCATAATAAAAAGGCGAAATAAAGAGTCACCTTATAAAGTTGCTACAAGTAAATGAAGATATTCCTGTTGACCTTAACACGATGTCAAAGTATAGACTGTACGTACATTCATATAAGGGGTGAACACGTATGAGAAATATAGAAAATAGTTTGTTTTATATGCCTGCGGAATGGGAGAAACATGAAGGTACATGGCTGCAATGGCCTCATGATAAAGCTCATAGAGGTGAAGGTTACAGAGCTAAGCTAGATGATATTTGGGTAACGATGGCAAAGGAGCTTCATTACGGAGAAATTGTGCATATTGTTGTATATGATGAGGAAGAAAAAGTACATGTCCAATCGAAGTTAATGGAAGCGAAAGTGGATATGGATAAAATTGATTTCTTAGTTCAAGAGACGGATGATGTGTGGATAAGAGATAATGGACCGATCTTTGTAAAAGATAAGGAAGGCAATCTCTGCTTAACACACTGGGTTTTTAATGGTTGGGGAGATAAATATCCGTATGAAAATGATGCTGTTATTCCGGCAAAAATAAGTGAGATGTATAGTATTCCAAAAGTTAAATCTAGTGTCTGTCTAGAAGGTGGAGGAATAGAGATAAACGGAAATGGAACCTTAATAGCGGCAAAAACTTCTATTATAAATGAAAATCGAAACCCTACACTAAGTCAGGAAGAGATTGAAATGGAGTTAACGAAGTATTTGGGGGTAACGAATTTTATATGGATAACTGGTATTCGTGGTGAGGATAATTATGATGAAGATACGGATTACCATATTGATGGCGCAGCACGTTTTGTAAATGAAAATACAATTCTTTATGAATATGATCCTTTCGGGGAGAGTGAATCCTACCTTTTGGAGGCGTACGAAAAGCATTATCAAGAATTGAGACAAGCAAGAAATATAGATGGAAAACCATTTCAGCTTATACCAGTACCGGTGACAAGAAAAGCTGTAAAAGAAGCAGATTGTAAGGGCTCATATTTAAACTTTTATATTGGAAATGAGGTTGTATTGGTTCCTATATATGGCGATGAGCATGACAAGTTAGCGCTTCAAATTATTGAAGGGCAGTTTCCGGGAAGAAGAATTGTCGGCATTTATGTAAATGAGCTGTTTGCGTATGGTGGCATGATTCACTGTGTGACGCAGCAACATTTAGCATAAAGTAACCGAAATGAAAAAAGCATGCAGAGTATATACTCTGCATGCTTTTTATAATGCTGAAAACTCCTCAACAAGTTGAGTGAATTGTTTCAATGCACTTTCAATCGGTTCTGGCGTAGTTAAATCAACACCAGCTTTTTTCAATAAGTTTAGTGGATAGTCAGAACTTCCGCCTTTAAGGAATTCAATATAATGTTTTTGAGCATTTGGATCGCCGCTTAATAGTTTATCAGCGATTTGAATGGCAGATGCGAATCCAGTTGCATATTTGTATACGTAAAACGGGCGATAGAAATGAGGGATTCTAGCCCATCCGTATTTTACTTCTTCATCAAATACAAGTGAATCACCGTTATATTCTTTAAATAGCTTTTCATAAATTTCACTGAAGACTTGTGCATTTAATGGTTTACCTTGCTCAGCCATTTCATGTGTGATTTTTTCAAATTCTGCAAACATGATTTGTGTAAAGAAAGTACCTTTAAATTTCTCAATAAAATGGTTAACTAAATGGTTACGCACGTTCGTTTCTTTTGCTTCTTTTAATAAATAGTGAATTAATAACACTTCATTTACTGTAGAAGCGACTTCTGCGACAAAGATAGAATAATGTGCAGAAATTCTTGGTTGGTATCCATGTGAATAGTGCGTATGCATACCGTGCCCGCATTCATGAGTAAGAGTGAACAGGCTGTTTAAATCATCGTGATGATTTAAAAGAATGAAAGGATGAACACCGTATACACCAAAGTTATAAGCACCAGAACGTTTTCCTGGTGTTTCTCTTACGTCTATATATCGTTTATCTTTAAAACTTTTTAATGTCTCAATATATTCTTCTCCTAAAGGAGCTAGTGATGCAATCATAATGTCAAATGCTTCACTATATGGAATGTCTTGTTTTGCACCCTCTACTAAATCGACGCCTAGGTCGTATTGTCTTAGTTCATCTACGTTTAATTTTTCTTTTCGAATTTCATTGTATGTATGTAATGTTTGAATGTTTTTTTTCGTTGTATCAATTAGGTTTTCATATACTTCTTTCGGAACCATATCGCCAAATAATGATTTCTCTAACGCCGATGGATAGTGTCTTAGCTTCGAAACAGTAACATTATTTTTAATAGCAGCGGATAAAGTAGATGCGATGGAATTCTTTAACTGAACATATGGTTTGTAATATGCTTTATAAGCTTCTTTACGCTTTTCACGATTCGTATCTTCTATTAATTTTGCATACATTCCGCGTGTTAAGTTCACTTTCTCTCCATCGTCAGTCGTCACTTCACCAAATAATATATCTGCATTGTTTAACATACCAAATGTGTGCTGTGGAGAGGAAAGAGCTTCACCCATTTGTGATAAAATTTCTTCTTGGTCCTTATTCAATACGTGTTTTTTATAACGATATAATTCAAACAAGTCTTCTTTATAATATTGTAAGCCTTCTGCTTCTTCTATGTAAGAATGTAATGTGTTTTCGTCTATGCTAAGTAAGAAGGGGGAAAAGAAAGATTTAGCCGCACTTACTTTCACATGTAATTGTGATACTTTATCGACAAGAGATTGCGCGTCAGTATCGCGCGTATCAAGGTCAGATTGTAATCGTGCATAAGCGAACATTAAAGATATTATGCTAGAAATTTCTTCACTCTTCGTTAAATAAGCTAATAAACTATTGCCATCGTGAATATTGCCATTAAACTCGTGTAATTCCTTCGTTAAAACTTCAATTTTATGAAAATCACTTTCCCAATCTTCAATTGTATGGTAAATGTCTGTTAAATCCCATTTTTCTATATCAGCTACTTGTAATCGATCTTTAAGTTCTGTCATAATCATTTCCTTTCTAAACATGTAGTTATATTTCTATATAACTATGAAATACAACAAATTGCAAAAAATCCCTGCTGAAAATTGAAAAGCCTTGCTAAAATAACAAGGCTTACATACTTATAGTGTAATTCCGAATTTTGAATGTAAAAGGTTTGTATATTGCATGTCTGTAACGGTTTCTTTCGTTTTTTTACCATTTTTCGCTACTGTAAGGCTATCTTTCGTTAAAGAGGCATGCCCATCTTCAGTTAGTTTTACAATAAGAGGTACTTTATTAAAGGGTGATCCTTCATGTTCAACGATAATTTTTTGTGCTGTATTTGCTTTTTTTTCATCCACTTCTTCTATATAAAATGTATAGCCTAACGTCCAATCATCAGCAGAAGATTGATCCAAAAACTCATTGTTTTTACGCATCTCTAAAATGTAGTTTCCCTTTTCGGTCATTTCTTTACGAATACGATAATCTCCTGTAACAGAGTGAATGACTTCACCTGAGAAAGGGACAGGTGCAAGAGGTAAGTATGATCCGAATCCTACTTCAATTAAATAAAGTTCATTATGATGTGTTAAAACGGTTGCGATATGGCCAGAATCAACAGCCCATATGGAGTTTGCAGCGTTATAAACTGTTCCTGAAACGAGATGAACATCAAATCCAGCGTCTTTAAGGAAGTAATACATAGTAGGATTGAGTTCATAACAAAGACCGCCACGGTTATTTACTAAAATTTTCTCTTTCAAATTTTCTTTTGATATTTCTTTAAAATTCTTTTCGAGAATATTTAAGTTTTCAAAAGGAACAGTTTGTGCCATTGCGTACATAATGTTAGATAAATCTTCAAATGAAACTGTGTCTTTTTCTTCTATATATAATCGTGCGAAAAATTGTTTTTGAAAGTCTGTCATAGAAATCCCTCCGTTATGTTTTTATAGGTAAATTGTAAACAATCTTGAATAGGATGTGAAATTAAAACTACGTTGAATATTTGAAGTGAGATTAAAAATAATGTGGGAGAGTGAGAGATTGCTACTTTACTAACGGTGGAACGAATATTATAATAATTCTGATAAACTATGCAAACGCTTTCTTAGAAGGGGATGGTGTACAGATGTTTAAAAGAGTAACAATAGTCGGATTGTCAGTTGTTATGTTTTTACCTAGTATATATGAGGGGAGTAAAGCATATGCAGATACAGTTAACAATGGAACGTTAATGCAGTATTTTGAGTGGTATGCTCCGAATGATGGGGATCATTGGAATCGTTTGCGTACTGATGCTGAAAATTTAGCGCAAAAAGGAATTACATCTGTTTGGATACCACCTGCATATAAAGGAACTACGCAAAATGACGTAGGATATGGGGCATATGATTTATATGATTTGGGGGAATTCAATCAAAAGGGAACAGTGCGGACGAAATATGGGACGAAAGCACAATTGAAGTCTGCAATTGACGCTTTACATAAGAAAAACATCGATGTATACGGTGATGTAGTTATGAATCATAAAGGTGGGGCTGATTATACAGAAACTGTCACAGCAGTTGAGGTAGACCCAAGCAATCGAAATGTTGAAGTATCAGGTGATTATGAAATTAGTGCTTGGACAGGATTTAACTTTCCAGGGCGTGGAGATTCTTATTCTAATTTCAAATGGAAATGGTATCATTTTGACGGAACAGATTGGGATGAAGGAAAGAAATTAAACCGAATTTATAAATTTAGGGGCATAGGTAAAGCGTGGGACTGGGAAGTGTCTAGCGAGAATGGGAATTATGATTATTTGATGTACGCGGATCTTGATTTTGATCATCCAGATGTTGCGAATGAAATGAAAAAATGGGGAACGTGGTATGCGAAGGAATTAAATTTAGATGGCTTTCGTTTAGATGCTGTTAAACATATTGATCATGAATATTTGCGCGATTGGGTAAATCATGTTAGACAGCAAACGGGGAAAGACATGTTTACAGTAGCTGAATATTGGCAAAATGATATCCAGACTTTAAATAATTATTTAGCGAAGGTCAATTATAATCAATCTGTGTTCGATGCGCCACTTCATTATAATTTTCATTATGCTTCAACAGGAAATGGAAATTATGATATGAGAAATATTTTAAAAGGAACGGTAGTTGCGAATCATCCTACACTTGCGGTTACTCTAGTTGAAAATCATGATTCACAGCCTGGTCAGTCATTGGAATCTGTAGTGAGCCCTTGGTTCAAACCGTTGGCATATGCATTTATTTTAACGCGTGCAGAGGGATATCCTTCTGTTTTCTATGGTGATTACTATGGTACAAAAGGAAATAGTAACTATGAAATTCCAGCGTTAAAGGACAAAATTGATTCGATTTTGACGGCACGAAAAAACTTTGCATATGGTACGCAGCGTGATTATTTTGATCATCCAGATGTGATTGGCTGGACAAGAGAAGGTGATAGTGTGCATGCTAATTC
Organism: Bacillus sp. D48C; assembly: GCF_053345735.1. Classification (NCBI taxonomy): domain Bacteria; kingdom Bacillati; phylum Bacillota; class Bacilli; order Caryophanales; family Bacillaceae; genus Bacillus; species Bacillus sp. D48C. Next base: position 276,486 of record NZ_JBKFAQ010000006.1, read on the forward strand.
TGGTTTAGCAACGTTAATCTCTGATGGACCAGGAGGGGCAAAGTGGATGGATGTTGGAAAGAATAACGTAGGGGAAGTATGGTACGATATTACGGGTAATCAAACAAATACTGTAACAATTAATAAGGACGGGTGGGGGCAGTTCCAAGTAAGTGGAGGATCAGTTTCCATATATGTTCAGCAGTAATTTTGTGATGAAAAAGGAGAGGTAGACTGAAATATAAGTTTTCCTCTCCTTTTTATATGGTGCATATTTATTTTTCCTGAATCTTTATTGTAATAAAAGAACTAGTCGACCTTTATAACAACAAGAGATGCATTGGAATAAATAATGTCACCCGTGGCTTCTCTTATTCGTAATCGAAGAACATCTCCTTGGTTTAAAGGTAATAGATCAGTTCTGGCGGATGTGGCTCTTACCCCAGAAGCACCACCAACTCGTGTTTCAATTGCGAATTGAATGGAATCGTTTATTGTAAGATTTAATATGCTAGACGAAATAGCTTGTATTACAAATACGATTGAAAAGGATACAGAGTATACACCAGTGGTATCAATTGTAATGGAGTTGTCTACTGGATTTAGAGTAGTTCCACTAACAGGTCCTGGAATGGTAAAGTTGACATTTGTATTAACTACTGCTGAAAAACCGATTCCTACTTCAGAAGTTATTGTTCCAAATACGGGAAGAATCCCTAAACCAGTTGCGCCAGTGGGACCAGTTATTCCAATTCCGGTAGGGCCTGTAACCCCAGTGGGACCAGTTATTCCGATACCGGCAGGACCTGTAACCCCAGTGGGGCCAGTTATTCCGATTCCGGTAGGACCTGTAACCCCGGTGGGACCAGTTATTCCGATTCCAGTAAAACCTGTCGCACCGGTAGGGCCTGTGATTCCAGTAGGTCCAGTAGGGAAAGTAAATGGTGGAATTGATGGTAGTGTGGGACCGATTAAATTTGGTTCCAGAGCAGGTCCATGTAAAGTATTATATTCTTCATTCATATAGTAAACCTCCTATCATTGCTTGTCATAATTATTAAATGTATTAGAGGAAGTAAATGACATTCGCAATAGCGGAGCCGCTTCTATAATTTTTCCTCAGCAAATATAGGTCTAGTTTAAGTGATATTGAAGCGTACAGTTACGTACTACTTAAGTATGACACCTTTACTTCTCACGTAACATATAGTATGATGATTTCAATAAATTAGATTTCAATGACTATAATATAAATTAATGAGAGGTGCTTTTTGTGAGTGCGGTAGGTACTAAATAGGAAAAATTTAATGAAATAAGTCAGATAAGAACAGGGGATTTTTATGTATACCATACCCCTAACTTTGTCATGGATTTATTTCGATACCTATGAAGATACCTACAATACTTTATAAAGCGTGTAATAAGGGACTGCCATCTATTTTTTTATGGCTTATTTCCTCATATGTTATTACACATGCCTTGTAAATGTAAAAGCTGCGGTATCCCCGCAGCTTTTTTGTATATATTTTTAATGTATAAAAATGGTAATTGAATAATGTAGAACTCATTGGAATCTAATGAGTAGGTATCTTCATTTATGATAAAAATCAATCATAGTGAGGAGAAACAAAATGAATACGATGACTTTTGAAAAGTTACAATATAACGAATTAAAGGATATAGTGAAATCTTATTGTGTAAGTGGATTAGGTAAGGAATTATTAAACAAATTAGAGCCGAGTACGAGTCTAAAAGTAGTGAGAAATCGCTTGAATGAAACGACAGAAGCACGAGCTATATTAGATGCAGAGGGGCATGTTCCTTTCTTCGGCATTTCTAATATTGCTAGTACAATTCAAAAATTAGAAAAAGGGATGATTTTAGATCCAGAAGAATTAGTAAGTGTTTCAGACTTTTTACGTGGATGTAGAAAGATTAAAAAGTTTATGTTAGATAAAGAATTTTTTGCACCAGTATTAGCTTCTTATGCAAATTCAATGACTGAATATAAAAGTATTGAAGAGGAAATTAACTTTTCAATTAAAGGAAATAGTATTGATGTAGCTGCAAGTAAAGAGTTAAAGCGAATTCGAAATAATATTGATTCTGTAGATGGGAAAATAAAAGAACGTTTAATGAAATTTTTAAATAGTAGTGCAAATAAGAAATTCATTCAGGAATTCTTTATTAGTAAAAAGGATGACCGTTATACGATTCCAATTAAATCTTCCTATAAAAATCAAGTTGCTGGAAGTATTATTGAAGCCTCGGCAAAAGGCTCTACTGTATTTATAGAACCGCATACGGTTACGAAATTGAATGCAGAATTAGCAGGTTTGAAAGCAGAAGAAGCGGTTGAAGAGTATCAGATTTTAGCGACGTTATCAGGAATGGTGTTAGAAAACATTTATAGTATAAAGATTAACATGGAGCTAATTAGTCAGTATGATATGGTATTTGCGAAGGCAAAGTTTAGTAAATCGATTGATGGAATAGAGCCGAAGTTAAATGATCATGGCTACATTCATTTAGTGAATTGTAAGCATCCGCTTTTAACAGGGCAAGTTGTACCGTTACATTTTAAAATTGGTCAAGAGTATCGTAGTTTAATTATTACAGGGCCGAATGCGGGCGGAAAGACAATTGTGTTAAAAACGATTGGATTGTTAACATTAGCTACAATGTCAGGCCTTCATATTGCAGGAGATAGAGGTACAGAAATCGCTATTTTCGAAAATGTATTCGTAGATATTGGTGATAATCAAAGTATTGAAAATGCATTAAGTACATTTTCGTCTCATATGAAAAATCTTTCTGAGATTATGAGGATGTCAAATAATAATACGTTGCTATTATTTGATGAAATTGGGAGCGGTACAGAACCGAATGAAGGTGCAGCACTTGCAATTTCTATTTTAGAAGAATTGTACCTTGCGGGATGTATTACCGTTGCGAGTACGCATTACGGAGAAATTAAACGATTCTCAGAAATGCACGATGACTTTATGAATGCAGCGATGCAATTTAATAGTGAAACGTTAGAGCCGCTTTATAAATTAGTTATCGGAAAATCAGGGGAAAGTAATGCACTTTGGATTGCGAATAAAATGAGCGTAAAAGAACATGTACTGAAAAGAGCGAAAGAGTACATGGGAAATAAAGAGTACGCTTTAGAAAAAGTGAATGAAAGTAAAATTAGAAAACCGAAATTTGTACAAGAAAAAAGAGAATCTCATTATGAGTACAAAATCGGCGATCGTGTGAATTTATTGGATTATGATGATTTTGGTATCATCTATAAGGAAAAAGATAATTTTTATAACGTTGTTGTATATTATAACGGTGAATTCGTTGAAGTAAATGTAAAACGTATTACTTTAGAAGTAGCAGCGAAGGAGTTATATCCAGAAGGATACGATTTAAATACACTATTTGTTGATTATAAAGAAAGAAAAATGCAACACGATATTGAGCGCGGATCGAAAAAAGCACTGCGTAAAATTCAAAAAGAAATAAGAAAGAATAGAGGATAAGTTAAAATGGTAACGATTAGACAAGAACAAAAAAATGATTATAGAAAAACAGAAGAAGTCGTAAAAGAAGCATTTTTACTTGAAGAATTTAGTGATAAAACAGAACATGAACTTGTAAAACGTATTAGAGAATGTGACGCGTTTGTTCCGGAGTTATCAATTGTTGCGGTAGATGAAGATATAGTTGGTCACATTATGTTATCGAAAATTACAATAGAACAAGATGGAACTTCTGTAGAATCGTTAGCACTTGCGCCAGTTTCAGTTGCTAGGGGCCATCAGAAGAAAGGAATTGGCGGAAAACTGATCACGGCTGCTTTAGAAAAAGCGAAAGAACTTGGATACGGATCAGTTGTAGTATTAGGACATCCAGAGTACTACCCGAAATTTGGTTTTAAGAAAGCAAGTGAGTGGAATGTAAAAGCACCGTTTGAAGTGCCTGAAGAAGTGTTTATGGCGATGGAGCTAAGAGAGAACGCTCTCCAAGGTGTAGAAGGAGTTGTTCAGTATTCGAGTGCTTTTGCTGAGTAGGAGTAACGGTTAAGAAATGTAATCATAAAAGATGCTATCTTTTTGTATGGATATACAGAAAGATAGCTTTTTTTATTAAGCGGATCTACTGACGTATATTTTGCTCAATGAATAATTGAGGTGGTAAAATTGAGATAGAAACGTAAAGGGAGAGAATAGAATGAATAAGCGAGAAACAGATAGCAATGAGAATGCAGTTACGTTATATGTTACAAGACACGGTAAAACAATATTAAATACGAATCATCGCGCGCAAGGTTGGGCTGATTCTCCATTAGTAGAAAAAGGTGTTGAAGTTGCCACAAATTTAGGAACAGGATTAAAAGATATTCATTTTATGAATGCGTATAGTAGTGATAGTGGCCGAGCGATTGAAACTGCTAATTTAGTATTAAAATATAGTGAGCAATCAAAATTAAAACTTGAGCAAAGAAAAGATTTGCGAGAATTAAATTTCGGTATTTTTGAAGGTGAAAAACTTGAGAATATGTGGGATGTGGTTGGAAAAGCTGCAGGCGTTCCATCACCAGAAGAACTTATGAAGTTTTCTATTCAAGAAGTGATTAATCTTATTAGAGTAGCAGATCCTACAAAACAGGCGGAAGATTGGGAATTATTTTCTACTCGTATAAAAGCTGAGATAGATAAAATTAGTGAAGAAGCTGCTGGAAATGGTGGCGGTAACGTTTTAGTTGTCGTTCATGGGCTTTTGATTACTACCTTAATAGAAATGTTAGACAGTAGCAAAACAAAACTTGGGGTGGAAAATGCTAGTGTGACGAAGATTGTATACCAAGATGGAACATATACAGTCGAGTCGGTTGGAGATATGAGTTATGTTGCAAAAGGGAAAGAAAGTGTGGAAATATAATTAAATCTCCAAGAGATATAAGAAAAGGAAGGTAGAGAAATCTAGCTTCCTTTTCTTATTGGAACGATTATGGAATTAATAAAATCTTCCCTGTACTTTTTCTGCTCTCTAATAATTTATGTGCAAGAGCACCATCTTGTAAGGAGAATGTAGTAGGGCACTCAATGTTTAATTTGCCAGTTGCGATCCAATCGAATAATTGAGTAGATCGTTTTTTACGTTCTTCATAAGTGGTAAGAACGTTCCAAAGGTCTCCGCCAGTTAAAGTTTTTGAAGTATCCATAAGCATACGTGGATCAACTGGCGCAGGATTACCACCAGCCATTCCGTAAAATACGACAGTACCGCCAATTTTAGTAGCGTTAAAACTGTCCTCTAATGTAGAACCTACTGATTCATATACAACATTTACTCCAGTTCCATTAGTCATTTCAAGTACTTTCGTATGCCATTCTTCGTTATATAAAAATACGTGATCGGCACCAGCTAATGTAGCTATCTTTGCTTTCTCTTTTGATGACGTTAAACCAATTACTTTTCCACCATATAGTTTAATCATTTGAACAAGAAGTTGACCGACGCCACCAGCTGCAGCGTGTACTAAAGCTATATCACTTTGTTTTAGTTGATAGCTATCTTGCGTTAAATAATGTGCAGTTAATCCTTGTAATAAGACAGAAGCGGCTGTTTCAAAAGAAATAGAATCTGGTAGTGGGATTACTTTTTCAGATGGAACGGCAACTAGTTCTGCATTTGCAAATGGGACGTCCGCAAATGCAATACGGTCTCCTAGGTTGATAGTAGTAACGTCAGCTCCTACTTTTTCAACAATTCCAGCTCCTTCATAACCTAATACATAAGGCGGATTGCCAGCAAGATGATAATCGCCGCGGCGTCTATAAATATCAGCGAAGTTTAATCCGATTGCTTTCGTGCGGACTAGAATTTCATTTGGATTTATGATTGGATCATGTATTTCTTTATATTGTAGTACATCTGGATTTCCAAACTGTTCGAAACAAAGTGCTTTCATATGGAATCCCTCCATTTGTATTGTTTGTCGATGCTCTTTATCATACAATACAAATATCAATAGGCAAAGAGGATTATTTTGATGAAATCAATCGGAAATATCGATTGAAAAGAGGGATGATAAATGGAGATAAAACAATTAATTACATTTAAAGTAGCAGCAGACACTTTGAATTTTACACAAACTGCAAAGAAATTAAATTTTGCCCAATCAAGCGTAACGGCACAAATTAAAACGTTAGAAGCTGAGCTTGGTACACCGTTATTTGAAAGATTAGGAAAACGCCTTTTCTTAACTGAAGCAGGAAGAAAGTTTCAACTATATGCGGACAAGATAATCGCACTTAGTAAAGAAGCAAAGACGGCCGTGAAAGATGATGAGGAAATAGCAGGTACGTTAATAATTGGTGCACAAGAAAGTCAATGTACATACAGACTGCCTTCTATATTAAAGAGGTTTAAAGCACAATTTCCTCAAATAAAACTTATATTTAAACCAGCACATTCCAATAAAGATGCAAAGGAACAATTGATGGAGGGGAAAGTAGATCTTGCATTTATTTTGGACGAATGTAAAACAGAAGATGTTTTACATGTGGAACCACTTATGAAAGAAGAATTAAAAGTAGTAGCTGCTCCTACGCATCGTTTACTTGAACAACCTTCAGTTTCTATAAAAGATTTAGAGAGTGAAACACTTCTACTAACAGAATTAGGCTGCTCGTATCGGACTTTATTTGAAGAACTATTTCGTATAGAAGATGTGTATCCAGCAAATAAAATTGAGTTCGTTAGTGTCGAGGCAATTAAACAATGTGTTATTGCAGATTTAGGTATAGCTGTTCTACCAGCGATAGTAGTAGAAAAAGATATAAGAGAAGGGACAATAAAAGAGTTACATTTAGAAAATGCAATTTCATCGATTTATACACAAATTGCTTGGCATAAAGATAAATGGATGACAGCACCACTGCAGCAATTTATTGATGTAACAAGGGAGTTTTTTACAACGGATTAAGTGGAGAAATATTTATTTTATATAAAAGAAAAAATGGCAATTTTGTATAAAGAACCGATGCTTGAATATAACAAGTATCGGTTCTTTTATGTTTTAAATATAGAATGCTATAAAATGTGTATTTCTCAACTTTTTTCTTACAAGGATAAGTAAAATTCTTCGTATATTCCAATAATCATCAGGGAATTTACAACGTTTATTCGTTTCTGTAAGATGCCTCTAGGAAGAGTGAAAGGAGGGCTTACATAGCAGTATAGCTTGTCTTTAGTATACGTACTTATTGTGAGGGGGAATTTAAAATGTTTAAAAAGTTAATGAAAGTATGTGTGTTAAGTGCGGCAAGTATAGGTGTATTATTTAGTTTTCAAGGAAGTACATTTGCAGCTACTGATTTAAGTAGTTATTATGACGGGAAAAATCCAGCAACAACGAAAGTATACGGGGGAAGTACAACATGTGATGCAGATGGATTTAATGCAAAGTCTACAGCAGTTTATGAAGGTAGTAAAAAAGTGGGGACAGTGTATTTACGTTACAGTAATAAATGTCATGCAGCATGGGCTAAGTTTGTGTTAGATTAACCAGCACCAGCTGTTTCGGGAGGAGTGTACGCGTACGCTGTTGTAAATAAATACAAAAATGATGTATTCCAAAAATCAGTTACTTCTAATCAGGGGAACGGCACAATAAAAACAGGTCAAACGAGCACTTATACAGGAATGGTATTTGATTTAACTGCTGATTTCGGATACACAGCAGATGCTGAAGCAGTTACGTTTAATAACGGTTACGGGAAAACAGCACGTTACTAATAAAGGAGTGAAATTATATGAAACTTTTAAAAAAGACGAGTGCATGTTTATTGCTATCTTTACTCGTTGTAACTAGTATGTTTAGCACGATTAATAGCGATAAAGCATATGCAGAAGATCATTCATATGATGGGAAAAGTCCTTATTATAATAGTTGTGATCAATCCGCAGTAACGAAAGAGAAGAAATGGATAGATTCAAATTCTTATGTAGAATTAAAATTTAGCACGACGTGTAAGACGGCTTGGGCGAAAGTTACTGTAACTCGTCCAGCAGTTTATAATAACGAAGCTGATCCAAGCCAGTATCGGTAGCAATCGGCTACATGAATATGCGTCTTTATAATGCTACCGCTCCCGAAATTAGGAACAGTGCTATGTAATTTTTCTAGTGGGATTTCTTCCAAAAACGAAAATAGAGTTTCTCTTGTAGAGCTAATAAGATCATATTGTTGTTTTAAAACATGTAACATGTAATTGACACTCCTCTATTATTTACTAAACTAACTGTGTAGTAAGTAATTCTATATTTATTAGGGGTGAACCTTTTAATTATTTTTACTAAGCATATTAGATGTTTTTCTTAATCGTTTCTGATAGATTAAACAAGGTGAAACGTTAATAAGTTGAACATTCTTAGTTCATAATAAATTGTACATCAAGAAGGGGAACGATAAAATGAATAGACTAGTGGGTTTAAAACAATTTGAAATAACGCGCGGGGCGTTACTTAAATTTATGGAAACGTTAGATGATAAAACTGCGGATACGCAGCCAGAGGGTTTTAACAATACAATTCGTTGGCATATCGGTCATGTGTTAACGGCAGCAGAGGTTTTCATGTTTGGAAAAGAATTCAAACAATTACCAACTGAATATCCAGGTATGTTTGGGTATGGATCACGACCATCTAATTGGAAAACAGAAGGACCATCGTTAGAAGTATTAACGGCTCAATTAAAAGAACAAGCAAAACGTATTAACGAAATTCCAGCAGAAGCATTTGAAAATAAACTGCCAGAGCCATTCCTAGGATTGGAAACAGTAGGGGAGCTTTACGGTATGATGCTTTATCATGAAGCTGATCATATTGGGCAAATGAAAGCGATGGAACGTATTATTAAAGCTCTTTAGTCTTAATTGCATATAACAAGCAATACAGTTGTAATGTTAAATAATATATACAAAAAAGGTAGATAAATTATTATCTACCTTTTTTGTATAACTTCGTGAAGGATTAGGGATTATCATCGTGGTGCTGATGAAGAAGGATTAGAGAATTTTATAATTTTTTAGGTTGTGATTATTAATTGTAGTATTCCTAAATATGGAATATAAGTATAATGATAGAGAAGAACTAGAAATAGGGGTGAATACTATGATTACATTAGAGCAAAAGTTAGAGCAATATAAACATACATATGTACAGTTAAAGGGAGAACTAAAATGGAAAACGAGTGATTCTCGAACAGGAATGATGATTGCTGCTATGTATGCAGGTAGTGATAAATTGTTTAATCTCGAACGTTTTTTAGAAATTAGTAGTTATATTAAGAATCAGGTAGGGATGTTTTCATACTTAAAGTCTTATCATCGTTTTGTAGTGGCCGCAACATTAGATATTCACTTTACAGATTACAAGAAAGCTTTTCGGACGTTTTTAGATTTATATGAACAATTGGTCACTAGTGGCTTTAGCCGGAGTATATTTACTTATCTCGCAGCAGCTGTGCTTTTAACAGAAGAAAATGAACAGCATGGCGCGCACATTCAGCGTTCGATGCAAGTATATAAACGCATGAAAAAGGATCACCTCTTTCTTACAAGTACAAATGATTATCCGCTCGCGGTTTTATTAGCAGGACAATCAGAGAATGTAGAAACACTTATGGATCGTGTAGAACGTCTGTATCAGAAACTAGCGAAAGCTGGTTTGCGTAAAGGGAATGATCTTCAGTTTTTAAGTCATATTCTTTCACTAAAGAAGGATGTCCGTGAAGAAATGTTAGTTGCAACATGTACAAACATATGGAATTTGTTAAAACAAGAAAAGGTAAAAGTGAAACAGATGCATTATCCAGCAATCGGGCTACTAGCGTTACTTGAAGATGGAGAAAAAGAGATTTATGCTATTAAAGCGTTGATTGAAAAACTGCAGGGGGAGAAATTATTCCGTTGGCATGCAGATGCGAATATTCTTATTGCTATTCAACTGTTCGTAAGTCAGAAAGGTGAGGAAAGTAAAGCTACCAACACAGGTTTACAAACTATGATAGAAGTCCTCATACAAGCACAACAAGCAGCTATGATGGCAACGATTGCCGCTTCATCTGCAGCAACATCTTCTGCTAGTAGTAGCTCATAATATGTAACTACTTTAATAAGGAAGGTAAAAAAGCCCATCACTTTCTAATGAGTGATGGGCTAACTATTTTTACATAATCAGCATTATTTTTTCGACTCTTTCAAATGTTTGAGTTGTGTAACAATCATAATGCTAATAACAACGAGTAAAAACCATGAACTAATTTTGCTTAAGTGAACGAGATTCCACGCTTCCCGTTGATTTGGATATTGCCATGCTCCGAAAAATGTTGCGATGTTCTCTGCAATCCAAATAAAGAACCCAATAAGGAAAAAGGAGAGAACGAGTGGCATTTTATATGTAACGCCTCGTAATGAAAATTCTACAAATGTCCGAAAGAAAACGATGAATAAAAGTACAGTTAATACCCATCTAAAGTCATATAGAAAATGATGTGTGAAAAAATTAAAGTAAATCATAGCGCCTAGCGGTATAGCAAAAATAGCCCTCGGCCAATGGTACATTTGTAAATGTAATCTTCTCCACGCTTGGCATATGTAACTGGCAACACTTGCATACATAAAGCCACTGTAAAGTGGAACTCCAAAAACTTTTGAATATGCCTCTTCTGGATAACTCCATGAACCGAAATGTACTTTATATATTTCTAGTAAAAGCCCGATAAGGTGAAAAACAGTAATTACTTTTAGTTCATCTTTCGTCTCAAGTCCAGTCTTATACATAATCCACTGCATAAGAAGACATACGATGAGTATGAAATCATAGCGGTATAACCCTGGGATGGAAATGATTTTTGATAGGGCTAGTGTTAAGAAAATAACGACTGGGAATAAACAGGATAATGCTTGCTCGTAAGTGAAATGTAATAGTTGTTTTATATAGAACATTGTATCTCCTTTTTGTTAGAAAAATCAAAATAATGACTAAGTATACTACAATTTAAAAAATAAACCAGCAGTCTATTTTGCATGTATTTGTAAGTTTTAGAAAGGAATTGTAATAAGTATTTTAATATTTAACAAATTAAAAAAATAGTTTGCTATTTTAAAAAAGTGAGGATATAATTTCTAAATAAAAATGATAATTATTATCAATAAATATTATAAAATAAAAATAATTATAAAAATCAACTGAATATAAAGGATGAAATGAAACATGTTACATAAGTCTGCTGTATATGCTGGCAATAAGCACATGAAACATATTAAGTTCATATGTTTCATGTGCTTATCAATTTTATGTTTAATCGGATCTATATTTTTAGCTATTGCATTCGGTGCAAAGGATATCCATTTGCAAACCGTATGGACAGCGGTTTTTGATTATAATCCGAAATTAACGCAGCACCAAATTATATATGAATTAAGGCTCCCAAGGGTAATTGGAGCAGCAGTTGTAGGAGCAGCTTTTGCGGTCGCTGGGGCTGTTATGCAAGGAGTAACACGAAATCCTTTAGCTGATGCAGGTGTGCTTGGCATAAATGCAGGTGCGATGTTTGTAGTAGCACTTAGTTTTTCCTTTTTTCCGCATATGCCATATTCCTATTTAATGATTGTCTCTTTTATTGGAGCGGTTTTAAGTACAGTACTCATTTTTATTATCGGATCGGCCACATCAGGCGGATTAACACCAATGAGGTTAACGATTGCTGGAGCGGTTATGGCAGCGCTTTTACATTCATTAAGTTCAGGTGTTGCGATTTATTATGATTTAAGCCAAGATTTAGCGTTTTGGTATGCTGGTGGTGTTGCAGGGGTTAAGTGGGAACACTTGAAATTTTTAGTCCCTATTATTCTTATAACGATTATTTTTGCGACAATGCTAGGGAGATCTATTTCACTCATATCAATGGGAGATGATGTTGCTACAAATTTAGGAGTGAAAACGAACCGAACGAGAATACTAGGGATGATTATAGTAGTCATTCTTGCAGGTGTATCTGTTTCAGCTGTTGGTTCTATCGGATTTGTAGGACTCGTTATTCCGCATATTGCTAGAAAATTAGTTGGTGTTAATTATCGACTCATTATTCCTATGTCAGCATTATTAGGTGCTATGTTATTAGTTTTAGCTGACCTAGGAGCAAGAGCAGTAAACCCTCCTAAAGAACTTGCGATAGGAATTATGGTAGCTCTTGTTGGAGTTCCGTTCTTCCTCTATATAGCACGTAAAGTTGGGAGGGAGCTATAAGTGAAGGGTCTTATTAACACAGATAAAAAAAGAGCCATTACTGTAACTACAATATTCGGTTGTATTGGTATCGCTGTCATTTTACTTAGCTTAAATACAGGGACACTTAGTATTGCACCGCTCAAAGTAATTCAAACGCTTTTCGGTTATGGTGATTTTGAAAGTGCAACCGTGCTATACGATTATCGTATGCCAAGAATTATAATCACAATGTTAGCTGGTATTGGCCTTGGGATTTCCGGTGCGATTTTACAAGGATTATCACGTAACGCACTTGCAGACCCTGGTATTTTAGGATTGCATTCAGGTGCATCTTTCGGGCTAATTATATTTGTTACTTTCTTTCATTCTATTAATGAGAATGCATCGATTTTAATACCGTTATTTACATTTGGTGGGGGAATACTAGCTGCATTTTTAATTATTATACTTGCGAGTGATCGATCAAAAGGTTTACTTCCTATTAGACTTATTCTCGTTGGTATTGCTGTTTCAGCTGGATTTAGTGCGATTTCGTTATTTTTCTCTCTCAAGTTAAATGATGAGACATATACATTCGCTTCCAGATGGTTAGTTGGTAACGTGTGGGGAAGGGATTGGATTCATGTCCTTGCATTATTACCTTGGATTTTCATACTAACCCCGTATGCATGGCTAAAATCTAAAACGTTAAATGCATTGTCACTAGGTGATAGTGTGGCAGCAGGACTTGGTGTTTCTGTTCAAAAAGAACGGTTACTACTTTTAGCTACAGCGGTTGGATTATCTTGCGCGAGTGTATCGATGGCAGGAGGAATTGGTTTTATCGGTTTAGTTGCTCCGCATATTGCAAGAAAGTTAGTAGGTACTACGTATCAACATTTTCTTCCTTTAGCTGGCATTATCGGAATGATTATTTTAGTGCTAGCAGATACGATAGGTCGTTCTATATTTGAGCCAAACTCTATTCCAGCTGGTGTAGTAGTGGCAGCTTTAGGAGCACCGTATTTTCTTTATTTACTTACAAAAACAAAATAAATACTTCAAAGAGGAGAACATATGAAAAAGAAACTTACTATTTTATTTAGCATGATGTGTATTTTAGTATTAGCAGCATGTGGTCAAACGAAAGCTAATGAAGAGGCAACGAAAAAAACGGAAAAAAGTAATGACCCAAAAATTGCTTCAATGTCTATTCATTTAACAAATGATTTACTTGCATTAGGAATTACACCAGTAGGTTCTGTTATTGGGGGAGATTTAAAAGATTTCTTACCGCACGCTAAAGAGAAGTTGAAAGATACGAAGAAGCTTGGTGTTGTAACAGATCCGAATATGGAAGCGTTACTTCAATTAAAGCCAACTGACATTTATGTTGATGAAAAATATGCTGGTAAAGATGTAGCGAAATACGAAAAAATTGCAAAAACACATTCTTTCAATTTAGATGAAGGTACGTGGAGAGATCATTTAAAACAAGTTGGTAAACTTGTAAACCGTGAGAAAGAAGCAGATAAATATATTCAAGATTACGAAGAGCAATCAAAACGAGTAAAAGGTTTAATAGATAAAGAGCTAGGTAATAACGAAAAAGTAATGGCAATTCGCGTTACTGCAAAAGAATTGCGTGTATTTAGTACGAAAAGACCGATGGGACCAATTTTATTCCAAGACTTAGGGTTACAGCCTGCAAATGGTGTAGAGAAAATTGATGGAAACCGCCCTTTCGAAGTCATTTCACAAGAAGTATTACCTGACTTTGATGCAGATGCGATTTTCGTTGTTGTAAATAGAGATGATAAAGCAAAAGCAGCATTTAAACAACTTCAAGAAACGCCAATTTGGAAAGACTTAAAAGCAGTTAAAGGCAAGCACGTATACATTATCAATGATCAACCATGGCTGGACTATTCTGCTTTAGGAAACAAAATGGCAATGGATGAAGCGGAGAAAATGTTTACGAAATAATATAGTTTTGCTATTAGGAAAGGCCCTCTAAATTTGGAGGGCCTTTCTATTATTGTTAGAATAAATAAAAAATTATACAATGAAGTTAATTCAATATGGAGGAGATGTGCCAATGTCAGCGCTTATTGTAAGTATCCCGTTTATAAAGCAGTTTATGGAACTAGGGGATAAATGGGCTGAAACAATTATCCCCATTATGTAATAAAGGGGGATTTTGAAATGACAATGAATCTTTTTCGAAATAAAACGATTAAATTATCAGTTATGAGAGAAAAAGATGTTGAATTGATGGCTATGTGGCAAGAGGATAGTGAGTATTTAAGAAATGTAGATACAGATGTAGCATTCCCGCAATCTTTAAATGAAATAGCAAGTGATGGGCTATTAAAAGGACGGAGATCGAATAGTGTTTCTTTCATGGTAAGGACAGTTCAAGAAGATCGCTTAATTGGTTTTGTGGCGATTCATGGTATAGAGTGGAATAACGGAACAGGTTTATTAGCTATTGGTATAGGAGATGCGAATGATAGAGGAAAGGGATATGGGAAAGAAGCAATACATCTTATTCTAAAGTATGCTTTCTATGAATTGAATTTACACCGCATCGGTCTTGATGTTATTTCGTATAATAAACTTGCCATTGCATTGTATAAAAAGATGGGTTTTCAGATGGAAGGCTGTATGAGAGAAGCGGTTCAAAGAGATGGGAAGTGTTTTGACCGTATGATTATGGGGATATTGCGGGATGAATGGATAGAGCTGCAAGGTTAGAAAGTACATTCGAAATTATATATGTAGTATGCAGGAGATATAATGGTAATTGGCGAAAATTTACAGTGTATTGATTGAACTTATAAGGAGTCATGTGAGATGAACTTAGAAAAAGAAAAGCCAGTAAATGAAGAGGTCGCCGAATTAAAAGAACTAATTAAAGAGTTACACGGAAGTGTGCACCAACTTCAAAGTGAAGTACAGCAACTAAGGCACGAAAGACCAGTTGTTGAAGTACGAAAGGGTGTTCAACTATCACCAGCAATCGTTGGACAAATTGGTGGTATGATATTAGGTGGGTTAGCAATTATCGGTATATTTTGGTGATGAAAAAAGGTTTGCAGCACGGATGCTGCAAACCTTTTGTATTTGACGATATAATTTCATGCAATACAACTTTTACATTAAATAACGTAAATATATATAAGCATGTGATAACAAGAGTGCAACAATAGTTAATGGTAAACCAATTTTTAAGAAGTCCATATAAGAGAAGCCATGTCCTTCACGTTTTGCAATACCAGCAACGACTACGTTTGCAGATGCTCCGATTAGTGTTCCATTTCCTCCTAAGCAAGCTCCAAGAGATAACGCCCACCATAGTACTTCGATTTGCGGAGAATCGACAGATAGTCCGAGTCCTGTAGCTAAGTCTTGAATAAGAGGAATCATCGTTGCGACAAATGGGATGTTGTCGATTGTCGCAGATGCGATGCCAGATACCCATAAAATAAGTATAGCTGCGAATCCGATGTCACCGTTTGTTACATCGATTACTTCTCTTGCAAGTGAAGAGATAAGTCCGATATCAATTAACCCGCCAACGAGAACAAATAATCCGGCGAAGAAGAAAATGGTAACCCATTCAACGTGGGCAAATACATCTTCAATATCATGTTCTTTCACGCCGATTAACATAAGAAGTGTAGCGCCTGTCATCGCGATAACAGCAGCGTCTACATGAATAATCGAATGAAGTACGAAGCCTAAAATTGTTAGTCCTAAAATCGAAATAGATTTTAAAAGGAGGCTTTGATCTTTAATGTAATCTTTTTCGTTTAATGCCATTAGTTTTTCGATTTGTTCAGGTGTTGTTTTTAGTTTGTTACGATACATGAAGTAAATAATGCCAAGTGTCACAATAGAAATAATAATTACGATTGGAGCTAAGTTAAGTAAAAAGGCGTTAAAGTCTAAATGTTTGTTTGCTGATCCAATCATAATATTAGGTGGATCACCGATTAATGTTGCTGTTCCACCTATATTTGAAAATAGCACTTCTGAAATCAAATAAGGCACAGGATTTACTTTTAAAATACGTGTAATGGATAATGTAACAGGAACGATTAATAAAACGGTTGTTACATTGTCCAAAAATGCTGATCCGACAGCGGTTAATAGGGATAGTAATAATAAAATGCGAATCGGTTTTCCACCAGCTGCTTTTGCCGCTTTAATGGCCACAAATTCAAATACGCCTGATTGACTCGTAATATGTACGAGAATCATCATCCCGATTAAAAGGGTGATCGTTTCCCATTGAATATGTGATGTGAAAGCGGTATGTAAATCTACAACTCCAAAAATAATCATAATAGCAGCACCGAATAGTGCGATTACAGCACGATTCAATTTTTCAGAAATAATAAATCCGTACGTGATTAAAAATACGGCAATTGCAAAATAATATTGCCAATTTGCTACTTCATGTGCTGATTGTTCCAATCATGTCACCTTCTTTAAAGTATGTATTCAATTGTCGAAATGTATCTCGCTGCAATAATGCGGGATAAAATATATTGTAGCAAATTCAAAAAAGAAAGAAAACTATTTAACGAAGTGAAGGAAAAAATGTATTTTTTACATATCATATAAAAAATATAAAAAACGCAGTGCAAATTATTAGGAAAAGTGAGCGTTGTCCTCTAATATAGAGATAGCAATTTACATTATTTTTGCGTAAAATGGTTTAAAGAGGTGAATTCCGATGGAAATAGTAAAAGATAGTTCTCTTATTCAAAATGAAATTGAACGTTTTGTAAATAAAGATGTATATATTCATTTAGAAACGACAAACGGAGCATATGCATCACACATAAATGAAAAGATGATGACAGTTGGTGCTTTCATTCGAAATGCGATTATCCGTTTTGAACGCGGGAAGATAACTGGAACAAATCCATACCGAGTTGGTCTGAAAATGGATCACGGTTGGGTATATGCTGAAGGTATTACGCACTGGGAAGTAGACGATCAAGAGCGTTTATTATTAGCTGGACATGATAATTTAGGTCGTCTAGCAGTTGCACTTGAGTTAAGCTTAACACCATTTAAGTAAGAAGGAGGGAAACTTATGGAGAGACATGTACTTGTTGTATTTCCGCATCCAGATGATGAAGCATATGCTGCGGGAGGAACAATTCGCTTATTAACAGATCAAGGAGTACCTGTAACATATGCATGTGGTACTCTAGGACAAATGGGACGTAACATGGGTAAGAATGTATTCGCTAACCGTGAAACGATTCCACATATCCGTGAGAAAGAATTGAAAGATGCTTGTGAAGCGATGGGCATTAAAGATTTAAGAATGCTTGGCTTCCATGATAAAACGTTAGAGTTTGAAGATGTTGATTTTGTTGCTGACAAAATTGAAGCAATCATTCAAGAAGTAAATCCATCTCGAATTATTACATTTTACCCAGAGCACGGTGTACATCCAGATCATAATGCATTTGGCCGCGCTGTCGTTCGCGCTGTATCACGTATGCCAAAAGAAGAGCGCCCAGTTATTCATGCTGTTGCGATTACGAAAAATCGTGAGGCAGTATTAGGAGAACCGGATGTTGTAAATAACATTAGTGAAGTATTTGATCATAAATTAACTGCACTAGGTGCGCACCGTTCACAAACAGAAGCAATGCTTGAAGACACGCATGCAAAAATAAAAAATAAAGATGCAGCAACATTAAAATGGCTGCAACTTGAACAGTTTTGGACTTATAAATGGGAGTAGGCTAGAAGGATACCTTCTAGTTGCTCTTACATAGAAAAAGCGCCGTCACTTGTGATGGCGCTTTTTCTTGTTGAAGACTATATATTTCTTAGGGGGCTTCAAAATTTTAAAATTAACGTGCAGTATAGCCTCCATCAACAAGAAGTGTTGTACCGTTAACAAAACTAGCATCATCACTTGCTAAAAATAAGACAGCTTTAGCGACTTCTTCTGGTGTTCCAAGTCGGCCTTGCGGATGAAGTGAAGCTAAATATTCTTTCTGTTGAGGATTAACACTACCAAGTAAAGGGGTGTCAATATAACCAGGGCACACCGCATTAATACGTATTCCATATTTAGCGTAGGCAGTACATAAATTTTGAGTTAATAGTTTCACGCCACCTTTTGCAGAGGAGTATGCTGTTGGGGTAGGTAATGAAACAAAACTATGAATCGAACCAGCGTTAACGATGACACCACCTGTACCTTGTTTAAGAAATTGTTCAATCGAATATTTATCAGAAAGGAATACCCCAGATAAATTAATATCAATAGTTTTTTTCCATTTTTCATAGGATAATTCGTTTGCTGGTGCATCATCAGCAACGCCGGCATTGGCATACATAATATCTAATTTACCGTATGTACTTACAGTCTCATGAATTAGCTGTTTAATATCTGCTTCTTTTGTTACATCGGTTTTAATAAATAACGTATTATATCCATGTGCATTCAATTCATCTGATAGGTCTTTTCCACGTTCAGAAAAGTCAGCAATAACTACTTTTGCACCTTCTTCGATAAAAAGACGAACGGTAGATTCGCCAATTCCACTTGCACCACCAGTTATGATTGCTACTTTGTCTTTTAATTTCATATAAACCTCTCCATTCATCAATGAATTTAAGTCGAATTTTTAAATTTTGTTATTAAACTATCAACCTTAAATAGTAAGTAGATAGAAGAAAAAGCTCGCGTTTACTTAATCGTAAAAGCCCGATTGGTGAGGGCTAATAATCAGTGAGGGATGAACAAAACCCCCACTGATTAAAGTTTTACTTTATTGTACTTTTTGATACAGTGATGGATGAAAATATTAATTTGGTCAATTTTATCATTAGATTGAATATTTGGTAAAGAGCTCTCGAAAAGAGCGAGTGCCGATGCTGAAAAATTAAAATAAACATTCAGTATTATTTGTAGGGTAAGGAACAAAGGGGAGAGATGCATAACGAAAAATACTATGCTAGTTAAATAGGAAAAAGCCTTGCAGGGGGGCAAGGCTTTAAACAGGGTATTAAAAATTATTGATTTATTAAGAATAACTTCTTCTTGTGAATAAACTAATTTTAGCATGATAACTCATATATATGTGTTACGAATTTGTGAATAAAAACTCAATGATAAAAGTATGAGTGCAAGGAAATAATGTATTTGAAATATGCATTATTACACAAAGTTCAGTTGAAATAGGGAGGGAAATAAAAAAGCGCAATGAGCAAAATAATTAAAAGACGAATTATACCAAAGATTAGTGGAACGCCTAATACTAAATTACTTTTTGCATTTAATTCTTTAGAATTGATTTTTAATAATGTATGTGAGAAGCGTATATTTTGAATTATTTAATAGAATAATATATATTTATATTGATTTAATGATTTTAGTTTTTTAAAAATGGGGAAATGGATATGAAGGTTAAATTTGCCGTAATAAAAGATGAGAACTTTGATTGTAGTTTATTGGAAACAAAATTATTGAAAACTTTTAAAGAAGTAGATTGTGAAGCAGATATTGTAAAGGTTGAGGATGAAATTTTTGAAAACAATGATATACAAATGCATTTGTCAGAAATAACCATTAATGTTACTGGGAAAAATATCGGATTTAGATCCGTTTCAGCCAGTATATTTATTGTTCTAGAGAGTTTATCAATACAGCTATTTCGTATTCATATTAGTATACTTTAAGCAGTTCAAAAAGTGGATTCTTCAGAAAATCATACTGATTATATTGAGTTGTAAATATGAAAATAATAGAAATTATCGTAGGTGCTCCCGAATGTTGGATTGCACATTGTTTGTTGTTAAATAAACAAGGGATACTTTTTCTAATTTGAACGTATCTTAACGCTAATTTATAAATAGAAGAATGGAAACATGTGAGTAATTCAATTAAAATGTACAAATAATTTGGTACGCGGATATACGGAATGTATTCACAGGTAAGAGGGTTGTCTCATAATATATATAGATTTTTCTATTAAGATGAACAGAGGGTGTGAATATATGGAAGATGTTTACGCTAAAATTGACAGTCTCAAGGCGGAGCAAAAAGAAATTATGCGAGACATTCGAAATTTAGAAACGCGTACCACTATTAATGAGAAAGACATAGCAACAATCAATAAGCAATTAGAAAAAATAAGTACAAACACAACTTGGATTTTGCGAATTATTATTAGTACGATAATAATGTCAGTTTTAGGATTGATATTAAAAGGAATGATTTAGTCTTGTGAAATAGAACAATATAAAAGAAAGAGGGGAGCTCCCTCTTTCTTTTATATAAATGAGAAGCTATAAATTTTCCGTTTCCGTTTCCTTTTCATCTGCATATTTTTCCTCTAAAGAAATTAATAGAGGAATGGATACAGTTACTAGAATGATTAAAGTAGTTATAAAAGATTTAGAAAGAGAAAAAGAACCTTCAATGAAAGGTGATAAAAACTTGAATGAAAGTATACTTGTTATTAAGGAAATTACTAAAAAGCTAAAAAGAGATATATTTTTATTCTTTATAGATGTCTCTATAAAGTCTTTAACACAGGTTATTACGACAAATATAGTTAATATGATAAGAGACACAAAATAATGTGTTAAATTCGTCATACTAATAGTAGGGTCTTCTATTATGTAAGCAAGTAACTTAGATACTAATATTCCTCCAAACAATAAAATAATAAAAGCAAGTAATCCTTCTGATATATAAGTGCTGAAATTGTCTTTCTTGTTAAAGAGTTTATAGTTTAGAGTAGATTGGGTTATTTGAATTAGGAATAGGGTAATAATCCATACATAATATACAAATGGTAATTCTCCTGAGAATAGAGAAATTAGAAAGTTTACTACTGTCCTTAAAATTTCAATCATTACGAAAGTCCTCCTACTTGTTCAGCTTTATGACATTAGGAATATATGAGTATATCATTTTATAATTAGGTTTATATATTCAAACTATTTCTAATTATTCCATAATAAGGTGGTTATATCAAGTAGTTATCTTCTATGGCGTGTATTAGTTGTTCACTAATATAGTTAATACTAGAAAAATAAAAGTAATATGTAATATAATTGAAAAAGTATATTTAAAAATCGATGTTAATATTACCCTCCTATAAGTATTAACATACGTAATTGAGGTGTTTTCTTTGTTGTTTTATGACCGGATTTCTATAATGGCCCCTCCTGTTCCATAGCTTAGGAAAGTCTTTTTACTTCTGAGATTTTCAAAGTTATAGGAGGTTATGAAAAATGAAAAAAGTCTCGGTACCATCACTTTTGTTAATGATTGTTCTTGTCGCATTTCCGCAAATTAGTGAAACGATTTACACACCATCTTTACCAGACATTTCAAAGGCATTACAGGTAAGTAATAATGAGGTGCAGTTAACACTTAGTGTGTATTTTGCTGGATTTGCGTTAGGTGTATTTTTTATTGGCTGGTTATCAGATATAATTGGTCGTCGCCGGGCGATGTTACTTGGAATTGTCGTATATGGCGCTGGGAGTTTCTTGTGCTTTATTGCAAATTCCATTGAAGTTTTATTGCTAAGTCGTTTTATTCAAGCGTTTGGAGCAAGTGCAGGATCCGTGGTTACACAAACGATTCTTCGGGAAAGTGTAGATGGGCATAAACGCCATGTTATGTTTGCTCAAATTTCGGCAGTCATTGCTTTTACACCAGCGATAGGCCCGCTAGTTGGGGGCTTTCTTGATCAAATGTTTGGATTTAAAATAGTATTTTTAAGTTTAGTTGTTATGAGTGTCGGGATTTTTCTGTATACGTTTGTTTCTCTTCCAGAAACAAAAACAGACTCAGTGACAAATAAAATAAATGTCTTTTCAGTATTGAAAAGATTAATTACAAATCCGAAAGTAGTAACATATGGGCTATTAATTGGAGGAGCAAATGGTGTTTTATTTAGCTATTATGCAGAAGCACCGTTTATCTTTATCGAATACTTTCAGTTATCACCCAGTACGTATGGATTTTTAGGAATTGTTGTTGCGTCTGCTTCTATTGTTGGAGCGAAAGTTTCAAAACGTTTACTGGTTACTTATAAGCCAGAGAAAATTATATATATCGGTTGTCTTGTAATGACAGGTGGAGCAGTCGTTTTATCCATTATTACTTCAGTTGGATCAAATCCAAATATAATATATATGATTGGATTTTTAGTAGCGATGTTTATATTGCTATTAGGAATTGGAGTAGCGTTACCTAATTGTTTAAGTTTAGCATTAGTAGATTTTCAAGATGTTATTGGTACAGCTGGTGCATTGTTTAGTTTAGGGTACTATATAATTGTAACGGTGACAATTTTGGGAATGAGTCAGCTGCATACAGGCTCGTTACTGGTGATGCCACTTTATTTTCTGGTTATTGTAGTTATTATGATGGTGTTTACTAAAGTGTTTATTTTAGGTAAACAAACTTCAAAAGCAATTTAAATATGAAATGGTAAAAGGGTCTCATTAAAAATGAGACTCTTTTATATTTTATGCCTCAAAATTGGACTGGACTAAAGAAGTTAGTAATTTATTAATATATTAAATTTCTGATTGGTATATGAATCTAACGTTTGGGAAATCACGTTATCAACTATGAAGATTGAAGTACATGAGATGTGAAACCGAGGAAGAAATGCCATCCTTGGTTATTTATATTGTAATAATATTCATACCGGAATCATATTGAATAGATGTATTTTATTGTTAATTTAGTTAAAAATTAAGCAGGCTTATGTATAATAATTTATTGAAAAAATAATTGAATTTTTCAGATTAATAAATTAATATAAGGTAAGTAATTTTAAGATTTATAGAATATTGGAAGATGAAGGTTTTGAGAATTTTATTAGGAGCACAAAACGATTTTAGGATAGCTTTAAAGCTAGTGTAAAATGACGTTTGCTTCATCATTTTCAGGGCCGAAAGGAATTAGGGGAAAGCATCTTGTTTTAAAATGCGGCTATGAATCATCTAAGAGGGGGAAGTGAAGTGGCAAACAAAGAATTGAAAAGAGGTTTAGAAGCACGTCATATTCAAATGATTGCTTTAGGCGGAACAATTGGTGTTGGTTTATTTATGGGGTCAGCCAGCACAATTAAATGGACAGGTCCGTCAGTAATGCTTGCTTATGCAATTGCAGGTATTTTTATCTTCTTCATTATGCGTGCCATGGGAGAAATGTTGTATATGGAGCCAAGTACAGGCTCATTTGCGACATTCGGTCATAAGTATATTCATCCGCTAGCTGGTTATATGACAGCGTGGAGTAACTGGTTCCAGTGGGTTATCGTTGGGATGTCAGAAATTATCGCGGTTGGAGCGTATATGCAATATTGGTTCCCGGATTTACCAGCTTGGATACCAGGTATAATTGCCATGGTCATTCTTGGTGCAGCTAACTTAATTTCTGTTAAGTCATTTGGTGAATTTGAATTTTGGTTCGCGATGATTAAAATTGTTACGATTCTATTAATGATTATTGCGGGATTTGGTCTTATTTTCTTCGGAATTGGTAACGGTGGAGAAGCGATTGGTATATCTAATCTTTGGTCAAATGGCGGTTTCTTTACAGGTGGTTTTTCAGGATTCTTCTTTGCATTATCACTTGTAGTTGGAGCATATCAAGGTGTGGAATTAATCGGGATTACTGCTGGTGAAGCGAAAAATCCGAAGAAGACACTTACAAGAGCAATTCAAAGTACAATTTGGCGTATTTTAATATTCTATATTGGTGCTATTTTCGTTATTGTAACTGTGTATCCGTGGGATCAATTAAGTACAATTGGTAGCCCGTTCGTAGCGACTTTTGCGAAAGTTGGTATTACGGCAGCAGCTGGACTTATTAACTTCGTTGTAATTACAGCGGCAATGTCTGGTTGTAATAGTGGTATTTATAGTGCTGGACGTATGCTTTATACGTTAGGGATAAATGGACAAGCACCAAAATATTTCACAAAACTTTCTGGAAATGGTGTACCTTTATTTGGTACAGTTGGCGTAATTATCGGTTTAGCGGTTGGTGTTGTATTAAGCTATATTGCACCGAAAAACTTATTCGTATATGTATATAGTGCGAGCGTACTTCCTGGTATGGTACCATGGTTCGTCATTTTAATTAGTCAAATTCGTTTTAGAAAAGAAAAGGGAGCAGAGATGAAAGATCATCCGTTCAAAATGCCATTTGCTCCTGTAACAAACTATTTAACGATTGCCTTTTTAATTATGGTATTAATCGGAATGTGGTTTAACGATGATACTCGTATTTCACTAGTTGTAGGTATTATTTTCTTAGCTATCGTTACAATTAGTTTCTATGCTTTTGGAATAGGGAAGCGAGCTCCGTTAGACGTTCAAAACAATAAAGAGATTTCAAGTAAATAAAGAAAAGGCTGTTCATCTGGAACAGCCTTTTCTTATTGTTGATATAATTTGATTTGTGATAGATATATTTGAAAAATCGTTGATATAATTTCACATACTATCTGTCACTATCATGATTAAAATTTCTCTAATACGATTTTCCCGATGGTACGTCCACTTTCAAGTAGTGCATGTGCCTTCTTTAAGTTTTCAGCGTTAATCGGTGTTAATGTTTCATTTAAGGTAGTCTTTAAAATGCCTTCATCTAGTAGTTCGCTTACTTTATTTAATAGTTCGTGCTGCGTAATCATATCGCCAGTTTCATACATTGCTTTTGTAAACATAAACTCCCAAACGAGTGTAGCACTTTTACTTTTTAAAATACCCATTTCAAGAGGGTGTTCATTTTCTACGATAGAGCAAATTTTGCCTTGTGGTTTAATAAGGTCACATATTGCTTGCCAATGTTGATCTGTATTGTTTAAGCAGAAAATATAATCTACATCGCTGAATCCAAGGCTTTGTAATTGCTCTTTTAAAGGGGCATGATGGTCAATTGTATGGTCAGCTCCAAGCTTTTTAACCCAGTCTATCGTTTCGCCGCGGGAAGCAGTTGCAATTACATTTAGTCCAGCCCATTTCGCCAGTTGAATTGCAATTGAACCGACACCACCAGCTCCGCCGATAATTAAAATGTTTTTAAATGAGTTCGTATCTTTTTTAGTATGATCAATGCCTAAACGTTCAAATAAACCTTCCCAAGCTGTAATCGCTGTTAAAGGAATTGCGGCAGATTCAGCATCATTTAACGTTTTTGGTTTCTTACCAACGATTCTTTCATCAACTAAATGATATTCACTATATGTACCTTGTCTCGTAATGCTTCCAGCGTAAAACACTTCGTCGCCTTCTTTAAATAACGTACAACCTTCGCCCGTTTGTACGACAATACCACTCGCATCCCAGCCGAGTATTTTTGCTATATCTTCTTTTTTATCTTTCGGAGAGCGAACTTTTGTATCAACTGGATTAACGGAAATTGCGTTAATTTTAACGAGTATATCTCTTCCTGTAGCAACAGGTCTTTCAACTTCAATATTAATTAAACTGTTTTCTTCTTCAATAGGTAAGTATTCATGTAAACCAATTGCTTTCATTTCTATTCCCTCCATTAAAGTAAGAGTCATTTACTCTTTTATTATAGATGGTGAAATGCCATTATGTAAAAAAGTACACTCTTTTTTATTTATGCTGGTATGAAAGTGTGGAAGGAGTTTATTTCTAAAAAGCAGAATTTTTTATTGTGTTACTTTATCTTAAATTAAATGTAAAGGTGGATACATAATGACAGTAAAAAAGCTTTATTTCATCCCAGCAGGTCGTTGTATGTTAGACCATTCTTCTGTTAATAGTACGCTCACACCGGGAAATTTATTGAACTTACCTGTATGGTGTTATCTTTTGGAGACGGAAGAAGGGCCTATTTTAGTAGATACAGGTATGCCAGAAATTGCGGTTAATAATGAAGGTCTTTTTAACGGTACATTTGTTGAAGGACAGATTTTACCGAAAATGACTGAAGAAGATAGAATCATAACTATTTTAAAGCGTGCAGGGTATGAGCCAGATGATCTCCTATATATTATTAGTTCACATTTGCATTTTGATCATGCGGGAGGAAATGGTGCTTTTTCGAATACGCCAATCATTATACAGCGTGCTGAATATGAGGCGGCGCAATATAGAGAAGAATATTTGAAAGAGTGTATATTGCCGCATTTGAACTACAAAATTATTGAAGGGGATTATGAAGTGGTACCTGGTGTTCGGTTATTGTATACACCAGGACATTCGCCAGGGCATCAGTCACTGTTAATTGAGACAGAAAAATCCGGTCCGATATTATTAACGATTGATGCATCTTATACGAAAGAGAATTTTGAAGATGAAGTGCCGTTTGCAGGATTTGATTCAGAATTAGCTTTATCTTCAATTAAACGTTTAAAAGAAGTTGTGGCGAAAGAGAAACCAATTATTTTCTTTGGTCATGATATAGAGCAGGAAAAGGGATGTAAAGTGTTCCCGGAGTATATATAGTGCAAAAAGTCATGAGCTCGCGTGCTCATGACTTTTTCGTTTAAATAATTTTTTTAAATAAATTATAAACTTTTTTTGAACTATCTTCGTTTAACTGATAGTACGTAAGGTTTACATCATCAGGAGTATCTTGCTGAGCAATCATCACTTCGCTGTTGTGATGATCAACTACCCATATGAAATATTTTTTATAAGTTCCATCTTCGAAAGTAATCCACATATCACAATCTATTAAATCTGATCCTTCCTCATCCAATGTTAATTTGCCTTTTTTTGCGGTATTCATACTGTTAATAAACGTTTTTAACTCATCTGTTTTTGTGAGAAAGATATCCTTTTTTGTTTTAATTGATTCGACATGTATATCTTTTATTTCCTGTTTTCCTAAAAAAACAGGAGGCTCATTTGGATCTCGGGAGCTTGAAATAATAGTAGCTTTCTTTTTCGGCTTATTTGCAGTATACAGATCTTGAATAGATTTTCCCGAGTTTACAAACCATACAATTCCAGAAATAATTAATACGCTACCTAACAATAAAATAATTTTTTTAATAGGATTTTCTCCTCTCTATTACTTTGTGTGAAGAGCTTTTCTATTAATATATGATAGGTAAGCGTAAAGTATTATAGTTGAACTTGGTTATGCTTCACAGTTTTTATCGGGCGATCTATGAGTAAATTGTAAGTGAGCCCAATTAATACGAAAATGCCACCGATAACTTTACCGATAGAGAGTTCATTTGTCAGGAAGAAATCAATAATAGTCCCCGCAAATAATTGTCCGATAAAGATGAGTAATGTTAAATAAAAGGCTGATATTTTAGGAGTAATATAGTTGGATAATGAAATAACGATAACGCCTACTAATCCGCCTAAGTACACGGCGATAGGAATAGATTGCAACGTATGAATAGGGATATACAATGAATCTGAACTGAAAATTAAAAATAACATAGAGAAAAATAATCCAGTAATATAATTGAAAAACGTGCCTTCCCAGTTTCCAATTTCCTTTGCTAAATTCGCGTTAATAATTCTAGCAACGACGATAGAAACACCAGCTAAAATAGCGATCGTAATATATAACATATTTTTGCCCCCATTAATAAATTGTCATGATAACAATCCCAGAAGAGATGAATGCTAATCCAACTAGTTTTTTCTTTTCAAACTTTGCAACTTTCATTCCTAATAAGCCGAAATGATCAATAACGATGGAAGCAATAGATTGACCGAGTAAACTTAATGCGATCGTAATAGAGGCACCGAGGACGGAGAAACTTATATTATTAAAAAGAACAGTGAATACTCCAATCGCTCCAGCGCTATATAAAAAAATCGGAATACCTTTATCGAAATGAATTTTATGTTTGTTTAAGATTAAAATGAAGATAACTGCAATTAAACCGACGAGGTGAATGACAACGCTTGCTGTATACTTCCCAATTAACTCGGATAAAATTCCATTCAATGGGAGCATAACGGCGATGAGCACACCAATAAAGACAGAAAGAAAGTTATACAATGTAATATCCCCTTTATATTTCATATTTGTAATGACTGTATCATGCTGAAATTGTGTATTGTTATGACATATGTCATAGTGGAAGAAGAAAATTTTAATTACAATGGGGATGAGTTGTAAAGGTGGGGGACTATGAAGAAAGTATGTAATTCTATTAAACTAGCAGAGTATATGAAGAAAAATAATATTGATTCATTTTTTAGTCATGATATGAAGCCATATATGGAACTTATATTTTTTAAAAAGAATGAGTTTATTTGTAGAGAAAATGAAGAAATAGAGTATTTATTTTTCTTCGTTGAAGGAAAAGCGAAAGCGTTTAATACATTAAGTAACGGGAAATCTGTATTGCTATGTTTCTATGATAGTTTGCAGCTGTTAGGAGATGTTGAGTTAATTCATTCTCAAAAGACTGCTTCAAACGTACAAGTAATGGCAGATTCATATTGTGTTGCTTTACCTTTAGGAAAAGTGAGAAATCAGCTATTTCATGATGCGAAATTTTTAAGATGTATTTGTGGATCGTTAGCACATAAGTTAAATCGACTTTCAAAAAATAGTACAATTAATTTACTATATCCACTTGAAAATAGACTTGCAAGTTACATGTTAGCAGCAGGGGAACGAGCGGTGCAGCACGGAAATCGAATTGTGTTTAGTGGGAATTTAACGGAAACAGCTGAATTGTTAGGAACGAGTTATCGGCACCTATTACGTACATTAAATATTTTTTGTGATAAAGAGATTATAAAGAAAAACAATGGTTGCTTTGAAGTAGTGAATGTGGATGTTTTGAGGGAATTGGCTGCGGATGTTTATAAATAGGAGATGAAGTTATAAATGATTACACCTATATTTAGAATTTTTGATATTGAAAAAGCAAAACTATTTTACATAGGTTTTTTAGGATTTAAACTGGATTGGGAACATCGGTATGAGGAAAATATGCCATTATATATACAAATTTCGTTAGATGATACTGTGATACATTTATCAGAACATCATGGTGATGCCTCACCAGGTGGTACGATTCGGATCAAAATAGATGATGTAAAGGATTATCATTCTGTATTATTAAGTAAAGAATATGCTTATTCGAAGCCGAATATAGAAAAAACACCTTGGGGTACAATTGAATTAACTGTGATTGATCCGTTTTTAAATAGAATTATATTTTATGAGGAAAAATTGTCGGAGTAGAAAGGATTCATATACAAATATTCATGGGTTAAGTAGTGTAGTTACGTGGTAAATGTAATGAAGAGTAGTTCATAAAGTAGTGAACTGCTCTTTTTCATGTTGTTAAACAGATTGAATTATTGAAAAATAAATCGTATGATAAAATACATGAACAAATGAGCATATATTCATTTGTTGTAAGGAGGAGGGAAAAGATGTTAGATGCAATCATTGTTGGAGCTGGTCAAGCGGGATTGACAATAGGATACTACTTGAAGCAGGCAGGATATAATTTTTTATTACTCGAGGCAGGAAACCGAATTGGTGATTCATGGAGAAATAGATATGATTCTTTGCGGCTCTTTACACCGAGTGAATATAGTAGTTTACCAGGTAGGATATTAAAAGGAGCAAGGAATGAATTTCCACATAAAGATGAAATTGCAACTTATTTAGAAGAATATGCAAGACATTTTCAATTACCGGTACAATTACAAACGGAAGTTCTAAAAATAAAGAAAGAAAAAGAAATATTTGAATTACATACTCCTACAGAAATTTTACAAACGAAAAAAGTTATTATCGCATCAGGTGGTTTTCAGCATCCATTTATTCCCTCAGTTTCAGCAAATCTTTCACCACATATTTTTCAAATACATTCATCACAATATAGATCATCATCGCAAATTCCACAGGGGAAGGTACTTGTAGTAGGTGGCGGAAATTCAGGAATGCAAATCGCAGTAGAACTTGCAAAAACGCATGAAGTTACGGTGTCTATTAGTCATCCCTTAACGTTTTTACCGTTACAACTTTTTGGAAAAAGTATTTTTAATCTGCTAGAAAAAGTGGGTTTATTGTACGCTGAAATAAATACAAAGAGGGGAAGATGGTTTCAGAAGAGAAAGGACCCTATTTTCGGTTTTGAAGGTAAGAAACTTATTCGTAATGGAGCAATCAAACTACAAGAAAAAGTAGTAAGTGCATCAGGAAATAACATTATGTTTCAGAATGGTGATATTTATAGTGCAGAAAGCGTTATATGGTCAACTGGTTTTGTTCAAAATTATAATTGGATTGAAATTGAACAGGCAGTGAATGAAAAAGGATTTCCTAATCATATAAAGGGAGTTAGTCCAGTAAGAGGATTGTATTATATCGGATTGCCGTGGCAATCTCAAAGAGGCTCTGCGCTTATTTGTGGTGTAGGAAAGGATGCAGTATATTTGCTTTCTGAAATCAAAAAAATAGATCAGTAGCAATAACTACTGATCATCCATATGTACATGAATTAGGAGAGGTCAAACATTTATTAACTTTATTATAATAGATTTTCATAGAATTAAAAACTGAAAATTCAAATTTCGTGTTGAGAAAGTTTTTTGTATCGAAATATATGAAAAAATAGGGATTTTCATCCCACATTAACGGACAGTAAGGCCTCCACTGATTAAAGTTTCACTTTATTAAAAGGAAAAATGATATTTATATTTTAGTAAATTATGATATAGTCTAAATAAGTGTGTTTTTCCATAAATGTAATTATTTTCATTGTAGTTTCGTTTATATAAGGGAAGGAGAAGTAATTATGAAGTTTGATGATCAACGCTTACTAGGAGTCCGATTAGGTTCTGTACTTGTGACAGAGGAAAATCAATATTTAGTAATTAAGAAAAAAGATCATTATGCACTATTAAATATACATAATTTAGAATGCACTCATGTTGAAGTGCAGTTAGAACATTTGGAAGAAATGTTACATGAAGATTTCCAGGAAAGTATAACGGAGATTATCGCACCAGAACATATAAAAATTGTTGCGAAAAATGTTATATAGATAAAGAAGCTGGAAGGAACAGCTTCTTTATTTTCATTATAAGGATAACGTTTTTACAACCTCACCAATGATCCCTTCCATTTGATGAACACCTAAATCGGAATTGGTCATAATAACAGCGCCATTCCCGCAGTATGGATAACAAACCATCATACATTGAAATCCGACGCCCCATCCGAGTGAATAAATCTGTAATTCTTCATTAGAATCATCTAGAAAAACACCTAATCCAGTCCATTTTGAGCAACCTTGAGGAGAAATCATGTCTAGTACTAATTTTTGAGAAAGTTTTAGTTTGCCCTTTCCTTGTAAGGAATGAATGATTTCAATGACTAAAGCTGATAAGTCAGTGAAATAAAACAAATGAAAGTTAGTAAGGGGGAACATTCATGGAATTCTGGATGGTTATACCGATAGTAGCCTTTGGATTCATTTATATCGCTGAAAAATTAACTACAATTGAAAAGAAAAATGATGCGCGTTTAAAGAGAATTGAAGATAGATTACAATTAATTACGAAAGAATTGGGAATTGTAGAAAGAGAACCTGAAATTAATAAAGAACTACGCCAGCTTGTAGAAGAAGGCAAAAAAATTACAGCAGTTAAGAGAGTAAGAGAAGCTTTTGGTTTTTCCTTACTAGAAGCGAAGCAATATGTTGATAAATTATAAAAAAGATCACCCATTTGGGTGATCTTTTTCACTGCACCATGCGTGTATTTACATAAGCCGCGATTATAACGTGTCCAATTATAATGATAGGAAATAAGATTTTGGCATTAGGAGTAGTGAAGACACTACCGATTGTCGCAATGACACCAGCAATTAAATTATAAAGACCTACTATTTTTGATAGTGTCACTTTATCAAGCACGCGGCGTTCGTTGAATCCTGATAAGAGGCAAGTGTATTGTTTTACTCCGATGAAATAAGCTAGTGCAAATGAAATGATTGCTACTATGAATAATGATGGTGAAGCGAAGAGAGTCATTGCAAACACCTCCGTTAATGGGCTATAAATAAATTATAGTCTGAATGTTATAATTTAACAAAATACAATTTTGATTTTAAATGTAATAGAAAAATGGAGTATTTGTAATGAGAGGAGATTAAGTATGAATATTGTGGAGTTTCAGATTGGGATGACAAATTAACGAAGGAACTAATAGAAATGGTAGAAAAGAAATTTCAGAAGCGCGTAACGGATTTCATTATTACACATGCGCACGCTGATCGAATTGGCGGAATAAAAACGTTGAAAGAAAGAGGTATTAAAGCGCATAGTACAGCATTAACTGCAGAATTAGCAAAGAAAAATGGATATGAAGAGCCGCTTGGAGATTTACAAACAATTACGAGTTTGAAGTTTGGCAATACAAAAGTAGAAACGTTCCATCCAGGGAAAGGACGTACAGAAGATAATATTGTT
This sequence comes from Bacillus sp. D48C, assembly GCF_053345735.1. Classification (NCBI taxonomy): domain Bacteria; kingdom Bacillati; phylum Bacillota; class Bacilli; order Caryophanales; family Bacillaceae; genus Bacillus; species Bacillus sp. D48C. Next base: position 309,209 of record NZ_JBKFAQ010000006.1, read on the forward strand.
GTTTGGTTGCCACAATATAAAATTTTAGTTGGAGGCTGTTTAGTGAAATCTGCGGAAGCAAAAGATTTAGGAAATGTTGCAGATGCATACGTAAATGAATGGTCTACATCGATTGAGAATGTGCTGAAGCGATATGGAAATATAGATTCGGTAGTACCTGGTCATGGAGAAGTAGGAGACAGAGGATTACTTTTACATACATTGGATTTATTAAAATAAGAAATTGTAGAAATACAAAAGAGAGGAGAAATAATTTTCTCCTCTCTTTCTTCTAACTATATTTAAATGCTGAATCTGTCGATTACGCCAGCATGTATTACTGAGATTTTAATTCCAAGTATACAAATACTAGAACTGTCATAATTGCTATAACAACGTAAGTAGCATCAAGCATTATAAGTGTTTTTAAAGTTTCAGTCATTCTAATTCACCCCTGTTATAAAAATATAACATGATCTTTTTATTGATTAGATAAGAGATCATAAAGATAAAATGTATATGAAATTTCTTAAGTAGTTTCTATATAAATATATCATATAAATAATGTAAGTAATGTTAAGATAGTGTAAATGTATTGTAAATAAAAAGCTTTACAATAAAGGCTTTAATAAAAAATGATAGTTCCTTAAAATAAAAAATACGCTATTCTTTCTATTGAATGATAGAAAAGGATGGCGTTTTTGTATGTCTATTTTCATATGTGATGAATTGCAACTATTTGTATAAGGGTTCAAAAAATTTTCGTTGTATATATTTCTCCAAATTAATTATTTAGCTATTTAAAAGTATCGAAAGATGTGTGCACACTAATGTACATTTTTTAGTGTCAATAAAAATATTATGTCAACAATATGAACTGTCACAAATCTTTATATATTATTGTGATTGATATCACATCACTTTTTTTCAATGGGTATTATGCTTAAGGTGTAATAAATGATTGGGAGAGGGTGGGATGATATGTTTTGTTATCAATGTGAACAAACGCCAACAGGCGGATGTAAAGTGATGGGTGTTTGTGGTAAGAATGAAACGATTGCGAGTTTACAAGATACGATTGTGTTTGGGCTAAAAGGAATTGCAGCTTATCGCACACATGCTGCTCAGCTAGGGTATACGGATGCATTTGTAGATGCTACAACACAAGAAGCTTTATATATGACATTAACAAATTCTAATTTTAACGAACAAGAGCATATTGATATGGCTATGAAAGTTGGGAAATCAGCTTTACGGGTGATGGAGTTATTGGATGAGGCACATACGAATCATTTTGGTGTGCCAGAACCTGTAAAAATTACACAAAATCGTGTAGAAGGTAAAGCAATTGTAGTTACGGGCCATAATTTATTTGCATTAGAAGAACTATTAAAGCAAACAGAAGGAAAAGACATTAATATTTATACGCATTCTGAAATGCTACCAGCACACGGATACCCGCAGCTGAAAAAATATAAACATTTAAAAGGAAACATCGGTAAGGCATGGTATGATCAAAGACGCCTTTTTGAAAAATTTACTGGTGCCATATTAGCTACAACGAACTGTGTTATGCCAATTAAAGGCTCGTACTCTGATCGATTCTTTTCATATGACATTGCAGGTTTAGAAGGTGTACAAAAAATTGAAAATGATGATTTTACAACGTTAATTCAAAAAACGCTAGAACTTCCAGAAGTACATATGGAGTCGGATGAACAGTTAGTGACAGGGTTTCATCATAATACAGTATTATCATTAGCTCCAGAAATTATTGACGCAGTAAAAAAAGGGAAAATAAAGCGTTTCTTTGTTATCGCCGGTTGTGATGCACCGGGAAAAGGCGGAGAATATTATCGTGAATTAGCAACGTCACTTCCGCCAGAAACGGTTATTTTAACAACTTCTTGCGGGAAATTCCGCTTTAATGATGTGGATTACGGTGTTGTACCTGGTACGGAAATTCCGCGTTACATTGATTTAGGACAGTGCAATAATTCAATTTCTACAGTGAAAATAGCGGCTGCTTTAGCTGATGCTTTTCAATGTGAAGTGAATGAATTGCCAGTAAGTATTGTCCTATCATGGTTTGAACAAAAAGCGGTTGCCATTTTACTAGGGCTATTTAGTCTTGGGATTCAAGATATTCGCATCGGTCCAAAGGCTCCTGAATTTATTTCAGCTGGCGTGCTTGATGTATTACAAGAAACATTTGGTTTAAAACTAATTACAAATGCAGCAGAAGATATGGCTATGATGTTATCGTAACGGAAAAGATGTTTTCACTTAATTGTGGCTTTATAAATCATTTGTATGTGTGTGAGTAAACGTACATACATACAAATGATTATTAATAAAGAAAATTTGCTATATCTATAAATTTTATAATTTTATAAAGCTTTTAAAGTGTAACACCACATGCCCATCACCTTAAGATTTTAAGTATCCCCAAAACGAAATTTTTACATGAATATCTATAATTTCACCTCTTTTTCATTTGATTTGAAAATAAGCTTTCTATTTTTAAAAACCAACGATACCACTTCAAATTATATGAATAAAATCCATTCATTTATTAGGAAAATGGATTAAAAATAATAAGGTAGACTAAAAAGTAAAATATTATTTATGATAATCATTCTTTTATAAAATTCAAATTGGAAATAGCCCTACTCATTTTCAAAATGGAGGGGCTTTTTTTACTGTAAAATCAATATCTGCAGCTTATTTTTGTTGAAAAAATTCTCATTCTTATTTTGATAGTGATATGGGTACATATACATGCACATCAATCTTTTATTATGAAGTAGCCCTTGAATATATTGTTTTTTATTGACAGACATAAAAATGATTTATTTGCTGTATTGATAATTTATAGACGTTATAATAAAATGTTTATGTATATGTAAACTTAATTTATTTTTGTTTGGTTTAATTGGGAGGTTAGGCAGTGTTAATAACAATAAAATAATGGATATATCACCTGCAAAAAGAATGAAACCAATACGGAGAAGATGATTTCGTTAAAAATTCGAAAAATAAGCGTTATTAGCTCTTGAAGAAAAATGACTAGAAAAATTACAAGCATATGGAAAATAGGGTTATACAAAAAGTCCTAAAGGGGGACGGAATTATGGAGAAAAGAAAGTATTCAGTAACACCACAAGATCGAATGAATTATGTATTAGGTCTTTATTCTGCAGATCAACAAATTAATGCAGTTCTTTATTTTCCTGTAGGTATATCCAAGGAAATACTTGAAGAATCAGTAAGGATAACGTTGCAATTGCAACCAGTTTTGAACAGCCGGTTTGTAGAAAATGATATTCCTTACTGGGAGGAACATTCATCTGACACTAACTCATCTATTTGCTTTTTTGCAGAAGGAAATAATCAAGAACTTGAAATAATGGCAATAGATTTTATTAAAGAACCTGGTGATCGTATACAGGGGCCTATGGTTCAAACGAAATTATTACGGGGCACTACAACAGATATGTTAGTTGTGAAATTATCTCATCTATGTTCAGATGGTGCAGGAGTCAAGGAATATATTAAATTGCTTGGAACAATATATACGCACCTTTCATTGGGACGGTCTAAGAAGCAAATTATAAAGGAATTTGATGAGGGAAATGAGAGTTGTCGAGATCAATCACATGTATTCAAATACGCTGGAATATCGGACATAAAAAGTGCGTATCGTCCTAACCAAGAACAACAGGCATCGTTATGGTCTTTTCCATCTCAACCTAACAAAAATAAATTTCCCCAAATGTCCGTACGGCGATTGAGCCATGAGCAAACTCTACGTTTAACCCAATGGACAAAAGCACAACAGGCTACCTTGAATGATGTAATCATGACTGCATACTTCCGAGCTTTATCACATTTCACTGTGTATGCAGAACCTCGCACTGCAGAAAAAATGATTGGCTTGACAATTGATTTACGTCGATATCTGCCTAATAATACAACTGGTGCTATTTGCAACTTATCCGGTATGGAAATGCCAGTGATTAAAATGGAAGACGATGAAACATTTAAGCAGACTCTTGTTCGAGTTAAACAATCAATGGATAAAATAAAGTCTCAAAATCCAGGTCTTTCTTCAGCAGCAGGAATGGAGCTACTGGCAGAAATGAAGCTATCTACAGTGAAGGAAATGTATAATCAGCAATATGAAGAGGCTGTACAGATGGGGATGGCGTTGCCATTACTGACAAATTTGGGAGTGATCGCTGAGGAACCTATTCAGTTTGGTCAAATTCAAGCTGAGGACGGGTATATGGCATCGCCTATTATGTATGCACCATTCTTTTCAATGGGAGTAAGCTCTTATAATGGAAGACTTACATTTACGATTGGTTATCATGCGCCGGATACATCAAAAGAAAAGGTAGAAAAATTTTTAGATAGTGTTGTGAATCAACTATCAGAAATAAAATAAAAGAGAATATAGAGAACAAATTTCTAACAGAATTGTATTTTAGGGGCTCGTATCATGTACGGATAATCTCTGGGAATTTTCTCTGACCGCACTTGCCTTTATGCTTTATATGCAATGGGAATGGTAGTGAGAAACAATTTGTATCGTGAAAAAACATGATATATCGGTATGAAAACAATAAAGCAGAGCTGATTTAAATTACACTTTGAATCAGCGCTGTTTTACTAGTTTGACGGCCCTTACAACAAAAAAAGGAGACTGTATCCGGTTAGGGTAAAGCGGATTTTTAATTTTTTTGAAAATAAAGTTGACATCCACAACTACTTAGTCATACAATGTAGTTGTAATAAGTAATACTGAATAGTGTAGTTTTACTCAAAAGCTATTCAGTAAAAATTCGCCTTAGTACTCTGTAGTACTGAATATAAGCCAGACAGAATAGGGGGTAAAGGAGGATCAGGACATGGAAAATTTAACTGAAATGCTGAAAGGTTCACTGGAAGGGTGTGTACTGGAAATCATTAGTCGCCGTGAAACGTATGGCTATGAGATTACCCGCCACCTGAATGATCTTGGGTTTACCGAAGTTGTAGAAGGTACGGTGTATACTATCCTCGTACGATTAGAGAAGAAAAAGCTTGTGAATATTGAAAAGAAACCATCAGATATGGGGCCTCCTCGTAAGTTTTATTCATTAAATGAAGAAGGCCGCCAGGAGCTTGAATTGTTTTGGGAAAAATGGGATTTTGTATCGTCAAAAATTAACGTCTTGAAGTCAAAATAGGTTCATAAGATAAAATGTTCTGGCCGATACTTTGAGAATTTCTTGTTCGGCTTTATAAAAAAGGAGGAAAATAAGATGTTAGAAATGTTCAAAAAGTTAATTGGTGATAAAAAAGAGTACAAAATGATGATGGCACGAGTTGAGGCTCTGCCAGAGGACTACCAATTTGTATTTAAGAAAATTCAAAACTACATGTGGAATTTCTCAGCGGGTAACGGGATGGATATGTTACACATACAGTATGAATTAATCGATTTGTTCGAAGCGGGTGCAGCGGAAGGAAGACAAGTGCTTGACATTACTGGGGATGACGTGGCTTCCTTTGCTGACGAACTAGTGGCAAACGCTAAAACGTATGTCTCCAAGTATCGTGAAGATTTGAATGAAAGTATTATGAAGAAATTGAGAAAAAAATAAATGCAATTAGTAATACCGACTGATTAGCTGGTTACAAATGTGAATTGCCGCCATCGCTATTCAGTTATATTTTTAAACCAGTACTAAGTAATACAGATTATCAGTGATACTAAATAGAGGGTGTATGTAATCTAATTTTATAAGGGGGAAAAAGTATGAGCAATGCAGCAATTTCTATAAAAGGGTTAAAAAAATCTTTTAAAGATAAAGAAGTCTTAGAGGGAGTGGATTTTGAGGTGCAGCGTGGCGAAATTTTTGCGCTGCTAGGCTCAAATGGAGCGGGAAAGACGACAACGGTCAATATCCTTTCGACGTTAATGAAACAAGATGATGGTGAAGTGAGTATTTGCGGTTTTGACGTCCAGCGACAACCAGATCATGTTCGTCAAAGCATCAGTTTGACAGGACAGTTCGCAGCTTTAGACGGCATGCTTACTGGAAGGGAAAACTTGATAATGATCGCTAAGTTACGTGGTGTTTCCAATCCCGCACAAGTTGCTGATAATCTACTTGCAAGATTTAGCCTGACTGATGCGGCCAACCAGAGGGCAGACCAGTATTCAGGCGGGATGAAGCGCCGACTTGATATCGCGATGAGTTTGATTGGGGCGCCAGCAGTTATTTTTCTTGACGAACCAACGACTGGACTTGATCCGGAAGCGCGGATCGAAGTGTGGGATACCGTCAAGGAACTTGCCGGCAGCGGCACAACGATCTTGCTCACTACTCAGTACTTGGAGGAAGCGGAACAACTGGCGGACCGTATCGCTATTTTGCATGGCGGAAAAATTATTACGACAGGTACTCTTACTGAACTGAAAGAGATGTTCCCGCCAGCAAAAGTAGAGTATATCGAGAAGCAGCCGACGTTGGAAGAAATTTTCCTTGCGATTATCGGTAAAAAGGAGGAGATGTAAATGAAAAGCAAAACAGGGGTATTACTAGGGCGCTTAATGCGCAATATTATGCGTAGTCCGGATACAATTATTACGGTAGCAATTACACCGATTATGATGATGCTATTATTTGTTTACGTATTTGGCGGGGCTATAAAGACAGGAACGGATAACTACGTTAATTATTTATTGCCGGGAATTTTGCTAATGGCTATCGCATCCGGTGTAGCTTACACTTCCGTGCGACTATTTACGGATGTAAAGAGTGGGCTGATGGCACGTTTCATTACGATGCCTATTAAGCGCTCATCCATATTGTGGGCTCACGTTTTAACCTCTTTTGTTGCTAATGTACTTACTATCGTGGTGGTTATTCTTGTTGCATTATTAATGGGTTTCCGTTCCAGTGCTAATATTCTAGAGTGGCTCGCGGTAGCTGGAATACTTGGGATGTTTACGCTGGCGCTAACATGGCTAGCTATCATTCCAGGATTGAAAGCGAAGTCTATGGAAGGGGCGACTGCTTACTCGTACCCGCTAGTTTTTCTTCCATTTATTAGTTCGGCCTTTGTGCCTACCGAAACGATGCCAAAAATTGTTCGTGCGTTTGCAGAGAATCAGCCTGTAACTTCAATCGTGAATGCGATTCGTGCTCTTTTATATGAAGGAACTGTGGGTAACGATATTTGGATTGCACTCGCTTGGTGCGTAGGTATAATGGTCATCTCTTACTTTTTCGCCAGTAAAGCATTTAAACGTCAGTTAGGGTAAGAAACGAGATAAACGAAACCTTCAGGAATAATATATATTTAGAAAAGCACGGGAGATTTTCCGTGCTTTTATTATTTATCATGCTCTCATTGTAGTAAATGAAATGGTATTTAAAAATAGGATAATTATCCAGTGATAAAGCTTAATATTTGAGGCTCACTGCTTATGGAATGTATAAGCACACTCGTTTTTGTAAATCTGCTAATACTTCATCGGGTATTTCTTTGATTTTAATATCCTTCCCTAGAAAAAGCAGCCAATTTATTATTTCCATCACTTCATCGGGATTGTTAACATTGATAAAAGTTTTTAAAATGGCTGTGGATTGGTAAGGATTAGTATAAGATATTGAAATTTTTAAAGGATGGTATTTTTTGAACTGGGCAATTGCTGTCGGACCAAGTTCAAATACAAGGTTAATTGCTTCGTCCTTCTTACTTAGTTTTTCTAAAATCTTTTTCTTATTTAGCCTTTTGTTCGTCGTATATGGTTCGATATTAATGAGATCATCGACAGGAAACATCATCTTCTTTTCTTCTTTTAAGTCAAACCCTTCAATGATCCAATGGCTTTTTTCTTGATAAAGGTGCAATAGATAAATTGGATAAGACTTGATTTCTTCATCTTCTTTGATAGTAATCAATAAATGGTTATCTAAAAGAAGGATTTGAATGAGTTTTTCTAACATAGGATGGGGGAGATCAGAAAGCTCAAGTAGATCGGGATTATAAGGATTAGTCCCTTGGAAAAGCAAGAGTTGATTTAAAAGAACGAGATCATCTTGCTGGGTTTCTGAGATGAGTCCTAGTAGTTTTTCGGCTAAAGATTGACGACTCTTTAGGTAGGGAAGTTGTTGATTCCTCGTAGCCATAAAGGCAATAAAAAGAGCTTTCACTTCATTATCAGTAAAGCGAACAACGGGCAGGATAGAGTTGTGCATAACAAAATATCCCCCGGTCCTCCCAACTTCAGCGACAAGTGGCATTCCCATAGCTTCAATTTCTCTAATGTCTCTAATAGCTGTCGACCGTGATATGTTAAATTCTTGTATAATTTCAGATATTGTAAAGTGGGAGCGGTTGTTGATATACCGCATAATTGTATTAATCCGTTCAACTTTTTTCATTTTGGTCTCCTAAACAGTATCATTTTTTGACATGGTTTAAAGGTATTATAAACGTATCAGATGAAAAGATAAATCATTTGAATCATTTTAAAAGAAGGAAGGTTTTGAATATGAAAAATTATACGATTGAAGAAAAAGATAGCTTTATTGTGTTAGGTATTGGAACTGAAATTAAGAGTGACTATACAGACTTTGCTGGGATAAATAAAGAAAAGGAAGACTTTTGGTCGGCTGTTAAAGAAGATGGAAGGCTGGACACTTTAAAAGCTTTAGCTACAAATGAATACATTTTTTCCGTGAGCGAAGCGGTGAATAACAAAATGATGTATTATGCGGGTGTCATGACAGAAGCACAAATAGAAGAAGAATCTAGAGTGATTCAGTTTCCGAGGGGAGAATACTTAGTAGTGAAAGGGGAAGACAAAACGGCTAAAGAGCTAAGTAATAAGCTTACTGGCATCGCCTTCGGTCAAGCTTTACCAGAAGCAAAGGATTTTGCCTATGTTGGTGGACCGAATACAACGGTTGAGATGGGACAGAGAAATGGCCTAGTATTTGGTGAAATGTGGATTCCGGTTGTTAGGAAGTAAAGTGATAAAAGGTGCGAATATGGAAAGTAGAGGCTAATGATCTTGTATTGTTGGCCTTTTTGAAATGAATATAATATTCATATACTGCTACACAGTATGTTCTGATAAAATGGAATAAAAGGGAATTACTGTAAGGTGGTGGTGGGGAGAATAAAAAAGGCTATTTGAGCTATTCATAGTAACGTTTGTTTTTCTATTCCTTCATGTAAGTACATTTACTAATGAAAGATTTAACGATAAATTGGGATCCTTTACTTTCATTGTGCTACTTCTTATGCTTTCTATTTACACTGCATTTATAGAAAAGTATTTTGATGATATACAAAAGTGGATTCGAAATATTACATGTTGCTTTGCTTTATTCGTAGTGGTTTTAGTAGCTCTATGGATAGGTTATTTTTAGTCCTTACTTAAGAGAATGAGAAATATGTGATTACACTACATTCGATTCGATAATATGACTTAGCTGCATCGGTTTATATTAATCTTTTCTCTCCTCAATCATGATAAAATGTACAAAATGAGAATCCAATTTAATAGATATTATAAGAAAACCATCAATTTGATTATCCTTTTTCAAATTGATGGTTTTTATTTTTGAAATAAATATGTATTTTTTAAAAAAATATTTTTTGACCCCCATAAAACTATGTATTCCTCCGAATATGTATAGTGAAGAAAATAAATAGAAGAAAAATGACTATGAAAGAATATAGAAGCATTAATAAATTTACTAGATTAAGTGGGCATCCGAAATAAAAGGATGAAATTACCAATGATATAGAGAAGAGTTATTCAAGGATTGCAGATAAAATAGAAAAAGAATAAGCAAAACGAACGGTAGAAAATAAGAAAGTAGATAAAAATTAAAACTTAACTTTTGTGCCGAGAGAAAAGGAAAATCATTAAGAAAACGTTAGGAAAAGTTAGAATCGAAAAATATAACTAACAGCAAGAAGACAAGACCGAAGAAAAGTACCAAGAAAATCTGGTTAAATGGTCACTTGTGTAGTGGCCATTTTGCTATTTGAAGGAGGCTGGGAGATTACAAGTGTTGAGTTTAGTAATGAAGATCTTAAGAAAACCGAAAATAGAAGATATCGTATGTAACATACAAAACAACGAAGAAGACAAAGAAGCGTTTATCGTACAGTATCAGCCTTTTATTAGAAAATCAATCTCATCTGTCTGCCGCCGATATATTACAGAACAGGATGATGAATATAGCATTGGATTGTTTGCGTTTAACGAAGCAATTGAACAGTATTCATATACAAAAGGAAAATCCTTTTTAGCGTTTGCTGATCTTCTTATAAAAAGAGATGTAATTGACTATATACGTAAGGAGTCTAAACATAACTTTGTCTTTTTAAAAGAAGATGAGCAAGAGGAAATGTTAGAAATGCAAGTATCGCTTACGGAGTATATGAAAGAGATGGAAAATAGTAACCGTAAGGAGGAAATTCTTCATTTTCAAAGTGTGCTAGCTGAGTTTAAAATCACATTCTCAGAGCTTGCTAAAGAATCTCCTAAGCATCGTGATACACGTGAGCACTTAATAGAAATTGTAAAAATTATTATAAAAGAAGAGGAAATGATGGAAGAGCTGTTCCGAAAGAAAAAGTTACCGCTTAAACATATAGAACCACGTGTTAGGGTAAGTCGTAAAACGTTGGAACGACATAGAAAATACATTATTGCAATGTGTATTATTTTTGCAAACAACTATACATATATTCTGGATTACATAAGAGGGGAAAAGCATGATGAATAAAGGAATTGTGATGGATATAAAAAAGCATAGCGTAGTTGTTTTAACACCAAATGGAGAGTTTATTACGTGTAAAAGAAAAGGGGATTCTTGCATAATCGGGGAGGAAATCTTATTTGATGAGCAAGAACAAAAAGCATCGCATTTTTCGATCCCTTCCTTTTTAAAACCTGCATCAATACTTGTTGCTTGTTTTCTATTTGCAGTGCTGTTTTTCTACAACCAACCAGAAGAAAAAGTATTTGCTTACGTCTCAGTTGATATAAATCCAAGTTTAGAGGTGAGCGTAACAAAGGATTTTCGTGTTATAGATTTGCAGGCTTGTAATGATGATGGAAGGCGTATTTTAAAAGAATTGAAGCAATGGGAAAATAAACAATTGCAAGAAGTAATACGTAGGATTATAAAGCAAAGTCAAGAGGATAAGTATTTAACGAATGATAAGCAAGTTATGCTAACAGCTGTTGCAAAGGACAAGGCACTAGAACCACAGTTGGAAAAGGCGATGAAAGAATTAAAGAAAGAATATGAGCTAAAACATATTACAGTTGAATATCAAAGTAGCACAATGCAAGTACGAGAGAATGCTAGAAAAGCTGGAATTGGCACAGGTGTCTATATAAAGCAAGAGAGTGAGAAGAACAAATCGCTTACGCCTCCTGCCACGCCGTCTAATCCGGTGGAAAACGAAGAAGAGATACAATTGCAGCCGGAGTCATCTCCTGATGCATCACCGGATTTGTCTCCCGTACAAGAAAAAAAATATGAGAAGCCAGAGCATAAAGAACAAAAGAAAACAGAAGAACAGCCATCGAAGCAAATAAAAGAAAACAATGGAAGAGGATCCCAGCAAGAAAATAGAGGGAATCAACAGGAGAATAACAGTAGAGAATCTCAACAGGGAAATAATGGGGACCGACAAGGGAACAATGGAAGAGGATCTCAACAAGGAAATAATGGGAATCAGCAAGGGAACAACGGAAGAGGATCTCAACAAGGAAATAATGGGAATCAGCAAGGGAACAACGGAAGAGGATCCCAACAAGGAAATAATGGGAATCAGCAAGGGAACAACGGAAGAGGATCTCAACAAGGGGATAATGGAAATCAGCAAGGGAACAACGGAAGAGGATCTCAACAAGGAAATAATGGGAATCAGCAAGGAAACAATGGAAGAGGACCCCAGAAAGAAAATGATGGAAACGAGCAAGGGAACAATGGTAGGGGGTCTCAACAAGAAAATAGGGGCCACCAGCAAGGGAATGAAAAGAAGAATCAATAGAATATGGAAGTGAGAGATTCATTTCAAAGCTAAAAGGATTTCTCTCGCTATTGTGGGCAGTAAAACTCCCATCTCAAAATTTGGCTTGGGCAAAGAAGTTAGGTGGGGGTTGGGCTGCTTGTAAATGCCCAATTGGTGAGGGCTGATTAAAGTTGCACTTTATTATTCTATAGTTCTATTAAGAAGGAGTATGTGAAAAATATAATGGAGAAAAACATTCAACAAGAGAAAGATAAAGAAAAACCTGTTTTTTATGATCCGAAAGGAAGGAGAAACATAGCCTTTATTTGGTTTCTATGTATCTCAATAGTTAGTGTAGGTGTTGTATTTTATTTTTTCTTTCAAAGTATTTTTTCAACACCAGAAATTCCAAACATGAATCCTACTGTAAAACAAGATACGAAACTTGTACCAATTAATCAAAAACTTAGTGAGGAGCAGTTAAAGAACGAAGAATTCAAGCCAAATACCGAAATGAAGGATAATAAAAATTTGGTGAATTCGACAAACGATAGTAAACAACCTAAAGAAGTGTATGGTTTTTATGTAAACTGGGATGAAAATAGTACCGCTTCTTTAAAAGAAAATATCGATTCATTAACCACGTTAGTACCAGAATGGTATCATTTAAAAGAAGATTTAACGATTAGAAGTGAGATAAAACCTGAGATTGTAAAACTAGCAAAAAAAAATCATGTGAAAATTATGCCGTTACTTACTAACTATACAGAAAAAGCTTCTGGCCCTGATAGTGAGCTTATCCATAAGTTACTGAATTCGCCGAATGATGTGAAGACGAAATTTATTAATGATTTAGTAAGCCAAGTTAAAAAGAATCAGTTTTCAGGTATTAATATTGACTTTGAGGCCGTACCTGAAAGTGATAGAGAAAACTTAACAAATTTTATGAAAGAACTTACTACGGAATTTCATGAACATGATTTGCTCGTTACACAAGATGTTCCAGCTAATGATAAGGCTTTTGATTATAGTGCGTTAGCAAAAATAATAGATCGAATGATTGTAATGATGTACGATGAGCACTATGGAGCCGGGGAACCAGGACCAATTGCTTCAAATAAATGGTTCCAACATACATTAAAAGAACTGAATATTCCGTCTAATAAGCTTATAGTTGCTTTCGGTAACTATGGATATGATTGGGAAGTGAATAGTAAAGAAGCTGCGAAGTCTTTAACTTTCTCAGAAGTTATGGCAATGGCTCATGATTCAAATATGAAAATTCAATGGGATAACATGAGTGGAAATCCTTATTTTAGATATAAAACAGGAGAGAAAGAACATACTGCATGGTTCTTAGACGGTGTTACTCTCTATAATCAAGTGAAAATCGCAATGGACAACAATGCAAAGGGGGTTGCGTTATGGAGATTGGGAGCAGAAGATCCTACAATATGGAAAGTTTTAAAAAATCCTATTGAGGCACAAAAAAATCCTAATGTATTACATAAAATCAATAGTTTAGATGAAGTAAATTATTCTGGACAAGGTGAAATTTTACAGATTGAGAATGAAAGAAAAAATGGATTGAGAGATTTTAAAGTAGGCAAAGATGGTTATCTTACAGATGAAGTATATCAATCCTTACCATCTGCATACGAAGTGCAACGATATGGAAAACCGAAAGGGAAACAAGTAGTATTAACATTTGATGATGGACCAGACCCGAAATATACGCCAGAAATTTTAAATATATTAAAAGAGAATAAAATAAAAGCTGCTTTTTTTGTCCTTGGTGAAAACGCACAACTAAATCCTAGTATTGTAAAAAGAATATACGATGAAGGGCATGAAATTGGCAATCATACTTTCAAGCATCCTAACGTAGCTGATACGTCTTTACTACGAACAAAAGTAGAACTTAATACGACGCAACGTCTGATCCAGGAAATAACTGGGCATTCTACAGTTTTGTTTAGGCCACCATACGAAGCGGATGCTAACCCGGATTCCTCAAATGAAATAGTGCCTATTTTACGGGCACAAAATATGAACTATACAATGGTAGCAGAAAAAGTGGATCCCGAAGACTGGGCAACACCATCAACAAATGAATTAGTAAAGCGTGCTCTTAATCCCGTTTATAAGGGAGAGGGAAATATTATTCTTCTTCATGATGCGGGAGGGAATCGTACCCATACAGTAGAGGCGCTCCCAATCATTATTAAAGACCTAAGAAAGCATGGATATAGTTTTGTAACAATCTCGGATTTAATGAATAAAGAACGAGAGGAAATTATGCCTCCTGTTTCTTCAGAGGGGAAGCAATATTTACTTTACAATAAAGCTGTCTTTTCAGGGGCAGGATACTTTAAACATATATTAACAACTATTTTTTATGTTGCTATTGGATTAGGGATTTTTCGATTCTTATTCTTAATTTATTTTGCATGGAAGCAGAAAAGAAAAACGCTATCTCGCTATATTAATTCGTCATATCAACCTTTTGTTAGTGTTGTCATAGCGGCATATAATGAAGAAAAGGTGATAGCTAAGACGATTCGCTCAATTTTGGATAGTAATTATAGAGAATTTGAAGTTATTGTTGTGGATGACGGATCGACAGATGATACGTCAAAAGTAATGAAAGAAACATTTTATAAACACTCTAAAGTTCGTTTCATTCAGAAAGAAAACGGCGGGAAATCATCGGCAATGAACCTAGCGTTTCAACAATCGCGAGGAGAAATCATTGTTACTTTAGATGCGGACACTATTATTGCGCAAGACGCCATTTCTCTAATGATTAGACACTTTGAAGATCAGAATGTAGCAGCAGTTTCAGGTAATGTTAAAGTGGGGAATAGACGAAATTTGTTAACTACTTGGCAACATGTTGAGTATATTACAGGGTTTAATTTAGAACGTAGAGCTTTTGATGAGTTAAATTGTATTACAGTTGTTCCAGGAGCTATTGGGGCGTGGCGCAAGAAGAATGTAGTTGAATCTGGATATTTAAGCGAAGATACATTAGCAGAAGATACGGATCTTACTATTACATTTTTACGTCAAGGGCATAGAATTGTATATGAAGAAAAAGCGTATGCTTTTACGGAATCACCTGAAGATGTGAAAAGTCTTATTAAACAGCGGTATCGTTGGTCATATGGTACGCTCCAATGTCTTTGGAAACATCGAAAAGCTTTGTGTAATTCAAAACATAAAACATTAGGGTTTATTGCATTGCCTAACATGTGGTTATTCCAATATGTTCTGCAATTCATTGCTCCTTTAGCGGATATATTAATGATCATGGGGCTATTTGGTAGCGATCCGCTAAAAGTTTTAGGATTTTATTTTGTATTCTTTTTATTAGATCTGCTCGCATCTCTGTTTGCATTTAAATTAGAGGAAGAGAACCCTAAACCGTTAGTGTGGTTAATTTTACAACGCTTTATTTATCGTCAATTTATGACTTATGTTGTCATTAAATCTATATGTTCATCGCTTCGAGGAGTAGCGGTAGGATGGAATAAACTAAAGAGAATGGGGAGTGTTAAACATTCCACGGAACATAAGGAGGCATCATAAGAGAGCAGACTTGAAGTGACCCCTAAAAGTTAGACACGGTTATTTCATTAGGCAGCTTGATAAAAGTGAGTCCGGTATTGTACCGGGCTCATTTTTAATTTTGCCT
>NZ_JBKFAQ010000007.1:0-129630 GCF_053345735.1 Bacillus sp. D48C
AGGCAAAATTAAAAATGAGCCCGGTACAATACCGGACTCACTTTTATCAAGCTGCCTAATGAAATAACCGTGTCTAACTTTTAGGGGTCACTTCATAAACATGCTCTTTTATTAAAGTAAATCAGTTTAATATGAATGACCTAACCCATTCCAATAAAAAGAAACGATTTCTTGTGCTAATTCATCTATATTTGCAAGAATAGGATTGTGATTCTCATCTTTAAAATTCCCAATTGATAATAAAGATACGAAAGCATGAGCCGCAAATGTAGCGTTTCCTTTCGGAATTTCTCCGATGTGCATCGCAGTATCGAGTGCTTTTTCTAGTACTTCATACATATTATCTTCAGCATTTTTTAATTCTTTCAATTGTTTTTCAGATAACGACAGTTTTGCATCTTTCATAAAATTTTTCATATCAATATCCATCGTTGCGTGTAAGTAAACTTTAGCGAAGTCTAATAATCTTTCTTCTAACGTTTTGTTTGTAGAGAGTATTTGAGACATATTTTCGCGTATACGTACCATCATTTCGGTCATAGTAGCGGTAAATAAATCGGCTTTTGTTGAATAGTAATAGTAGACAGTTGCTTTCGTAACACCACAAACTTTTGCGACCTCATCCATAGAAACGACTTGATAATTTTGTGTAAGAAATAAGCGGGTTGCCACTTCTAAAATGGTTTCTTTTGTAGATTTTGTATTTTTATTTTGACGCGGCCTTCCGAGAGGACGTTGTTTTTGTTCCAAATACATTCGCTCCTGACATTTATGATTGAGATAATTATAACATAATTTTCAATCATTCTTGATTAATTAACCGACCAGTATATATAATTAATAATGGAGGAAAAAAGGAAGGTGGGTTTTTATGAAAAAGCACCCGTTACATATGTTAGGGAGGCTTGTAGCAGGGAAAAATACGCAATGGATCACTTTATCGGTGTGGGTTCTTATTACATTATTACTTTCATTTACGTTACCACAAGTAAACAGTACGAAAGAACCGAATCCAAAAAATTTACCTGAAACAGCTATGTCACAGCAAGCGGAAGCGCTTATGAAAAAAGAGTTTCCGAATAATACAGGGAATCCATTGTTAGTAGTATGGTATAGAGATGGTGGATTACAGTCACAGGATTATAAACTCATACAAGACGTTTATAAAGAGTTAAAAGCTAGTCCTTTAAAAGAACAATCAACGTTACCGCCATTTGATACAATTCCAGAGCAAGTATTATCAAAAAGTGCATCAAAAGATGGTACATCATTTGTTACACCGGTATTCTTTAATAAATCTGCTGGTACGGATATATTAAAAGGAAATCTGGAAAAACTTGAAAAAATAGTGAATAGTAAGGTGGATGAAGATCCATTTAAACAAAAAATAAGTGAATCTGGTTTACATGTTCGATTATCTGGGCCTGTAGGTATTCAAACGGATGCAGTTAGTTTATTTAGTCAAGCAGATGTGAAATTGTTAGTGGCTACTGTATTATTAGTCTTGGTCCTATTAATTTTGCTTTACCGTTCGCCAATTTTAGCAATTTTACCTATACTTGTTGTTGGCTTTGCATACGGTATCATTAGTCCTACACTCGGTTTTTTAGCTGATCACGGATGGATTAAAGTAGATGCCCAAGCAATATCAATTATGACAGTATTATTGTTTGGTGCTGGAACGGACTATTGTCTATTTTTAATTTCAAGATATAGAGAGTACTTGTTAGAAGAAGAAAGTAAATATAAAGCATTACAACTTGCGATTAAAGCTTCTGGCGGTGCAATAATAATGAGTGCGTTAACTGTTGTACTTGGATTAGGAACATTACTACTTGCTCATTATGGTGCCTTTCATCGATTTGCAGTACCATTTAGTGTTGCTGTATTTATAATGGGAATCGCGGCTTTAACCATTTTACCAGCACTATTATTAATTTTCGGTAGGATTGCATTTTTCCCGTTTATACCGAGAACAACTTCAATGAATGAGGAGTTTGCAAGAAAGAAAAAGAGGGCTGTAAAAGTTGAAAAATCAAAAGGCTCCTTTAGTAAAAAACTTGGAGATGTAGTAGTACGAAGACCGTGGACAATAATTATGCTAACTGTGTTTGTATTAGGTGGATTGGCTTCGTTCGTACCACGTATTCAATACACATATGACTTATTAGAATCGTTTCCAAAGGATATGCCTTCTCGTGAAGGGTTTACGTTAATTAGTGATCATTTCTCAGCTGGTGAACTAGCACCAGTAAAAGTGGTTGTTGATACGAAAGGAAAAGAGCTTCCTATTAAACAAGAACTAGAGAAATTTTCTTTCGTAAATACAGTGAAAGAGCCAAAAGAGGGAAAAGAAAATAAGCAAATACAAATGTATGAAGTTTCTTTAGCGGAAAATCCATACTCAATTGAAGCGTTAAATCAAATTCCTAAATTGAAAAGTAATGTAGAAAAAGTATTAAAAGATGCTGGGATTCGTAATACTGAAGATCAATTGTGGATTGGTGGAGAAACAGCTTCATTATATGATACAAAGCAAATTACTGAACGTGATGAATCAGTAATTATTCCAGTAATGATTAGCATTATCGCTTTACTATTACTTGTCTACTTACGATCGGTTGTTGCGATGATTTATTTAATTGTAACTGTCGTTTTATCATTCTTCTCAGCGTTAGGAGCAGGATGGATATTGCTTCATTACGGTATGGGAGCGCCGGCCATTCAAGGTGCGATACCGTTGTACGCATTCGTATTTTTAGTTGCTTTAGGTGAAGATTATAATATCTTTATGGTTTCAGAAATATGGAAAAACAGAAAGACACAAAATCACTTGGATGCAGTAAAAAATGGTGTAATACAAACAGGTAGTGTTATTACATCGGCAGGTTTAATTTTAGCAGGAACTTTTGCAGTGTTAGGTACACTTCCAATTCAAGTATTAGTTCAATTTGGTATTGTAACTGCAATTGGCGTATTACTAGATACGTTTATCGTAAGACCGTTACTTGTACCCGCAATTACAGTTGTGTTAGGCCGATTTGCTTTTTGGCCAGGTAAACTTTCAAGAAAGAGTGAAGAAATACAAAAGGTGGATGCATAGTTGAAAAAGCCAAGGATATTTTCCTTGGCTTTTTCAATGTAGTTAATTAATTTTTTGAAGTCAAATCATCAGCTGAAGCGTGATCAGCATCTTCAATTGTTGTTTCGGGCATTCCGTATAAGCCGTTCATTGCTTGTTCTTCGGTAGTAAGGTTTGCAGTATTATTATTTTGAATAGATGTAGTGTTTTCAGTAACATTTTCTTTTTTATTCATATTTTTGTTATTCATGTATGTATCCTCCAAATTTCATTTGATTTATCTATAGTATGTGGATGGATTTCCAGAAATATGTGAATTGATTCTTACATATGTTATATAATTAAATAAATAATTAGGGTGAAATGTACACTGTTAGGAGTGAACAATTATGGTGAAAGCAAGGGAATTAGCCTTCTAAAATAAAAAGAAAATTTTAGGAGGCTATTAGAATGAAGTTCCATGTAATTGATAGAGAAGATTGGAATAGAGAGCAGTATTTTGAGCATTATTTAAAGTTGAAATGTACATTTAGTATGACTGTGAATGTTGATATCACGATGTTATTAGAGGAAGTATATCAAAAGGGAATAAAATTTTATCCCGTTTTTATATATTTAATTTCTAGAGTAGTAAATAATCATAAAAAATTTCGAACATGTTTTAACGATGAAGGAGTTTTAGGCTATTGGGAGGAAATGATACCGAATTATACAATCTTTCATAAAGATGATAAGTCTTTTTCAAGTATATGGACGGATTATTCAAGTGATTTCCGCACTTTCTATAAAAATTATGAAGACGATATGAGATGCTATGCTAATGTTCATGGTCTTTTCACGAAAGAAAATATTCCGCCTAATGTATTTCCGATTTCTAGCATACCTTGGACTAGTTTTACTGGATTTAATCTTAATATTAATAATGATGAAAAATTTCTATTGCCAATTATAACTTGTGGGAAATATTTTAACGAAGGAAATAAGGTTATGCTACCAGTTTCATTGCAAGTACATCATTCGGTTTGTGATGGATATGATGCGAGTCAATTTATAGAAGATTTACAGCAGTTAAGTAATACTTGCAACGAGTGGCTTAAGTAATATCTAATTTTTAATTATATAAAGTGAAACTTTAATCAGTGGGGGGGGGTCAGCCCTCACCAATCGGGCGTTCACGGGCAGCAGGGCCCCACCTAACTTCTTTGCTTTTGCTGAATTTTGAGGTGGGGGTCTTACTGTCCGGCAAATAGCGGGATAAAATTGAAAATGAATAAAAGAAGAGAACATGTTGATATTACATGGTCTCTTCTTTTATTCATTAATACTAAGTAATTGTGGAAAATATAGGGTGATTTGTAGTTTAATAGTAAAGAGAGTGATTAGTATTAATTTTCTTTGTTTTTAAAAATTTAAGGATATAAATGTTTTAATAGGGGGGAATAAAGTGAAATTCTTAAGCATTGAAAAAGATGAAATCTTAATTGGGAATATGGCAAAATTGTATTGTAAAGTATTTGAGAAAACAAATTTCAATGAAATGATCGAGCGAATGAATAGGCATATAGAATATACAGGTTTTAAAGGTATAGTAGCAATAAATGATGAAAATGAAGTAGTTGGCTTTACTTATGGTTATCGCTCAATGGAGGGACAGTACTATAATCAATTAATGAGAGAAGCGTTACATCTAGAGCAAGTAGACGAATGGTTACAAGATTGTTTTGAATTTGTAGAGTTAGCAGTTCACCCACAATACCAAAATGAAGGTCTTGGAACGAAATTACATAATAAATTACTAGAAGGGCTTTCAAATAGAACAAGTGTTTTAACAACACAAATAAACAATGAAAAAGCACGTTCGTTATATGAAAGATTAGATTGGGTAAATGTATTAGAGCCATTTCATCCAAGTAAAAATGATGTTCCATATATAATAATGGGAAAAGCATTAAAAATAAAAGTGAATTGATAATTATGGAATTCACAATAGTTGTTGGTTTGTAATAATGAAAGGGAAAACAACAATGCTATCTATAGAAAAAGCTACAATTTTAGATGCTGAGAAATTAACAGAAATAATGAAAAGAACATTTGATGCAGAAGCAAAACAATGGCTATACGGCCAAGATAATGTCATTGATTATAACATTCAACCGCCAGGATATTCTTCAGTTGAAATGATGGAATATTCCATTGAAGAATTGGATTCTTTCAAAGTTGTCATGGATAAAGAAATAATCGGAGGGATAATAGTTACGATTTCTGGTAAGTCGTACGGTCGAATTGATCGTATTTTTGTAGATCCTGTTTATCAAGGAAAAGGAATTGGATCACATGTTATGAAATTAATAGAAAAGGAATATCCGAACATAAAGATTTGGGATCTCGAAACATCTAGTAGACAAATTAACAATCATCACTTTTATAAAAAGATAGGTTACCAAATGATTTTTGAATCGGAAGATGAGTATTGTTACGTGAAAAGAATAAAAACAAGCTCAAACAAAGAGAGTGTAGTTACAAATAAAGATATGAAAAATAGTCAATACGAAAACTGTAATTTAGCAAATACAGAGTATTATCAAGTGAATTTAAAAAACAGTTCATTTGTTGGTAGCAATATAATGAATACGAATATGAGTAATTGTAATGTAAGTCAATCAAAGTTTAGAAATATAAATTTTAGAAGGTCATCATATGCAGATTTAAATCTTTCTGGCAGTAAATTTAATTTGGTGACTTTAGGTGGAGTACAATTTAAAAATACAAGTCTCGGAGATGAGAAGGAACCTATTGTATTCGATAAATGTGATTTGGAAGGTAGCACCATAAGTAATAGTAATCTGAAAAATATTGAAATAGAAAATTGTGATATATTCGGCATGAAACTAAATGGTATTCTGATTGAAAATTTGCTTAATTTATATAACAAGGTGAAAAGTTAACCATATCCATATAGTTGTTAATCTTTTAGGAAAATAAGTATTATATCGAAATAATTATGTGAAAATGACATAAAGAAATACGAGTGAGAAGGTCATTCATACACGTTTCTAGAATACACACAAACAAATATATTGTTATTTATATGGAGGAGAGAAAGATGGGGATCAACGTTAGAGCAGTAGAAATAAAAGATGCTAGAGCAATTCATCGTATATGTATACAAGATGAAGTTTTACCGTATATGGTTTTCTTACCTAGCATGCGTGTAGACGCTATGGAAAATAGAATTCGAAATTTAGCACCAAATCAATTTGAATTTGTTGCAGAATATGATGGAGAAATTGTTGGGTTTGTAGGTTTAACACAAAGTCCGGGACGAAGATCTCATTCAGGCGATTTATTCATTGGGGTCGATAGTGAATATCATAATAAAGGAATTGGGAAAGTACTTCTTACGAAGATGCTTGATCTGGCTGATAATTGGTTAATGTTAGAGAGAGTAGAACTAGGTGTGTTAGAAACGAATCCAAAAGCAAAAGCTTTATATGAAAAATTTGGATTTGTAGAAGAGGGAGTAAAGATAGGGAATTTGAAAGCTCAAGGAAAGTTTATTAATGAAATTATGATGAGTCGTTTTAGACCGGATGGTTTAATTGTACATAATTAATAGTTAAAAGCATGACAGTATACTGTCATGCTTTTTTATTAGAATTTGGCTGTAATAAAAATAATACTAAACCAATAAAAATAACGGTAATTCCTAGTCCTTGTTGTAAAGAAATGGTCTCATGTAATATAAAGTACGCTAGTATACAAGTTCCAATTGTTTCTCCTAAAATGCTCATGGAAATTAAAGTAGCACTCATCCATTTTAATAACCAATTAAAAATGGTTTGTCCTAAAATTGTAGCAATGAAAGCTAATCCAATAAAGCACAACCAAGTTTGTGTAGAATAATGGATGAAAGATTCTTGTTGCGTGAAAGCAAATATGCCAAGAAAGCCAGCACTACTTCCATAACTAATTACCGAATATGGTATAAGTGCCAAATCTTTACGAACGTGTTGGCTAATGAAAAAATAAGCAGTAATGATACCGGCAGCGATAAATGCTAAAATATCTCCATATAAAGCTGCTCCACTAATTTGGAAATCTTGCCAGCCAATAACGATACTACCTGAAATAGCGATGAGGCAACCAATAACCGCTCCTTTCGTAAATCTCTCCTTAAATAAAAAATAAACACCAATCATTGAGAACAAAGGTTGCAGCGTTACGATAACTGTAGAGCTTGCTACAGAAGTATATTGTAATGATTCAAACCAAAGTACATAATGTGCAGCTAAAAATAGCCCAGATATGGATCCGAATCCCCATTGTTTTTTCGTTAAAGTTTTTAGCTCATTTCGACTATTTTTATTAAATAGTAATAACGGTAACAGAATCAGTGTGGCAAAGAATAATCGGTAAAAAGCAATGATTGTAGCAGGAGCATCTGCCAATTTTACAAAAATTGCAGAAGTTGATAAGGCGAATACACCAAAAAATAAGATGCAATATGAAAGAATAGGTGATTTCAAAGTTTGTCCCTCCGATAGAATGTTTATTATAATAAACTTAATACGATATAATGTACAAAAGTAAGTATATAAGTCCCAGAGATGATAGGGAAGGATTATTTGCCTTTGTTTAGTATGTCAGCACAAAGACAAAGAAACATGCATTATGATGGACGAAAGGAATTTTTACTATGATACATGATAGGCTTGGACAAACGGTATTAAGTTACCGTAAGAAAAATAACATGACAATTCGTGAATTCGCTGATTATGCAGGGATTAGTACATCGTTAATTAGCCAAATTGAAAGAGGGCATGCTAATCCTTCTTTAAATGTTTTGGAATTAATTGCAAAAGCATTAAATGTACCGCTGTTTACACTTTTTATTAACGAAATTGATACAGATTCGCTCATTTCTAAGAAAAAAGATCGAAAAAAAGTATATCGGGAAAACAATAATCACATTGTATATGATGTATTAACACCTGATTTTATGAAAGCACGTATTGAAATGCTAATGATGGATTTAAATAAACAAGCAAACACAACAGAAAGCCATTATTCCCATGAAGATAAGGAAGAGATTGCTGTTGTTATGAAAGGGGAAGTGTATGTGGAATTGGAGGGAAAAGAATATTTTTTAGAAGAAGGCGATGTTGTACGTATTCCACCGAATGTGAAGCATCGATTTTTGAATAAAAGTGATGAATCGAATCACATTTTATTTGTACTGACACCATCTTTAGGGTGAAAATATAGTGATTTTTATCCTGCATTAACGGGCAGTAAGACCTCCCTCAAAATTCAGCGAAAGTAAAGAAGTTAGGTGGGGGATTAACTGCCCATAAATGCCCGATTGGTAAGGGCTGATTAAAGTTTCACTTTATTAGGGGAGATAGAAAATGGAAAACAAAAGTATTTTAAAAGGCGGCCTTTCAATTATTTCTCAATGCAAAAAAGAAACAAATGATATTTGGCATGCGCATTTTGGAGCAGCTGCAATTGCTAGTTATTTTTTTATGAAAGATAATAATATTAATGAAGAAACAGCTCGTAATATGTATTCGCAAACAAGGATGATGCTGAACAAGAAAAAAATTGGTGAGATGATTGATGATAAAAAAGAAATAGATTTTCAAATTGCGGAGAATATGATTATAAAATCTTTAGAACAAACGATTGATGAACTTCATTGGGTGGGGCATAACGTCATTTATGCGTCATTAAGTTTATTGGCTATGAAAGAGCTACAAAAATGGGGCGATAATCAAGCAATTGAAGGGATTACTACTCTTATTTTATCATTTCGAAAAACAATTCCAGGTAGATCGTGGATTGGTTATACGACGAAAGAAGTAAAACAATTAAGTTTTGAAGATGAGATAAAAAGTGAATTGAGTAATCCAACACAAGTATCTCAGTTCATTTTAAATGAGTTATCGAAATTTAATAGTATTTATCGAGCGGAATCGCATCATGATTTAATTGGGCATTTGCTTACTTACTCCCACGCAATTAATATAATGTACGATTTAGGGCATATAGATATATTTCAACGAGGGATACGCCCGCTTTTAAAACTAGTATACGTACTACGAGCTAGCCAAAAGCTCAAGCTGAATACGGGAATAACTTTACACTCACCTATAGATCGATTACCTTTAATTCAATCTAAACGTGCAAATATTTTACCAACTGAAAATATATTTTGGATAAAAGACTATAGTGAATTCGATTGGGATTTTGGTCATGTATTTAAATTCTCATATAGTTATTTTAATCATATAAAGAGAGCTCCAGATTATAAAGATATAACATTAGAAAAATTCCGGTATGTTATTAATTCTTAATGAACGTCAATAATCTGTAAGAGGGAGCTTAATCTAGTTTCTTTTTTGTTAGTAGTATATTATTTTTTCAAATTTGTAAGATTTTACATGCGTATTTTACTTTTACTAATTATGTAAGTAGGCTATACTGAAATACATACATTTTATTTTTGGAGAGATGTAAAACGACATGGAACTAGCGAAATTAGAAAAAGTAATTGAAATAAAAAAAGAAGAACTTTTATATTTAGTATCGGATTATGGAATTCAACATGAAAAAGTATTGGCATTGAGTCAAGAACTAGACAAATTAATCAATTACTTTATGTTTTTAAAATAAAGAGAACTATGACGTGGTTTGTATATGTTATAGTTCTTTTTTATTAGGTAATTTGAAAATATATTCAAATATATTGTCTAATTTCTTACAGAATGCGCAACTTGCTAGTCGAATATAAGGACTTTTGGTTATAATAAAAAGGAATTATTAATTGTATCGGTTAGGAGCGCAGCACATATGAAAACAGTTGTTGTTATCGGTGGAGGTATAACGGGACTTTCTACTATGTTTTATTTAGAAAAATTAAAAAAGGATTATAATATCGATTTAAATTTAATTCTTATTGAGAAAGAAGAGTATTTAGGTGGTAAAATCCATAGTGTGGAAGAAAAGGATTTCATTATGGAGTCAGGAGCGGATTCAATCGTTGCTCGTAATGAATATGTTATGCCACTTGTAAAAGATTTAAATTTAGAAGATGAAATGGTATATAATGAAACGGGTATTTCTTACATATATTCTGAAAACATGTTACATCCGATTCCTTCTGATACTATATTTGGGATACCGATGAGCGCCCAGTCTTTGTTTAGCAGTACGCTAGTCTCAACGAAAGGGAAAATCGTAGCTTTAAAAGATTTCATAACGAAAAATAAAGAGTTTACGAAAGATACATCACTTGCTCTATTTTTAGAAAGTTTCTTAGGGAAAGAGTTAGTGGAAAGACAAATTGCTCCTGTACTTTCAGGCGTATATTCTGGTAAATTGAATGAGCTTACAATGGCATCTACATTACCGTATTTACTGGATTATAAAAATAAGTATGGAAGTATTATTAAAGGTTTTGAAGAGAATAAAAAACAATTTCAATCAGCAGGAAATAAAAAATTCGTATCATTTAAAGGTGGACTATCTACGATAATTAATCGCTTAGAAGAAGTGCTTACTGAAACTGTCGTAAAAAAAGGTGCTATAACGACGGCTGTAAGTAAACAAGAAGATCGATATGAGATTTCTTTTGTAAATCATGAAACAATACAAGCTGATTATGTTGTTTTAGCAGCTCCGCATGATATAGCACAAACTTTATTACAGTCTAATGAGTTAAATGAGCAGTTTAATACATTTAAAAACTCATCTCTTATAAGTATTTACTTAGGATTTGACATACTAGATGAACAACTACCAGCTGACGGCACAGGATTTATTGTAACGGAAAACAGTGATTTACATTGTGATGCTTGTACATGGACAAGTCGAAAGTGGAAACATACATCCGGTAAACAAAAATTATTGGTAAGAATGTTTTATAAGAGCACCAATCCGGTATATGAAACAATCAAAAATTATAGTGAAGAAGAATTAGTACGAGTAGCTTTATATGATATTGAAAAGAGTCTCGGAATTAAAGGTGAACCAGAAGTAGTCGAAGTTACAAATTGGAAAGATTTAATGCCGAAATATCATTTAGAACATAATCAAGCGGTTCAAGCATTGCAAGAAAAAATGACGAATCTTTATCCAAATATATATTTAGCTGGTGCCTCATATTATGGTGTCGGAATTGGTGCGTGTATTGGAAATGGAAAGAATATAGCCAATGAAATAATGGCTACATTAAATGAATAATACTGTAGAATAAATAAAAACTGTTCCTTCAGCAAAATGGAGGAACAGTTTTTATTTATTTTATTTGAATGGAAATTGTATTGTTTTTTACATTGTTTTCTTTTATTGTTAATGTTATTTCTCCAGACTCTTTAAATGAATACGGTGATAGTTGATAAATATCTTTTATATCATGTTTTTCTTGTAACTTATTTATCGGTATTGATACGATATTTGGCTCCCATGTTTCTTGTTTTCCTGAAGGATATTCTATAAGTATTACCGGATTTTTTAACTGCCTTGTTTTCCAAGAGACGAAATATAGTTGAACTTCTGTATCTTTTTTTAATAATTCTTCGGAGAAATAACCGAATTCGCCTACATTACCGAAAATAGTGTAGTTTTGATTTTTAAATTTAATATCTAAATAACTAGGTTGAAATGTTACTACATGATAAGTTCCATATGAAAGTGAGAGTATGGCAGCGATTAAAATACCGATTGAAAATGTCTTAAAGCTATTGCCTTTAAAGCTAGTCATCATGAATGAGTTTGGTGTGAATTTTTTTGCGAATAAAAAAATAAGTAATATGAGTAAGAGGGATAAGCCGATGAATATATACATAGGAAATTTACACCTCCACAATAAAATAATATATTAACTATATTTTACCATAAATGTATGGGGTAGGTTGGTTGTTTAGAAGGAGAAAATGAAGAAACAATTTCTTTACAGTTCTTGATAATTTAAAATTCGATTTATGGAAATTATAGCGTCATGTTTGAGGTGCAATCAGAAGGTATCTAATTCGTGTATATAGAATTAAGAGAGAATGTGCCATTAGAAATGTTTGATTTATGGAACAATAAGGACTTTACTAATTATACATATTTTTTCTGATATAATGAATGAGTAGAGAGAAAGGAGTGATCCTATGGCATTTCCTATATTAGAAACAGAACGCTTACGTTTAGTTGAAATAGAACAATCTTATTGTCAAAAAATATATGAAATCTTTTCATTGGATGAAGTGACGTGTTACTACGGTATGAATTCTTTTACGGAGTTTGGACAAGCTTCACGTATGATCGAATCTTTTTCAAAAAATTACTTTGAGAAAAAGGCAATACGATGGGGAATTGTGTTAAAAGAAACGAACGTTTTAATAGGAACAATTGGACTAAACAATTTACAATTATGGAGTAAACGATCTGAGATTGGATATGATCTGCATCCTCGCTATTGGGGAAATGGTTATGCTTCAGAAGCAGCTGGAGAAATTATTGATTATGGATTTAAAGATTTAGGTTTGTTTAGAATTGGAGCTATTACATATCCTGAAAATGTTACTTCTTGTAGAATGTTATCTAAAATTGGCTTCCAAAAGGAAGGGCTATTGCGCGGATATATTCATCAAGGAAATAAGCAACACGATGCATTATTGTATTCTATAGTGCGAACTGATGTTGAGGACATAAATTTATAATAAAAAAACCTCTTAATTAAAAGAGGTTTTTTTTATTATAAATTAACCTAATTTAGGTAATAAACGTTCTCCGCTTTTCATGCTACTTTTACATAAAGGGCATTTAGGCTCTTCTTCAAATGAAAAGTTCTTTCTCATCCATCCTAAACAATCCTCTGATTCACATTCCCAAACAGGGGTTTGTTCTGGTGGTACTTCTGCTACATCGTTCTTTCGATTGCGATACATGTAACCACTCCTTTTATGTAAAAAATTTTAGTTATATATTAAAAAGGTTGTTAACCTTGCTGGTAACAACCTTTTTATTGTTTGAATTATAGCTTTACAACGTTTTTAGCTTGAGGTCCGCGGTTACCTTCTTCAACTTCGAAGCTAACTTCTTGACCTTCGTCAAGAGACTTGAAGCCGTCGCCAGTGATAGCTGAGAAGTGAACGAATACGTCGTTACCGTCTGCAACTTCGATGAAACCGAAACCTTTTTCGCTGTTAAACCATTTTACTTTACCTGTTAATGTCATGGTAATGCCTCCTAAAAGTAGAAAAATTACAATATGATCGGCCTTATTTGAATGAAAATAAAATTTCACATATTATCAAAAACCCATAAGGAGTACAAACTGTCCCTGATTGATACTTGATAATATGCAAAGAAAATATAGTGTTAAATTGACCTTAATTACTATCTTACAACAAATGGTGGGAAATAGCAAGTGCTGGTAATACCACTGAGTAATCTGGGTGATAATAGTAAAGGCACAAAGGCACCTCTTTTATTTATATATTATTCCTAATTTGGATTTATTCCAAACAAAAATCATTTATATGAAAAAATAAGTTTAAATAAAAGGCTAAATATTATTTTAATATTGCTGATGAGTACCATAATTAGGAGGATAGAATATTGCAAAATAAACAATTTAAAATAATTGAAGCAGCAAAAGAAGGAAGAAGAAAAGTTCATCCTGTTTTTGCTGTCATACTCGCGATTATATTTTTAACTTTAGGTGAATTATTTATGTTGTTTATGCTGATTTTACCGAAAGCAGAAACAACTTTTATGAAGGCGATTTATAGCGACATTGAGATGATATTAACGTTTGGCGGCGCAATATTTTTTGTGTTTTTATGGATTAGATTTGTAGAGAAAAGATCATTTTCATCCATTGGTTTTTGGAGAAATCAATGGATAAGAAAATATTTGAGAGGTACATTAATAGGATTTGTTTTCATTTCAATACCAGTAATTTTACTCCTATTAGCAGGAGTTGTAACATTACAAATACAAAAAATTACAGTAACCGCTATATTGGGTATTGTAGGTTCTTTAGTTGCATTTTTAATACAAGGGGCAACGGAAGAAATTATTGTACGAGGTTGGTTATTCTCGGTTCTTTCTGTTAGAAGTCGTATATGGGTTGGGATTGTTGTGACATCTTTCTTATTTGGTTTTCTTCATTTACTTAATCCAGGTATTACAATTCTTTCAATATCGAATATAATATTAGTTGGTGTATTTGCAGCTTTTTACGTTTTAAAAGACAGTAGTCTGTGGGGGATTTGCGCATGGCATTCCATTTGGAATTGGGCACAATATAACGTCTACGGTTTTGCAGTTAGCGGGATGACCATATATTCAACTCCGCTATTTAAACCTGCAACAAATGGCCCCGAATTCCTTCATGGAGGCACGTTCGGAATTGAAGGTAGTATCATTACAACAATCATGCTCACTGTCGCTTCAATTGTTTTATGGAGAAAGTTATGGGGAAGAAAAGCGAAACAACGAAATTTTAGTTAATGAAAGAGGGAGAAACTATGGGGATAATAGCATTTGAGGGAGCAAGCGCTGTTGGTAAAAGTACCACGTGCCGTGAATTAGAAAAGAATTATGGTGCTTATATAATACCTGAAGTCAATTCTTTATTTGAAAGGCCAAAAAATGAACATAGAACATGGTATTTTGAAAAACAAGTTGAGCGCTGGAATATAGCTGTTCAGAAGTCAGAGCAATATGAATTAGTAATACTCGATGGCGATATATATCAGCCACTTAGTTATAATTGGTGTTTTCATTTTGATCTATTTAATCAGCCATTATCTTTAATAGAAAATTTTTATAAAGAAAAGATGATAAATAGGGAAATTGGTTTTCCGGATCAATATTTTTATTTATATACGAACGATGAAGAACTTAGAAAGCGGAAAGTATCTGATGAAACGAAAAGAAGGAGAAACTTTGAAAAACATTTACATATATCAAAATCGTTTCAGTGTTATTATGAAAATTTAAATTCTGTTACAGATGGGTATTGTAAATTAATTGAGGCGAAAAGTGTAAAATCGAATGAAATAGAAATTGTAAAGAATTTAAACAGTTTAAATGTTTGTGAAGAAAGACGTTTTGATGTTTCGAGGTTAGATGCTATTACGAAGTGGTTAAAAGAAAATCGTGCATAAAGTAAAAACAACGAGTGTTATTTATCGCGCTCGTTGTTTTTTGTTTCTTTATAAATATAAAGGGAAAATTTGTAGAATATTTTCAATATTTAACAGAATAATCTTTCAATTTTAAAGAAAAAGAAATACAATATGAGGAAGTATATATAAATAATATGATAGGGGATGGGATGCGATATTTTGAATGAAGGAACAGTTTTTATATAAGAAGTAATTAGGTAGTAAGAACAGAGATATTTGGGAGGAAACAAGCGCGATGAAAACACTATTTAAAATAATAGGTATTCTAGCTGGTATGGCGGTAATTGGAGTAGGTTTAACATATGGTATGCTGTATTATTTAAATAATAGTAAACCAGCTGCGAAAAAGGCATCACCAGCTGCTCCAGCAGTAGAAGTATTAGCTGATAGTAATGTAAAAGCAGAAGATGCAAAGCTTTTAGAAAATGGCAATTATTCATTGCCGAATAGTGGTTTTAATAAAAATTTTAAATGGACAGATGAGAACATACAGACAGCATTACATGAAATGGCACATCAAAAAGCGAAAGCTGATCAAAAGTGGGGCTATATTTTTATTACACAAGAGCGGATTGAAAGCTTAATTGATATTGTAAAGAGTAATGATCTTGTACAGGGAAGTACATATGTAGAAATTTTAGAACGATGGAAACAAGGAAAATATGAAAAAGTTGATGCAGATCACAATAAGATTTGGAAATTACAAAGCGGGAATTTAGGAGAAGGAAAAGGAGTAATGTCGGAAGCTGAGCAAAAAGAATTAATTAATCAAGTGTTTATGAACAAAGGTACATATTCAGGTAGTAAATTAATTGCAGGCGGGGGACAGACTAATAAATAGTATACTAATTAATGAAAAAGAGTAATTGCTTATTAGGCAATTACTCTTTTTATATGTACGTCTTAATATTTTAGTCTCGTTCAAGTAAGGAAAGAAACGACTGTAATACCGGGGAAATCCATCTGGATTTATGATAGATTACATGACTTTGAATAATGGTTGGAGTTTCGATAGGCTGAAAACATAGTTGTTCTTTTTGGCAACTTTCTTGTACAACGATATAAGGAAGAATTGAAATGCCTAATTCACACATAACGGATTGTTTAATGACTTCAACATTGGAAGTTTCAAATGTTTTAGCTGGAATATTTCCACTTTGACGTAAAAAACGATCTACCATTGGCCTATAGCCGCAGCTTTGTTCTGTAAAAATGAACTGGGTGTCCTGTAATAACTGGAATGGATTTGCGTGTGCAGCGGAATAAGCTGGTAAAATCCATCCAAATGTTTCATTACTAAAAGTACGCGTAATAAAATCATTATGTTCTATACTTTCTCCAATTATGAAGACAACGTCTGTTTCTCCTTCACGTAATTTTTGTAATGCTTGTTCATTTGTGTTTGTTTCAAGTACGATATTTACTTTCGGATTTTTCTGTTTGTAAGTACGTAATAATTGTGGTAATCGGTATACCGCTAATGATTCATTAGATGTAATACTTAATGTACCTTCTAAATAATCTGTATTTTGGGGGATTTCTTGCGCTTTTTCATATATTGCAAGTAATTCTAATGCATAAGGATGAAATTGATGACCTGCTTTTGTAAGTAGCACTTTTTTCCCTAACCGATCGAAAAGAGGAATATGTAAATCGTTCTCTAAAGCTTTCATATGTGCTGTAACAGTAGATTGCGCATAACCTAGCGCATGAGCAGCTTTAGAAAAATTACCATACTTCACAATGGCGCAAAAT
The DNA here is from genome assembly GCF_053345735.1 of Bacillus sp. D48C. Classification (NCBI taxonomy): domain Bacteria; kingdom Bacillati; phylum Bacillota; class Bacilli; order Caryophanales; family Bacillaceae; genus Bacillus; species Bacillus sp. D48C. The sequence continues at coordinate 17,026 of NZ_JBKFAQ010000007.1, forward strand.
GTTTTAACATGTCTCATTTCCATAAGCGATCCCTCTTTTATTATCATGATTTGTGAATGATTATATCATGTATTTTAATTTTCCAAATGATTAAATTCCGTATAAAATAAAATTGTGGAAATATTCATTCAAGTGATATTGGAGGAGAAAAGATGATCAAAAAGGGCTATCATGTAGCTGTTGTTGGGGCTACAGGTGCGGTAGGGCAAAAAATTATTGAACTGTTAGAGAATGAAATGAAGTTTAATATAGTTGAAGTTACATTGCTTTCATCAAAACGATCCGCCGGTAAGAAAGTAAGATTCAAAGGACGAGAGATAATTATACAAGAGGCAAAAACAACTAGCTTTGAAGGTGTAGATATTGCCTTTTTTAGTGCTGGGGGAGAAGTATCTAGACAATTTGTAACTCATGCAGTTTCTAGTGGTGCGATTGTAATTGATAACACAAGTGAGTACCGAATGGCACAAGGTGTACCGCTCGTTGTTCCGGAAGTGAATGCGCATACTTTAGAGCGGCATAAAGGTATTATTGCAGTTCCAAATTGTTCAGCATTACAGATGGTAACTGCACTTCAGCCGATTCGAAAATCATTCGGTTTAGAAAGAATTATCGTTTCAACATATCAAGCTGTATCGGGTTCTGGCATTCATGCGATTCATGAATTACAAGAGCAGGCTAAGTCTATGCTTGCTGGTAAAGAAGTGAAAAGTGATATATTACCGGCGAAAAAAGATAAAAAACATTATCCAATAGCGTTTAATGTACTGCCTCAAGTAGATATATTTACAGACAATGATTTTACTTTTGAAGAAGTAAAGATGATTCAAGAAACGAAGAAAATATTAGAAGATGAAAACTTGAAAATGGCAGCTACTTGTGTACGTGTTCCAGTCGTATCAGGGCATTCAGAATCGGTTTATATAGAACTGGAAAAAGAAGCAACCGTTGCGGAAATTAAGGAAGTATTAATGGATGCACCAGGTGTTATTTTGCAGGATAACCCTAGTGAACAGCTGTATCCAATGCCATTATATGCAGAAGGGAAAATAGATACATTTGTCGGAAGAATACGTAAAGATCCTGATACGCCAAACGGATTCCACCTCTGGATTGTTTCCGATAATTTATTGAAAGGTGCGGCTTGGAATTCAGTTCAAATCGCAGAGACTTTAGTGGAAAAGGGGATACTTTAATATAGTTTGAAAAATTGGGGAATCGTTAATGATTTCCAGGTTTGTACTCATTGAAAGTTGGAGGAAGTATGCCGTTTTCTGAGGTGAATGTGAACTTTAAAAATAAAACTTATACTGACTTTTGGAGGGAAGATAAGAATAAATTGATGCCTAAAAGATAAATGGGATAAGATGGTAATATAAAGAGTGCATATACACTGGAGGGATTACCAATGCTAAAAGTTATGTTACCATTTGTTCTTATCTTTTTTCTTGTTATTGCGATGTATATTGCTTATCAAAAGAGAAAAAAATCCGAGATAAAAGGATTGAAAAGTGCGCTAACTTCTATTTGTTTCTTTTCACTCGCAATATTAAATATGTTTGCATATTGGTTTCATTTTGGCGGTGTTTTTACTTGGTTATTTTCAATTGTATTATTGCTAGTTGGTGCATATTTTACAAAATATATTCCAATATCTAAAAAGGTACATTAAAATTTATAAGAGTTTACATGCAATGTTTACTTTTTTGAAAAGAGATTATTCTACTAGATCGTTGTGAAACGATTTCATAGGACAATCTCTTTTGTTTAGTTTTGGAAAGAACGTACTGTGATTTGTAGTTGCTCAATAAATTCTCGAGTGGCAGCACACATATATTTATCTTTTCTATAAATAAGCCCTATTTCAATTATTGGAGTAGGGTTTTCTATTTTAATAGCTTGAATGTTTTTATTTTGTAAAAAGTCTATATATGGTTGTGGTAACACTGTAATTCCCATTCCTTTAGAAACCATTTGGATTAAAGATTCCATCGTACTAATTTCTAAAATTGGTCTTGGTCTAAAGTTGAATTTTTGACAATGAGATGTAATTAGTTCGGTTAAAAAGAAATTTTTAGGTAAAAGAATTAAAGGGTAGTTCTGTAGTTCAGTAATAGATACATGATTACGTTTAGCTAATCGATGACCAGTTGGCACGACCAATGTAAGGTCGCTTTTGTATAGAGGGATGGAGATAATTTCTTTATCTTGCACCGGGAGAAATGTAATGCCGATATCTAGTTCGTTTTGTAATAATTTTTCACGAATATCTCCTGTACGAAGCCCTAATACAGAAAGCTCTATATTGGGATATAAATTATTGAAATTTAAAATAGCTGGTGGTAGTAAATAATTTACGACGGTTAACAAAGCCCCTATTGTTAAGGAACCTTGCTGTAATCCGTTTAGGTCTTGAAGGGCTGAACGAGCTTGTTCGACTTCATGAAAAATGGTTTTACAATGTGATAATAAAATCTTCCCTGCTTCAGTTAAAGATATTTTTTTACCAATTCGATCGAAAAGTGGCATTCCTACTTCATGCTCTAATGCACGTATTTGTTGACTTAGTGAAGGCTGTGAAATATTTAATTTCTCAGCTGCTTTTGTGAAATGTAATTCTTTTGAAACAGCTAAAAAGTATTCAAGTTGTCGTAATTCGATTGAAATCACCTCAAGTATAATAATAGGTTATACCTATCATTATTATATAAATAATTGAATTGAACAATGATTTTAGAGGTTTTATAATCATCTTTATATAGCAGAGAGGGTTGTAAAAATTAATCGAGAGAAAATACATGTAACACCTTTAAAGGAGGAAATAGAATGGCTAATGAATATCGATTATTATCTTTAAATATAGGATTACCAAAAGAGGTTACATACGGCGGAAAAGTAATTCATACAGGCATAAATAAGAAACAAGTAAAGGAACCGGTATATTTATCCTTTGTAAAGTTTAATGGAGATGGACAGGCGGACTTAGTTCATCATGGAGGAGTAGATAAAGCAGTTTGTGTTTATACTGGTGATCACTATCCATACTGGGAACAAGAATTGAATCAAGATCTTGTATATGGGGCTTTTGGAGAAAATATAACAGTTAGTGGTATGCGCGAAGAGGATGTTTGTATTGGTGATACGTTTGAGCTAGGACAGGCAATCGTACAGGTAACACAACCAAGGCAACCTTGTTTTAAATTAGCAAAAAAATATAATATTCCAAAGTTACCACTATATTTTCAAGAAACAGGATATACAGGATTCTATTTTCGCGTATTAAAAGAAGGATGGGTATCATCAGTCGATACATTAAAAAGACTACAGTCTGATCCAAAAGGTGTTTCAGTAGCGTTTGCTAACCGTATCATGCACAAGGAAAAACAAAATATTGAAGGGATAAAAAGGATATTAGAAGTAAATGCACTTTCAAGTAGTTGGAGAAAGTCTTTTGAAAAGCGTATAAGTGGAGAAGAAATTAATACGAAGGAAAGACTTGAAGGGATAAAAGACTAAAAATATTTTATTATAAATAGTGTATTTCTATTAGTAAAAGCTAATTAGAAAGCGCTATTTTTATATAATAAACTAATTAATATCCAAAAATCTTAATATTGTTTTATTCGACTTATTTTCAAATAGTCAAAACATAAAATTAATTAGACTTTTTTTTTATGTTTTATGATAGTATATTGATTGGTAAGACCTCTATTTTTAAGAGTAGGTCATATAAGTATATCTAATTTAATGGAATTTAACATTTGGAGGTACAACATGGGGAATGTTGAAAAAATGGCAAGTCTTCTAATAGAAGAACCGAAAAGAGAGCAGTTATTTCCTTTATTTGAAGAAGTGTTTGAAATTACAACTCAAACATTGAATGATTTTTCGGATAAAGGGTATTGGGATGATACATATAAAGCTTTATCATTTTTACAAGAAGATAAAGTGATTGCAAATGTTGCGGCATTTTCACTCCCATTATTAATTAATGGAGAAAAAATAAATGCGGCGGGTATTCAATCAGTAATGACACATCCTAATTTCCGTAGACAAGGGCTAATGAAACAATTAATGGGTAAAATGATAGAAGAAATCGATAAGAAATGTGAATGTACATTATTGTTTACGGAAAAACCTGAACTATATACAGCGTTTGGATTTAAAGTTGTGCAGGAATATTTGATGACTATACCATACGATAAAAACAATAATAACGATTCACTACTTAAAAAATTAGATTACTATAATGTAGAGAATAGACAGTTAATACATGAAACTATTGATAGTGGCCAAAGACTTTCAAATAATTTTTCAACTTTAAATTTCCGTCCTTCATTTTATTTGAATATGTATGACTCGGAATGGAATGAGAAATTGTATTATTCAGAGAAACTAGATGCTTTAATCGTTTATGAAGTAGACAATGAAAAGTTGAAATTATTTGGAGTATTTGCGCCAGTACTTCCGGTTTTAGATGAAATATGTGGAGAAATCAATGAAAGGTTTACGGAAATCGAATTTTATTTTTCTCCAGATCAATTAGGGATTGAGGATGTACAGTTTACAGAATTACAGTCTAGTAAGTATTTAATGGTTCGAAGTGATAAAGAGTTAGATTTTAAAGGTTATAAATTCCCAGTATTAGCGGAGTTTTAAATGTCTATATAAATGCTTTATACATCGTATATACCAGAACGTATTGAGCAACTCACTATAATGAATGTACCTGAATACTATAAGATTAATGACAATCATGCGTTTATTGTCCGTTCGAAAGCAGAAACTGATTTTTGGCTTAAAACACATTATGGTTTTGAAGTAATGAATGGTCATGTATTTTATAATGAGATGATGACAGACTTTCAAGCTGAAGTTCAGTTACGTATGAATCCAAATTCAAAATTCGATCAAGCAGGTCTTTTTGTTATGATTTCGGAGAACTGTTGGCTAAAAACATCTTTAGAATATATCCCTGAAGGGCCATCTCACTTAGGTGCTGTCGTAACGAATAATGGATATTCTGACTGGTCAACGCAAGATTATCCAACTGAAGAAGCTAAGCAACAAATTCGTTTTCGAATTATTCGAAAACGTGGTGATTATACAATATATGTGAAAAAGAGCCATCAATGGGAACAAATAAGAATCACTCATTTAATGGAGGATATAGGGAATGAGCCTATTAAAATAGGTTTTTACACGTGTAGTCCTTCTAAAAATAAGGGATTTGAGACTGAGTTTTTAAATTTTACAATTGAAGAAATATAGATGAAAAACCGTATTCTTTTCAGTAAGAATGCGGTTTTTGTATTTACATAATATAAAGCACATTTATTGACCAGAAAGTCATTAATGCTTATCATTTAATAATGTTAAATATTAATTTACATAATATAATAGAAGTAATGAAGAAATTACAAAATATATCGCTTAAATAAGGAGGGATATGAATTATTCAGTGGTAATTTCATGGGAAAAGGAGATTATGTATGAAATCATTTCGTAAGTTATTACAGTATTTAAAACCATACATGTTCTTCGCTATTATTGGACCGCTATTTATGGTACTTGAGGTTGCGATGGACTTAATTCAACCGACTATTATGCAACATATCATTGATGTTGGGATTGCAAATCGGGATTTAAATTATGTAATAAAAATGGGGCTTCTTATGATAGGGGCAGCAGCACTCGGTTTAGTTGGAGGGCTTGGGTGTATGATGTATTCTACAAAAGCAGCTGTTAATTTCGCTACAGACATAAGAAAAGATGTGTTTGCGAAAATAGAAACATTTTCTAGTAATAATCGTGATTCATTTGGAACAGGTAAATTATTAACGATTGTGACGAATGATATCACTTCTATTCAATCGGCAATGACGATGACATTACGTGTTCTCGTTCGTGGCCCACTGTTATTTATCGGAAGTATAATTATTGTTTTTGTAACAGCGCGAGAGTTATTTCCAATATTACTTGTAGTTGTTCCAATTTTATTACTTGCAATTATTTTAATTGCAAGTAAAGCAAGTGGTACATTTAAAAAGGTGCAAGAGGCATTAGATAAAGTGAATACAAAGTTACAAGAAAATTTATCTGGTGTGCGTGTTATAAAAGCGTATGTAAGACAAAAATATGAAATCGCTCAATTTGGAAATGTAAATACAAATTTAACGAAGATAAATATTCGAGCTGTGCAACTTATTTCTTTAATGATGCCAATCATTATGCTAGTTGTAAGTGGCGGGATTGTTGCAACATTATGGATTGGTGGAGAAAAAGTATTCAGTGGAACACTTCAAGTAGGAGCGATTTTGGCATTTATTAATTACTTGAATATCATTTTAATGTCACTTATGTCGATTAGCATGGTATTTATTCAAATTGCGCGAGCTTTTCCATCTGCGGATCGTGTAAAGCAAGTGTTAAATACTGAAGTTGATATTATAAGCGAAGCGAATGCGATTGAACCTGAGAAAATCGAGGGGAATATAGAATTTAAAAATGTTAGTTATAGCTATACGAAAAATAATGAATATGTTTTAAAAGATATTTCGTTTAGCATACAAAAAGGTGAAAAAGTAGGGATTATTGGATCGACTGGAAGTGGTAAATCAACCTTAGCGAAACTGTTACCACGTCTATATGATGTGGATCAAGGTGAAATATGTATAGATGGAATAGATGTTAAAACATATGATTTGCAAAAACTCCGTGCTTCAATAGGCTTTGTACCTCAGAAGGCGTTATTGTTCTCAGGTAGTATAGAAGAGAATTTACGTTATGGTAAAGAAGATGCAACACACGATGAGCTGGAAGTAGCAACCGCATCAGCTTGTGCGACTGAGTTTATCAATAAGCTGGAAGAATCTTATCAATATAATTTAACACAAGGTGCAACAAATCTATCAGGTGGACAAAAACAACGTGTATCAATTGCAAGAGCACTTGTGAGAAAACCACCGATTCTAATATTAGATGATTCTACATCAGCAGTTGATGCGAAATCAGAGGCTACTATTCAAACAGCTTTAAAAACAAAATATAAAGGCACAACGACTTTATTAATTGCGTCCAAAATTTCTTCCATAATGGATGCGGATAAAATACTTGTATTAGATAATGGTGAATTAGTTGGTAATGGTACACATGAACAATTGTTAGAACAAAGTGAGGTTTATCAGGAAATTTATCTTTCCCAAGGTGGTAATTTGTATAAAGAAGGTGGGGAAGAACATGCGTAATTTTCAAGGACAATTTGCTAATAAAGGTAGAAGAAACACGCCAAAGATGGGAAAAGCTAAAAATGCTCAAGGAACTGTAATGCGGATATGGAATTATATGGGCTATCAAAAAGCTGCTCTTATGTTTGTTATATTTCTAGTAGTTGTTACTACATTACTTGGATTATTAGGTCCATATTTTATGGGAGTCATTATAGATCAATATATTGTACCGAAAGATTTAAGTGGTACAGCAAGAATGTGTATGTTACTTATCGCGATTTATGGTGTAACGGTACTTTTAACATGGTTACAAACGTTTGTCATGATTAACGTTGCATTAAAAACAATTCAAAAAATACGACAAGATATTTTTGAGAAAATCCAAACGCTTTCTTTACGGTTCTTTGATGTACGTTCTCAAGGTGATTTAATGAGCCGTGTGACAAATGATATAGATAATTTGAACCAAGCTTTGACACAAAGTGTTGTACAAATTATTTCATCAGCGTTAACTTTTATAGGTGTAACGATTGCGATGTTCGCCTTAAATTGGATTTTAGCAATTGTAACTTTAATTACAGTACCTATTATGTTTTACGTTACAAAAAAACTAGTTGCATATAGTGGTAAAAACTTTGCGAAGCGTCAAAAAGATTTAGGTGAATTAAATGGATTTATTGAGGAAGCAATTACAGGTGCGGATGTTACAACGTTGTACGGAAAAGAAAAAGAAACTGTACAAAATTTCAATAAAATTAATGAACAGCTAAGAGTTTCAGCTACGAAGGCTGATACATTTTCAGCTTTTATTTTTCCAAGTATGAACTTTATTAATAACTTAGGTATGGGGCTTGTCATTGGGACTGGATCAGTTATGGTCTTAAACGGAATGACAACAGTAGGTGTTATTGCGGCTTTTATTAATTATTCTCGTCAATTCTCAAGACCGTTAAGTCAATTTGCGACTTTAATGAATACAATTCAAGCAGCAGTTGCTGGTGGAGAACGTGTTTTTGAGATTATGGATGAGGTACCAGAAATTCAAAATAAAAAAGACGCATTTGTTGTACAAAATTTACAAGGGCATGTTGTACTTGAGAATGTTTCATTTGGCTACGCAGAAAATAAAACGATTTTAAAAGAAGTAAGTCTTAAAGCGCAGCCAGGAGAGACAATTGCTTTAGTTGGTCCGACTGGATCAGGGAAAACAACAATCATTAATTTGTTAACTCGTTTTTACGATATACAGCAAGGACAAATTCATATTGATGGAAAAGATATAAAAGATTATGATATTAATTCTTTACGAAGTAAAATAGGAGTAGTTTTACAGGATACGTATTTATTTGCAGGCTCGATTATGGATAATATCCGTTATGGACGCTTAGATGCTAGTGATGAAGAAGTCATCACTGCAGCTAAGGCAGCATCTGCACATTCTTTTATTAAGCATTTGCCAAATCAATATGAAACAGAAATTGCTTCAGAAGGATCGAATTTAAGTCAAGGACAAAAACAACTTCTTGCGATTGCACGAGCAATTTTAGCAGATGCAGATATATTAATTCTCGACGAAGCGACATCTAATATTGACACAAGAACAGAATTACAAATACAAGCAGGACTAAATAATTTAATGAGAGGTCGCACAAGTTTTGTGATCGCTCATCGACTTAAAACAATTGAAAAGGCAGATCAAATCCTTGTTATAAAAGATGGAAATATTTTAGAAAGAGGGAATCATGAATCTCTCATGGAAGATAAAGGATTCTATTTTGATTTGTATACGAGTCAGTTTAAAATATAGTAAAAGCATTGATATGTTGCGGTTTCTCTTGAGAGGAGAAACCGCATTTTTTTATATTTGAAAATATTATTATTCTAATGGTCTTTCACTACATATTTTAACAGCATCCTCCTGCATTCCAGGCAAAACATGTGAATAGCGATTTAATGTTATGAACATATCTTTATGACTGAAGTGTTCTAGATGTATACCTTGTTTCAAAAGTAGCGGAGCATGTGTATAACGTAAATCATAAAATCGAACTTTAAAAATTGGGATTTAAATAAAAAGAGCGCAGTATAGCGCTCTGAGACAAACTATATATTTAGAGAGAAATCAAGATAATATATGGATATTGTTTGAGAATGTTGTAGGTTTTAATTAAAAATAAAGCACACATATAAGTGTGCTTTTATGAACGCTTTAGATTTGTATGACTATATAGTCAACATACAATAAAATATGCTTGTTTAATATAAATGTGTGTCAAATCTATAAAAATATATTTTAGTGTGTATAAGGAACATTAAATGTTAGTTAGCCAAGTCTTTTGTTTTTATCCCGCTATTTGCCGGGCAGTAAGGCCCCCACCTCAAAATTCAGTGGAAGCAAAGAAGTTAGGTGAGGGCCGGGCTGCCCGTAAAAGTTCGATTGGTGAGGGCTGATTAAAGTTTCACTTTATTAACGAATTTGCGCAACTGTTAACGCTGCAGAACGAATATCTACTGTACCTATTACTTCAACGGGGACAATTTGAATTACATCACCAGGGTTTAAGTTAATTAGAATGACACCACTTGATACATCGACTTCACCAGTTCCGATAATATTAGAACGGACTGCGGTTCCGGATCCTGCAATAACATTAGTCGATGAATTTAATGTCAAGAAAAAGCGCGCTGCTTCCGGGGCTACCGGAACGTTATCAAGGCTAATTGTTAATGTATAGCTAATTTGATAAATACCAGCTATCTGAATTTTAATACCAGTTCCAGTACTAATTGTATCATTGATTACAGGGACAGTAATGTTAGGATTTGGGCCTGTACTAGGTAATAGTAGTGGTGTAAATAATGTTGCAAATTGAGGTGAAGTAGCATTGAAGGCAAAACCTAGGGCAGGTAGTGTACTAGGTGCTTGTGCTTCACAATTAAAATTAGCGAATTTACGAATTGATGAGCGCATATTTTCACTCCTTTCTTGTATTTAGATTGCGTGAGTATTAACTTCACGTTTTGGACAATCATAATACAATATATGAAAATTTATAGTAGATAGTGCACAAGCGTTACTATTACGGATAAAGCTATAAATAATATATGGAAAAAGCAGTTAGCTAAATTAGCTAACTGCTTAGTAGGTTCTCTAAGAGCAAATAGGAGAAGAATTATTGTGCCATATAAAAGGTCACTATAGATAAGTGCTCTTTTTGTGAGTGAGTATAAGTTCCTATCATTCTATCTAGTATATGCACTGTACTATATGTAGTTGCTACTAAAATTGATGTGAATTTTTAAAATTAGAGGTTTCTTTTAATGAAACCTCTAAAAAGATAAATCAAGTTACGTTATAGTAAATTCAATTGCAATAGGAGTGCCTCCATCTAGGACTGCTCCTCCTACAATAGTAGCAGCTGTAGTAGTCACACCAGTAATAGTATCACCTGTTTGAATAACACCATTAATATAAAGTGTTAAAAAGGCATAAGAAGCAGGGAATGTTGTTACAGCGCCAGTGTCATCAGTGAAGTCTGTGTTAGCAAAAGTTAAATCTGCTCCAGCAGCAGTTCCTGTTGCTGCTGTACTTACAAATCGTCTTCCAGCTATAAAAGGTTTAACGATAGGCATTTATATTCACCCCTTTTTGAGAATTAACTCAGACAAGTTTTTTGAAGGTTTTGTCCTGTATCGTATTCTATGCTGTGCTTCTACTAAGAGATACGGCTTGTATACTAGTAAATGAGTATAATTATTATGCGTTTTATAAGTTAGGTTCTTATCAGTAATTAAGTGATTAAGGTTGGATTTTGTATATGGTATGTTTAGGTTAAAAAAGAGCTCTTAATCAAATTATTATCTTAGTGTTGTAGGGAAACTGGCGGCCTCAGTGACAGATGGCAAAAATAATTTACGTGGTATTGTTATAAATTCAAGCGCAATTTGCTTTGGATAAATAAGTATTTGAGTTAAATCTAGAGCATGTATTAATAGTATCATGAAGCTTGTAAGAATTAAAAAACTACCCCAAAAGAAACTTTTTGAAGTGTTGCGGAAATCTTTTATTAAAGAAAAGAATGAAAAAAATGCGGTAACAATGAGAATTAAAAATTTATACTTATCAGCCATTGTGATCCTCCTAAAGAGCAGTAATTTATATTATACGGTATTTTTTCTTTATAATTATAAAAAGATTTTAAAATACCTATGTTGTAGACTTATTGTTTTCATTTTGCCTACAATCGTATAATACTAAAGCGAATAATGTTGAAGAACTTTATTAAGCTAGCGGCACACAACAAAATTAATATTATCTAGTGAGAAACATTCTAGTTTACTTCGTAGTCCCAATCCATAAATTGTGAAACTACGAAATAGATTATTAATAAAAACATTTTAAGATTATTATAATATTGATGTGATGTATACAGAAAAGAGGATAAAAAGCATCCAGAATGAGTTAATAGCTAGTGAATAACAATTGAAATAGCACTGAAAATCAATAAAACAGCCATAATGATGTTAAATAATTGATTATGTTTTAATAAAATTTTTTGGAACATGGAACCAAAAAGGCTCCAACTAAATGTACTCAGTAAACCAACTATACCTAGGAATAATGAGAAAAGTAGAAAAATTGAATATGAGTTGTAGTAAGGGAGTATAAAAGTAGAGACTACGGTGAGTCCAAATAATATTCCTTTTGGATTAACAAATTGAAGAAAAATACCCACTGTAAATAAGTTTTTATTATTTTTTTCATCGGGTTCTGCACTGCCTTTACTAGTGATTATTTTAAAGGCTAAATATAGCATATACGCGACACCTAAAATCTTTAAAGGCAATTCAATTATAGGTACAATATTAATTAATACAATATTAAAGAAACTACATAAAGAAGTGAGGATGAAAAAACCGAATGCTACTCCAAAGCAAAAGTTTATACTTCTCTTTAATCCGTGTTGATTTGCGTATGTCATAGCTAAGAAATTGTTAGGGCCAGGTGTGAAGCTGCTTATAAAAACAAATAACAAAAAAGAAAATATTGGCATTTTAAAACCCCCTAATTATTTTGTATGTTATAATGATCAAAAAGAACAATATAACGTGCGCTTTTTATTATACATAACGGACGTTATATTGTATACAATGTAGGAGTGTTTTTTATGGAAGAAATTCAACTTATTCTGGCAAAAAATTTAAAATCAATACGTGAAAAAGAAAAATTAAGTTTAGAAAAGGTCTCTCAATTAACAGGTGTAAGTAAAACGATGATTGGACAAATTGAAAGAGGAGATTCAAGCCCGACACTAACAACAATATGGAAAATTGCTAATGGTTTGAAAGTATCCTTTACCTCTTTAATTAATAATCCACAGCCTGATACGAAAGTGATTTTACGAAATGATGTTCAAGCATTGTCTGAAGACAATGGGAGATATAAAGTGTATCCCTCATTTCCTTTCCAAGATGATAGAAACTTCGAAATCTATACGGTTGAAATTGAAACAGAAGGGAATTTAAGTTCAGAAGCACATAAAGAGGGTACTGAGGAATTTATAACGGTATTTGAAGGGGAATTGAAAATTGATATAAATGATTGTCAATATACGTTAAATAATGGAGACTCAATTCGCTTTAAGGCGGATAGACCGCATACTTATACTAATTCAGGAAGAACATTAACTCGGTTAAGTATGACTATTTATTATCCAGCTTTATAAGCTGGCAATAATATAAAGAGTAAAAGTAAATGTGTATTGTTAAAACCATCTATAAGAGATGGTTTTATTTTTTTGAATAAAAAAAGACACTCAATTGAGTGTCAATATAGTATTGCTCTCGCGTATAGGATTGGAGATGTTTCTCAAATACATATTGAGATGGTCTGTAAAGGAGAAACAATCTTCATCTTTAATGTAACATCGACTTGGGGGAAGTGTAAATTGATAATATATATACGGAAAATTTAGTATAGATGTTTTCTACTATGGATATAGTATAATTTGTTTTTATTACTTAATCACTATAGTAACATTTACTAAGTGAGTATTTAGATTTTTTATTATAAAAAGAATGAATCATTTTTTAATCAATTCGTATAATTGTAAGAGAGGCACCTGTTGATCCGCCTCCAACTAAATTCACGACGGATAATATACCAAATAATTGTAGTGAAATTGTATTACCAGCATTTAAATTAGTAATTAAATTATTACTATAATTTGAAGTTGATAACGCGGGAGAAAAAATAGAGCCAGGAATTGGCGTAGAAGCGTTTAATAGTAGTCTTGTTCCAGCAAGTAGAGAGGTTGTCGTATTAACTTGATAGGTTAAATGATATCTTCCAGTTACAGGAATTGTAAATATATCGTTTGAGGCGTTAACTGTAAAATTACCGAGGCTTTGGTTATTAGAAAGAGGAATATTAGTGCCACCTAATATCACAGAGATGGGACCACCTAATGTATTATTAGCGAACATAGAGTTTGTTGTAACGATTAAACCAGTACTTCCGGTAGGCCCAGTACTTCCGGTAGGTCCAGTACTTCCGGTAGGCCCAGTATTTCCGGTAGGCCCAGTAAGCCTGTAAGGGAAAATAATGTCAAGGGCCATTGACATTATTTCTTTTTTTCTAATTTCATTATTATCTTGAATATAAATCACCTCATCTTTTTAAATAAGAATGTTATAGATTTAGTACTTTTTAAATAGAATGATTTATTTATTATATTAATTAAAGCGGTTATAGCAACGGTAAAATGTTTAATATATGTAATAATTCTTTGGGAAGAAAAAGAGAATAGTTATAAAGTCATTCTTGAATAATAGGATCATAATGATGTGTATGAATTAAAAAACATGTGGAATGAGGTATTAAATTGAAACGCAATGACAATTTATCATTGAATAAGGGGATGATAGGGCCAGAAAATATTGGACCTACATTTCCGATTCTTCCACCAATTTATATTCCAACAGGAGAAACAGGTCCGACCGGAATAACGGGAGCAACCGGAGAAACGGGACCGACCGGAATAACGGGACCGACCGGAATAACGGGATCGACCGGAATAACGGGAGCAACCGGAGAAACGGGATCGACCGGAATAACGGGAGCAACCGGAGAAACGGGATCGACCGGAATAACGGGACCGATCGGAATAACGGGAGCAACCGGAGAAACGGGACCAATCGGAATAACGGGAGCAACCGGAGAAACGGGACCGACCGGAATAACAGGTTCAACGGGAGTAACGGGACTGACCGGAGTAACCGGGCTAACCGGAGAAACGGGACCAATCGGAATAACGGGACCGACCGGAGCAACAGGACCAACAGGACCAACAGGAGTAACCGGACCAACCGGAATAACGGGACCAACTGGAATAACAGGACCAACGGGAGTAACTGGAGCAACAGGTCCTACTGGGGGTATTGTCCCTATAACAACAACCAATTTGTTATATTACACTTTTGCAGATGGAGAGAAACTTATATATACAGATACTGACGGGATACCTCAATATGGTACAACAAATATTTTGTCTCCTAGTGAAGTTTCTTATATTAATTTGTTTGTTAACGGAATACTGCAGCCACAACCATTATATGAAGTGAGTACTGGTAAATTAACTTTATTGGATACGCAACCACCATCGCAAGGATCTTCAATTATATTACAATTTATCATTATTAATTAAAAGGACAGATCCTTAATGAAAAGGAATCTGTCCTTTTTGTTTCATATTTAAATAGTTAAAATTAAGTGAAGGTACATTCAATTTCTAGATGTTATAAATGGTTGAATGATAGGAAATTTACTTTCAATCCTTTTCATTGTGTATTGGAATAAAATATAGAATGAATTTTTCAATATATTATATGAGAGTTCTCTATGATACAAACGGCTTCATGTTTAAAAAGAGACCACAATTTTAGTAAAGAAATAATGTGAATTTATATGTAAAAAATGGCACCGTTAATTGTTGAGTATATTCAAATTAATATGTGTATTTGAACCTAAGAGATAAACGTGGAAAAATAAAATAAACTCTTAAGTTTAGGTATTTAATCTAAGCAGTCAATTATTAAAAACATATAATTAATATGTGAGTCATGAACATAATTAAATAGCGTTTGCAAGTTTAATTATATTTCATGTTTCCTATTTTAAGTCAATATATAACACATACTCTTTTACAACTTTATGATCCTTATAATAGGAAAAACTCAAATATAAAACAAGTAAGGAGGACATAAATGACAAGCAATAATTGTTTCGGTCATAACCACTGCAATAATCCGATTGTTTTCACTCCAGATTGCTGTAACAATCCACAGACAGTTCCAATTACTAGTGAGCAATTAGGTAGATTAATTACTTTACTAAACTCTTTAATAGCGGCTGTTGCAGCGTTTTTTGCAAATCCAAGTGATGCAAACAGATTAGCTTTACTCAATTTGTTTACTCAACTATTGAACTTACTAAATGAATTAGCACCTTCCCCAGAAGGGAATTTCTTAAAACAATTAATTCAAAGTATTATTAATTTACTACAGTCTCCTAACCCAAATCTAAGTCAATTACTTTCTTTATTACAACAATTCTACAGTGCTCTTGCACCATTTTTCTTTTCTTTAAAAATTGATCCGGCAAGTTTACAACTTTTATTAAACTTATTAACTCAATTAATTGGTGCAACTCCAGGAGGCGGCCCAACAGGTCCAACAGGTCCAACAGGTCCAGGAGGCGGAGCAACAGGAGCAACTGGTGCAACAGGAGCAACTGGTGCAACAGGTCCAACAGGAGCAACAGGTCCAACAGGAGCAGGAGCAACAGGAGCAACAGGCTTAACAGGAGCAACAGGCTTAACAGGAGCAACAGGTCCAACAGGTCCAACAGGCTTAACAGGAGCAACAGGAGCAACAGGCCCAACAGGAGCAACAGGCTTAACAGGAGCAACAGGTTTAACAGGAGCAACAGGCCCAACAGGAGCAACAGGCCCAACAGGAGCAACAGGCTTAACAGGAGCAACAGGTTTAACTGGAGCAACAGGTGCAACTGGTGGCGGAGCTATTATTCCATTTGCTTCAGGTACAACTCCATCTGCGTTAGTTAACGCGTTAATAGCTAATACAGGAACTCTTCTTGGATTTGGATTTAGTCAGCCTGGTGTAGCTTTAACTGGTGGAACAAGTATCACATTAGCATTAGGTATAGGTGATTATGCATTTGTAGCACCGCGCGCAGGAACTATTACGTCATTAGCAGGTTTCTTTAGTGCAACAGCTGCATTAGCTCCACTATCACCTGTTCAAGTGCAAATACAAATATTAACTGCACCTGCAGCAAGCAATACGTTTACAGTACAAGGCGCACCTCTATTATTAACACCAGCATTTGCCGCAATAGCGATTGGTTCTACAGCATCAGGAATCATAGCTGAAGCTATTCCAGTAGCGGCTGGGGATAAAATACTGTTATATGTTTCATTAACAGCAGCAAGTCCAATAGCTGCAGTTGCTGGATTTGTAAGTGCAGGTATTAATATCGTTTAATTTGTTACAACGTTTAGTAGGAAATTAAACAGAGGTTTGTATATAGTCCTTCCTAAATTTAGGAAGGACTATATTTTTTGGGGGAATAGGTAATAAATCAATTGAATAATCACTCTTTGTTAAGTTCGTATAAAAAGTATAATTTATCCTTTCCTATTTAAGGAATAAGTTATGTAACATAAAAAAATTCCGGTCAGCAAAAAAAGATGAATTCTTTTACAAAAGAATTCATCCATAAAATAAACTATTTATTTTTATTACAGTTACATCCTTTTTTCTTTACATAGCCTTGCTGAGTTAAGTCTCTTTGCGATTGGGAATTGGAAGATTGGGAATTGGAAGATTGAGAGGATGCTGAAGAGCTACTATTTTTATTATAAGAGTAGTTTTTTCGATAGTTATAATTACTCATAGTACTATCACCTCCAATTTAATATATAAATATTATATGTATGTATACTATCAATTGTTACTATTATTAATAGGAAGAGAAGATACAATAAAAAATCTCCTCGGTATTTTCCTAGGAGATAAATGATGATTATTTTGAAAATTTACAAATTAATAACCCCAGTACAGAGGAAAGTAATAAGAATCTTGGCGATAGGGATTAGGCTGTTGAGTAAGGGGGTGGATTGGATAATTTTTCATTTCACGGTTTTGATTGCAGTTTGCCGGAGGACCAATTACAGTAGTTGATTGAATAGGAGAAATCGCTTGTTTCCATTGTTGTTCATTGAGGCAGTAAGTATGGGCCATCATATGAGCCGGAGTTAATCTTAAAATGTCAGAACCGAAAATAACTTCTGGCGCTGGGGCATTGAAAATAGCTAATAAATGAGTATTATCTGCTGTAGCAATTTCATAATGCCACCACGCTTGTGGAATGTTGGCAACTTGCCCCGGTTTTATCGGTAAGTTTAATATTTGATTCGTAAATGGATTAAGTAAAGAAACAACAGCAGACCCTGAAATACAATAAACAAGTTCAGCTGCATTTTGATGAATATGTGGTTCTACAACATTTCCTGTACTTAAATAAATATCTAATAAAGAAGTATTTTCTAAAGTATTTAATTGTTTAATGCCAAGTACATTTATATAATTTTGGGCATCTTTCTGAAAAAAATTACTTTTATTTACATCATAAGTAAAATTAGTTGAGGGGGAGGTATAGTCGATGTTGGCAGTCAATTGTATTACCCGCCTTTCTATAGGTAAGTTAGGTTACAAAATTAGGATATGTGTCTAGTCTTTGTTTTGTGCTGTTGTCGATAACTTAATAAATTCACTTATTCCATAAAGAATAAGGTATTAAGATTAAACTATATTCGTATTCCCATTCATACTTTGGATTGATGGAAAAAAGTAATGCAAATGTTAACTTAAAATTACATCAATCATTTATAAGGAGTGAATGTTCATGTCATTTAGTGAAATGATTAGAAATGAAGTACTCAGCTGGGCGGGTGTTTCTGAAAAAACGCATCGATTTGGTGGTATTGAAATAAATTATGGCAAGAAAGAACTTGGCCATCTTCATGGTGATAAATTAGCTGATTTACCATTTCCGAAGTTAAAGCGAGATGAATTAGTGAAGCAGGGATTGGTAAAACCACATCACGTATTACCTGAATCAGGATGGATCAGTTATTATATAAAGAGTGAAGAGGATATTCCATTTGCAATTGAGTTATTTCGTATGCAATATGACCGAATTAAAAAGTAATGAAATAAAGTAGGATAATAAAAATTTATTTTTATGTCACATCCCTCCTTAATCGTTCGTCTTGTATGTAGAACGATAAGGAGGGATTTTATTATGAATACATTTGATATAGCAATTGTTGGCGGTGGGCTTGCTGGATTAACAGCATCTATATATTTAGCGAAAGCTGGAAGGAAAGTGATTGTATTAGAAAAGTCGAGTCAATTCGGTGGCCGAGGGATGACTATAAATAAAAATGGAATCTGCATGAATCTTGGTGCACATGCTTTATATAGAGGCGGGGCAGCGTTTATAACTTTTAATGAGCTCGGTATGAATCTTCCAGGTGGAATACCATCTACAAAAGCACATGGAATATGGAAAGGGGATATATTCACCATCCCAACAGATTTTCGCTCAATTTTATCAACACCACTACTTTCGTGGTCTGCAAAAGTACAATTCTCACGTCTTATGATTCGTTTAGGAAATTTAGATGTAGGAGAAATTCCAAAAGTGAGTCTAACTACATGGGCAGAAAATGAAATAAAAGATCCAATGGTTCGCAATATATTTTATGCGCTATGCCGGACGACAACATATACGTTTGCTCCTACAATACAATTAGCATCATCTGTACTAAAGCAAATACAGCTTTCTATAAAAGAAGGAGTGCTTTATGTAGATGGTGGTTGGGAAACGATAATAACAAAATTAAGAGCTATAGCGAACGATGCCGGCGTGCAATTTTTGGCTAAAAAGCATGTTTTGGAAATAGAGCATTACGAAGATAAACAAAGAATACATTGTGTTGATGATGAGGTTTTTGAAGTAGGTACAGTCATCGTGACGACTCCGCCGAAAGAAGCTTGTAAAATAATAAAAGGTGCAGAAGGAACAAGTTTGCATAGATGGAGTGAACAATCGGTACCGGTTACTGTTGCTGCATTAGATATTGGCTTGAGACAATTACCCAATCCTACACATCAATTTGTATTAGGATTAGATCAACCTATATTTTTCACAAATCAATCGAGAGCAGCTAAATTAAGTGAAGATGGATCAATTGCAGTGAGTCTAATTAAGTACCATAATCCTGTGCTAGCGATGAATCATATTCATGAAGATAAAGAACAGTTGGAAAGTACGATGGAGTTGTTACATCCAAATTGGAAAAGAGAAGTTGTTGCACAGCAATATTTACCGAAAATAACAGTAGTACATGATTTTCCTCATATTGACCGTGTTGAAAAACCGGGCCCAAATATACCTGAAATGCCAGGTATTTATGTTGCAGGAGATTGGGCAGGGCATGATGAAATATTAGCTGATGCTGCGGTAGCAAGCGGGAAACGTGCAGCGTTACACATTTTAAAGCAATATGAAAGTGAGGTAGTTCATCATGGAAACGGAGCAGTTATATGAAGCGTATCAACCATTATTATTTTCGTTAGCATACAGAATTCTTGGGAGCGTTATGGATGCTGAGGATATCGTTCAGGATGTATTTATCTCGCTAAATAATATAGAAGATCCTCAATCTATAGAAAATATGAAAGCATATTTATGTAAGATGGCGACAAATCGTTCAATTGATAAATTACGATCGGCAGCGCATAAACGTAACGTGTATGTAGGGATGTGGTTACCAGAGCCACTTGTAGAAGAGAGTGATGAGCCATCAAAGTCATTTATAATGAAAGAATCCCTTTCCACCGCATATTTATTACTTTTACAACAACTATCTGAGGTAGAAAGGATTGTTTTCATATTAAGAGAGGTTTTCAGTTATGAATACGAAGAAATAGCTTCAATTGTTGATAAGAGTAGTGTGAACTGCAGGAAGATCTTTCAACGTGCACGAAAAAGCATTTTGGAGAAACCGAAGCAATCAAAATTAAGCACCGAGAAAATGGCTTCTTATGTTGAAAAGTTTGTATCATCATTACAGTGTGGGGATGAGGAAGGTATGTTAGAAGTATTAAAAACAGATGCTATACTCAAAGCTGATGGTGGTGGTAAAGTTACGACTGCGATTAATCCGATTTATTCTGTGGATCGAATTATGCGCTTGTTCTTTGGGATTGCACAACGATTGACAGAAGAGTACACTGTTGATTTCAAAATGGTAAATGGTATGCCAGGAGTTATAGTTACAATAAATAATAAAGTAACGTATGTTCTTTCGTTTGCATTTGAGGATGAGAAAATTTCAAATATTTATATGATGGTTAATCCTGAAAAACTTATGCATTTAAATGTAAAAATATAAAAAAGCGCATTTCTTCAGAAATGCGTTTTTTATTATTTTTCTAACATTTCAAGAGGTACATCTTTTTCGCCAGCTACCTCAAATTTAATTTCCCCGTCTTCTTCATAAATACGTGTAATAATCGGTATAGTAATCATTAATTTTTTATGCTGCTTTCGTTTTCGAGCAGCATCTAAGCTAATCACGTTCATTTGTAAGCATCCTTTCTTCTGGAAATATATAAACAAAGAAAATGCGTCCGAAAAGGGCGCTTAATTGAATTTGAAATACCGATTCATTTAAATGGGGTTTATATAATTTAATAACTGCAATTTTAATATGAAATAATATGAATGGAATAATTGCACGTAGAAATTAACTTTACCAAAAAACGAAACAATATGCTATAAAAAATTATAAATCTTTGTCATATAACAGGAAAAAGGTTTTTGTTTCGCATATAATAAAAAGTAGACGGGCAGCAAGAGCTTTTTCATCATATTGCTTGGAAAGGCGATGAAAAGAATGGATACAGTAGATTCATTATTATTGCAACTTGAACAATATGGAGAAGAGCATGATCGAAATAAAAAAACAAGGGAAGAAAAATTACGGAATGTTTCTCGTGAGATGGGGCAATTTTTATCAATTTTAGTAAAAGGGTGTAATGCAAAAAACATCTTAGAAATTGGAACTTCTAATGGTTATTCTACATTGTGGTTAGCTAATGCGGTAGAAGAAACGAATGGAAATGTAACGACTGTAGAGCTTTCTTCAGAACGAGTTGGAGAGGCACTTGTCAATTTTGAAAAGGCAAACCTGTTACAAAGAATCGATATTCATAATCAAGAAGCCGGGGCATTTTTAGATTCGCAATTAAATCATTCATTTGATTTTATTTTCCTAGATTCAGAGCGTACGCAATACATGTGGTGGTTTGAGCATATAAAACGTATGTTACAACCAAAAGGTTTTCTTGTTGTTGATAATGCAACTTCTCATGCGAATGAATTAGGTGAGTTTATAAAAATGATTGAAGAAGATGATACGTTTGAAACGGTGTTATTAGCGTTTCAAAAGGGAGCATTTGTAGCTCGCAAAAATAAATAAAAGTGAGCGTAATAGAATTATCACATTGAAAAAGGGTGAATGTCAAAAGATTGAGTGTAGCACGATTGAAAGAACGTAAATTATTTAGGAAATATATGAAGAATCCGCCTTCAGCATGTAGTTCTCTAGGTCTTAAGTCTGAGGAAAATTATGTTGATTACAGGTATACTTATAGTAAGAAACAGGGAATGATTGCATAAACAGACATTTCTAAAAAATCGATTTCAAGCAGGCAGAATGTATATGAAATACGATATAATTGATGAAATATAGTGCATATGAATTCGCACATATAAATAAAGGAGCGATTTTGTTGACTGAACTCGAGAAAAAAGAACCTGTATCCATTGTGAAAGATAATAATGTAGAAGTAGTAGTTGATACAGTTATAAAAGATGCAGAATTAGAGGAACTAAATAAAGAAGCTGATCTTTATGTACAAAAGTTAAATAGCGAGCAAAATACAGATTTATCAAAAGTATTGTCTCAGCTAGGAGATTTAGGGGATAAAGAGCAACAAGCAGCAGGACAAACGTTATCAGCTTTAAAACGCCCTGTAACAGCGATGATGAATGGGAAAAATGAAGAAATTCCAAATACATTGTTAGAATTACGAAAAGTGGTATCAGAGCTTGATCCCAATTCACTTAAAGCAAGTGGTATGAAGAAAATAATGTTTAAAGTATTCAAGAAAAATCCACTTGAAACATACGTGCATAAATACCAATCTATAGATAAACAAATCGAGGAAATTATTAGATCCCTCCTAATTGGTCGTGATAACCTACAAGAGGATACAGTTGGTCTTGAAATGTTAAAAGAACAATCGCACGATAAAATTCATGCTCTTGATAAACAAGTATACTTAGGGAAAAAGCTTGCTGGCATGCTTGAAGCTGAAAAACAAAACCCAGAGCGTCAAAGGGATATTCCGTTAATTAACGATGCATTAGAAAAGATACTTGTACGTACACGTAATATGCAGCAAGCGAAAAGTGTATTATTACAATCTATAGCTTCTGTAGACATCATTAAGAAAAACAATGAAAAATTAACAGAGGCAATACGTAATGCGATTACGATGACGCAAAACGTTGTAACAGTTTCAGCTGCTATTCAGCTAGCATTAACGAATCAACGTAAAACAATTGATGCCGTAAATGCGACGAATGAAGCAATTGAATCGATGGTGTTAAGTAATTCTCAAGCGTTAAAACAAAATACAGAAGAAACGACGAAATTGCTTGAGAATCCTGCTATTAGCATGGATAAATTACGCGAATCATTCCAAAATGTGTTCGCTGCAATTGAGGCATCTGAAAAATCGTCAGAACGTATTATTGAGTCAAGTAAGAAGTTTGTTATTGAACTAGACACATTTAATGATGAGATGAAGCAGAAACTCATTCAGCGTCCAAGGAAATAACGGATTATTAGAGGAGGTGAACAAATGAGTTTCATTCAAACAGTACTATTACTACTCGGTACATTGCTTTTAATAGCATTTACTGTCGTTGTTTTAGTCGTATATTTCGGACGGAAACTGTATTTTTCATGGACGAAGCCATATAAAAAAGCGCAAGATTCTTTAGATAAGTTATCAAACAAATCAATACCGTTTCTACAAGAATTTACACAACACCCACTGTTTTATCGCTGGATTCGCACCGAAGGAAAGAAAGAACAAAATATACTAAATACTCTATTCTGTGCATCAGGTCAACGTACGAGAGAACAAGTCTTCTCGATGTTACCGAAAGAAAAGCAGAAAAAAGTGCATGTAATGGCAAAAACTACGAAAAAGCTTACAAGTGAAGATATCGATGTGGCTGCGATGAAAGTGAAAGATTTCTTAAGACAAGAAACGCAGCAAACTGTAAAACCGACAGACTTATCATTTTATAAATTGTATTTTTATGACCGTTATCCAGACGCATTAAATACAATTCAAGCGTATAAACGCTCAATAAATCCTTCATTACAAAGAACGGTTGATGATATTACAATTTCAGTATTAAATGCACTTCCGTACTATCAAGAGCAACGCATGTTTGAACAACAACATAAACTTGAAACGTTTTTAATGAAAGATTTAACGGCCATGTTATCGTTGGTAGTACAATTACCACCTTCACAAAGACCAGAGAAGGAAGAAGAATTGAAAATCTACTTGGAAAATTTCAAAAAAGAAATGGAAGTAGTAGAGCGAGATATTCGCGACTCAATTGATCATGATTTAAATGTGAAGATGAGAGCAGCGACTGAGAAGTTTAAGAATAAATAACAAAAAGCGCCTTAAAAGCTAAGTATCACAGCTTTAAGGCGCTTTTTGTTATGAGATTTTATTTTGCTCTAACGGTAGTATGACTAGAAGCCACACTTTCATTATGCAATCGATCAACTGCAGTTACGACATACGTATACATTTCTCCAGAAATAACGGTTTTATCTACATAAATTTCTCCAAGTTTTGTTTTTCTTACAGTAGTAAGTAAATTTTTAGAATTTTGTATATCCACTTCATTTTGCCCATTCGCGCGGTAAATAGCGTAATAAGCAGAATCATTATCTCTATTATCAATGATACCGATTGCAATACCTTCATTTCTTGGAATGGCACCTTTTAATGTCGGTTGTTTTGGTGGATCATGATCAATCCAAGGCATAGGCGGGATTAATGCAGGATGTATATATATGTCTTTTGAGAGTCTATCTTTAACTCCAAGTGGATTGTTATTAATATCTTTTAAGCTAAAATGCATACTACCTTTTATTTCAGGATATAGCCAGTTTAATGTAATTTGTCTTGGATATTCTTCTGGATCAGACCAAGCAGGGACGGAGTTATTATTAATTTTATAGGCCGCTTGACCGATGTATAGATGAATCGGTTTGTTATTTGTTTCTTTAACCCACCAATCTACTAATATGTCATATGCAGCTGGGGTGAAACCTATATTCCAATATATTTGCGGTGTAATGTAGTCAATATATCCTTTTTGTATCCACTCACGTGTGTCAGCATAAAGGTCATCATAGTTTCTTTGGCCTGCGGTTGTGTTAGAGCCAGTCGGATCGTCAGCTATATTTCGCCATACACCGAACGGACTAATGCCAAACTTTACGTATGATTTTTCTTGTTTTATAGCAGTATTTAAATCTTTTACAAGTTCATTTACATTGTTACGTCGCCAATCTTCTATATTTGTAAATTTACCGTTATTATATGTTTCGTATGTTTTCTGATCTGGAAATTCTTCACCGGCTACTTTATATGGGTAAAAATAATCATCCATATGCAGCGCATCAATATCGTAATTTTGTACGATTTCTAAAGCACCTTCTGTTATAAATTTTTTCACTTCTGGAATACCGGGATTGTAATATAACTTTCCGCCATAAGGTACAACCCAATTGGGGTGTTGCCTTGCAGGGTGATTATTTGATAATCGATTTATATCAGTGTGATTCATCGTTATTCGGTATGGATTAATCCATGCGTGGAATTCTATATTTCTTTTGTGTGCTTCTTCAATCATAAATGCAAGTGGATCGTATCCGGGGTCTTTTCCTTGTGTACCCGTAATGTATTCAGACCAAGGGCCGTAATTTGAGGGATAGAAAGCATCAGCTGTTGGTTTAATTTGTACAACAACTGCATTCATACCAGTGCTTTTTACATCGTCTAATAATCTTATAAATTCTTGTTTCTGCTTTTCAATAGGTAAGCCAGTTTTTGTGGGCCAATCAATATTCAGAACTGATGCGATCCATACAGCACGTAATTCATGTTTTTTGTACGTAGTATTTACTTCAGCATAAGTAGAGTGAGGGGAAATGAAAGAGAAAGGGATGAACAAGATGACGATACAACATATCATTAATAAACGTTTAACGATCATTTATACGCCTCCCTATCATATGATTATTTAAAATAATATCTGAGGTGAGGTTGGCCTTGCAATAGAGAAAATTACACATTGAAACATTAATTTAATAGGAAAAATATTTTTAATGAAATTTACTTTCATTATAACTAAATTCATTTACTACTTCATATGCTTGTTAGTAAAGTGAAACTTCCTTTCATTTGAAGGGTAATAAATTATAAGTATAGGAGGATTAATAAATGAAGGTTTTGTTTGTCTGTTCTGGAGGAATGTCCAGTGCAATTGTTGTAAACGCTTTAAAAAAAGAAGCGGAGAAAAATGGTTTGAACATGGAAGTGTATGCAATTGGAACGAATGAGGTAGAGGAAGAAGTAAAGAATGGCTGGGATGTCGTAATGGTGGCACCTCAAATAAGACACCGATTTGACTCTGTAAAAAAATTTGCAGAGGAGGAATCTATTCCGTGTGGCATCATTCCACCGCAAGCATACACGCCGCTTGGAGGCCCGACTTTATTAAAAACTGTAAATGAATTAATCAGTTAGGGGGAAGCGTTATGAATAAGTTTGTCACGTTTCTTGATAAAAACTTATCTGGCCCGATGGCAAGGCTTTCTGAGCAGAGGCATCTACAAGCAATCCGTGATGGAGTTATTTCGGCGTTACCATTTATTATAGTAGGAAGCTTCTTTTTAATAGTAGCATTTCCACCACTGCCGAAAGATAGTTTCATATCGGTTTGGGCATTAAAGAATCAAACAAGTATATTAATACCATATCGTTTAACTATGTTTATTATGTCCTTATATATAGCATTTGGAATAGGATATAATTTAGCGAAAAGTTATAAATTAGATGCTTTATCAGGAGCACAGCTTGCGGTATGTTCACTACTTTTAACATTAACGCCTGAGTTAATTGATAAAAAAGGATTTATGCTTCCAATGACAAACCTCGGAGGTCATGGATTATTTGTGACGATGATTGTCTCTATTTTATCAGTTGAGATTTTAAGATTTTGTAAGAAGAATAACGTAACGATAAAAATGCCAGAACAAGTACCACCGTCAGTATCACGTTCATTTGAAGCACTTATACCTGCAGCATTCGTTATTATTATTATGAGTCTTATTACAGTCGTTTTTAAAGTTGATTTACATTACGTTGTAGATAAACTAGCCGCACCGTTAGTAAAAGCTGGTGATAGTTACTTTGGCGTTATTATACCTGTATTTTTAATTACGTTTTTCTGGTCTTTCGGGATACACGGAGTATCAGTTGTAGGTACTGTGGCAAGGCCGCTTTGGGATGTGTATTTAGGAAAGAACGGTGAAGCTGTAGCAAGTGGAGCGAGTCATTTTCCGTTTATTGCACCAGAACCGTTTTATCAATGGTTTATTTGGATTGGTGGTTCGGGCGCAACGTTAGGGCTTGTGTTAGCTATGATCGTATTTGGTCGATCAAAATATTCGAAAGCATTATCGAGAACGTGTATTGTTCCGGGGATTTTTAATATAAATGAACCGGTTATATTCGGTTTGCCGATTGTATTAAATCCAATTTTAATTATTCCTTTCGTCATTACACCGTTAGTAACAGCTACTATAGCTTATGCTGCAACAGCGATGGGATTTGTAACACCAACGCATATTATGCCGCCATGGACATTACCTGCTCCAATTGGTGCTTATTTAGCAACAGGTGGAGATTGGCGTGCGATTGTATTAGTTTTTATAAATATAGCAATATCGTTCCTTATTTATTTACCATTCTTTAAAATGTACGACAAAAATATGCTTGAAATTGAAAAGAATGGTGACGGGGAATCTGTTAATCCTTAATCTGCATGCTGTTATTTTGAGTGATAGACTTTTTGTCTATCACTTCTTTCACATTAAAACTAGAAAGGGGGAAATAGAATGAATATAAAATTTAGTTATAAAGGCGTATTTTTATTATTATTTGGAGTGATTTGTGCAAATTTACTTTTTGTCCCTTTATTAGGCATGCTAAATCTATCACAAATGCATAGTATCTGGCTCGTTACAAGTATTGCGGCAAGCGTTTTGCTTACGGTAGTTGTTTCTTTCATTGATGGATCGTTTGCATCGAAAGCTCAGTTGTTTTTTAGATTTATATTGTTTTCGATTGGTTGTACGTTCGTTACTTACATGATTGTTTTTTAGTAAATAGGAGGTCATGCACGTTATGTATATTGCAGGGGTAATGTCTGGTACTTCATTGGATGGAATAGATGTAGCGCTCGTTCATATAGAAGGAAGTGGTGTAGATTCTAAAATCGAACTCATCCATTTTACTACTGTTCCATTTTGTAATGATATGAAAAATGAGATCCAACAAGCGTTATCAATTGAAACTTCGAATGTCCAACTTATATGTAGTTTAAATTTTAAACTTGGTTTATGCTTCGCCAATGCTGTAAAGGAAGTTTGTAAAGAGGCCAATTTTCCTTTGAGACAATTAGATTTAATAGGCTCTCACGGACAAACGATTTATCATCAGCCAAAGCAAGAAGGAAATATTATTTCTTCAACATTGCAAATTGGGGAACCAGCAGTAATAGCATATGAAACGAACACGACAGTTATCTCGAATTTCCGAACGATGGACATGGCGGCAGGGGGACAAGGTGCACCACTTGTACCATATTCAGAGATTATTTTATATCGGCATCAAACTAAAAATAGACTACTACAAAATATTGGCGGGATTGGTAATGTTACAGTGGTTCCAAGTAAACGAAGTAATGAGAGTGTTATTGCTTTTGATACTGGACCAGGGAATATGATAATTGATGAAGTATGTCAAAGGTTATTTCAGTTGTCATATGATCAAAATGGTAAGATTGCAAAACAGGGAGTAGTTGTAGATGAAATTTTGACTTATTGTATGAACCATCCATTTTTGAACGTGAAACCACCAAAATCAACAGGTAGAGAACAGTTTGGAGAAGCGTTTGTGACTGAATTATTGAATCGATTTGAAAAGCATAGTAGAGAAAATATATTGGCAACTGTCACAATGTTTACAGCAATTTCAATTGTTCATCATTATCAGGAATTTATTTTTCCGTATTATGAAATCGATGAAGTAATTTTAGGCGGGGGCGGAAGTTATAATCGTACACTTGTTGAAATAATACGATTTGGATTAAAGGAAGAAAAATGCAAAATATTTACTCAAGAAGATTTAGGCTATTCCTCAGCGGCGAAAGAAGCGATCGCCTTTGCGATTTTAGCAAACGAAACGTATCATCGTAATCCGAGTAATGTGCCGAGCGCAACAGGTGCAAAGCAATCTGTAGTTTTAGGGAATATAACATTCCCTCCAATTTGAAGAGAATGAGGCGAATATATGAAGTATATGATTGGAGTAGATGGCGGGGGAACGAAGACAGAAGCAATTGCATTTGATAAAGACGGTAACGAATTTGCAAGAGCTACAAGTGGATTTGGAAATATATTAATAGATTTTGAAGAAGCTCTTGTGCATATTATGGAAGTGATTGATCAATGCCAGAAAGGGTTATTAAAGGGGGATTGCGTTTGTATTTGTTTAGGATTAGCGGGTGTAAGTGGAGCAAATACAAATGAATTAACATTACGTCTAAAAAAGAAGTATGGAACACCAATTGAAGTATTCAATGACGCAATGATCGCACATGCAGCTACTTTAAAAGGGAATGACGGAATTTTAACAATTGGTGGTACAGGTGCGATTTGTCTTGGAAAGAAAGGAAAAGTGTACGAGTATAGTGGTGGATGGGGACATATTTTAGGTGATGAAGGAAGTGGATATTGGATTGCATTACAATCTTTAAAGAAAATGGCAATTCAATTTGATCAAGGAATCAGTCTTTGTCCATTGAGTTTGAATATTCAAAGGCAGTTTCAACTTTTGACACCGTCTCATATAAAAAGCTTAGTATATACTTCTTCTAAAGATAAAATTGCAGCAATCGCGCCATTAGTTATTCAGGAAGCGAGAAATGGAAATGATGATGCACATGAAATTATAATGCAAGCTGGAAAGGAATTAGCAAGGATTACAGTAAATGTTTATAACAAGTTAAACTTTAAGCACTCAACGCCAATTGCAGTAAGTGGCAGTATATTGCGTTTAGTTCCTGAAATATTTGCTGTATTTAAGAAATGCTGTGAAGAAAGTATGAAAGAAATTATATTTGTATCACAAGCAGAAATGGCAGTGAAAGGAACATATTATTTAATGAGGGATATATATTTTTAAAAATAGCGTATGAGAATTTTTGTATGATTTGTAAAAATATGATGTTAAAATGTATAAAGGGATGTATATTAAAACGTACAATATACGTAGTAATTGAATATTGTATATGTAATCCCATGTAGAAAGTGAATGATTACATGATTAATAGTATGCAGTTTTTATATTTGGTGGCTTCTTATTTAATTGGAAACATCTTGACCGCTTATATAGTAACAAAATTGAGACATAACGTTGATATTAGGGGTGAAGGAAGCGGAAATCCTGGTGCAAGAAATATGGGGCGCTTATATGGAAAAGGGTATTTCATCGCTACATTTTTAGGTGATGCAATTAAAGGAGCAATCGTTGTTACTGTTGCAAAATATCTTTTTGAAGATCCTACATTCGTAATGTTAACATTATTGGCCGTTATTATTGGACATATTTACCCAGTTTTATTTAAAGGTAAGGGCGGTAAAGGTATTTCAACATTTATTGGAGGATTAATCGCATTTGATTATTTGATAGCGCTTACCCTCATAGGCATTTTTATTGTATTTTATTTAATATTTAAAGGATTTACGAAGCCAGGACTAATTACGATTGCTTGTTTACCAATTTGTATGATTCTTTATTCTTATTCTATTGTTACGACTATTTTAAGTGGAATGATTATTGTACTTATTCTATATGTAAATCGAGAATAAAATGAATGTTTAATAAGTGGGGATAATCTCCACTTATCATTTTTTATTAAATAGATAAAGGAGATAAGGCATGGGGTTAATTTATAAAGTTGCTGATCAAGATTGGGAATTTGAAAGTATACATAAATTAAATTATAAAACTTTTGTGGAAGAGATTCCACAACATGAAGAAACGAAAGACCAGTTTCGTATAGATAGGTTTCATGAAGAAAATACATATTTAATTTGTTTAGATGAGGATAGATTAGTAGGTATGGTCGCGGTGCGGGGAAAACGACCATTCTCGTTAGATTATAAAATTTCAAATTTAGATGTTTATTTGCAAGAGCATGGAGAAAAAGTGTATGAAATTCGTTTACTTTCAGTAGAACGTGAATATAGGAATGGAAGAGCGTTGTTAGGATTAATCCGTTTTCTACATCGTTATTTGCTTCTAAACGGATATGAATTAGCACTCATTTCTGCAACAACACGTGAACTAGCTTTATATGAGCAGATGGGATTCAAAGATTTCCATACGTTAGTTGGTACAGAAGCAGCAACCTACCAGCCAATGTATGTTACCCCTGCTATGTTTGAAGAATCGAGTGTTGGAAGTATTATGACGAAAGAATACACGTTTTTACCTGGTCCAGTAGACATTGAAGAGAACGTTCGAAAGGCATTTTGTACTAAGCCTATTTCGCATCGCTCTAAGTCATTTCAAGTGACAATGGACAATGTGAAAAAACGGTTACTTCACATGACAAAAGCAAAACATGTACAACTTATGTTAGGAACAGGGACGTTAGCCAATGATGCGATTGCTTTACAGTTACGTTCTTTAAAAGGGAAAGGACTAGTATTAACAAATGGAGAATTTGGAAATAGATTAGTTGGGCATGCAAAACGAGCACAGTTACATTTTGATACGTATAAAAAGGAAATGAGAGAGCCGTTTATTTATACAGAATTAGAAGAAATAATGACAACTGGAAATTATGAATGGCTTTGGTTTGTTCATCATGAAACATCTACTGGAATGTTAAACGATTTAAACGAGCTAAATACTCTTTGTAACGAGAATCAAATGAAACTATGTGTAGATTGCATAAGCTCAATTGGAGCAATACCAATAGACTTGAAGGATGTGTATTTTGCAAGTGGTGTTAGCGGTAAAGCGATTAAATCATATACAGGAATTTCTTTCGTTTTTCATAACCACATTGTAAAAATAAACGAGGCTGTGCCGGCCTATATGGACATTGGCATGTATGAAGAAAATGAAAGCATTCCATACTCACAATCATGGAATTTAATTTATGCATTGCAAGAAGCGTTGAAGAGATTTGAAGATGAAAAGGCATTTGTAAAAATTAAAGAGACATACGATTATGTTGAAGAAGTTATTACTGATATGGGCTTAAAGCTTGTTTCACCTAAAGAACATGCCGCGCCAATTATACTTACTATTGTATTGAGCGAAGATCATTCTTCTAAAGTAGTAGGCGATGCATTAGCATTACAAGGATACATCGTTCATTATGAGTCATCTTATTTACAAAAGAATAATTGGATCCAAATTGCATGTTTAAATCATTATAAAGAACGTGATATGAAGAGGATGTTGAATTGTTTGCAAATGTGTTTATTTCAGAGTGGGGTACAAATATAAAGACTTTTTCTTTTCGTATAAAGGAGCTACGACTTACGAAAACTTAGGAATAGAACATTGGAAGAGGTGTAAGTATGATAACTAGAAAACTACCATTACATATAGACAATATTAAAAAAGCTCACAAGATTCTAGATAGAAATGCTCGTAAAACGCCATTAGTAAAATCTTTTTACTTGACTAGTAAAACGGGCGGAGAAATTCATTTGAAATTAGAAAATATGCAATTAACGGGTTCTTTTAAATTTCGTGGCGCATTTAATAAAATGTCGCGGCTCACGGATCAAGAAAAAGAAAGAGGTGTAATTGCATGTTCAGCAGGTAATCATGCACAAGGAGTTGCATTATCTGCTCATTTACTCGGTATTAAGAGTAAAATTGTTATGCCAATTTCTGCACCGCAGGCTAAAGTCGAAGCAACTAGAGGATATGGATCTGAAGTAATTTTACATGGTGAAACATTTGATGATGCAAAGGCAAAATGTGAAGAAATTATAAGGGAAACAGGTGAGACATACTTACATCCATATGATGATGTAGAGGTAATGGCTGGTCAAGGTACAATTGGATTAGATATTCTTGATGATATGTGGGATGTAGATACTGTCATTGTACCAATAGGTGGAGGCGGAATTATTTCTGGTATTTCTGTAGCATTAAAGTCTTTTAATCCATCGATTAATATAATTGGTGTCCAAGCAGATAATGTTCATGGAATGAAGGCATCTTACGATAAAGGAGCAATCGTAGAACATTATGAGGCGCCTACTATTGCAGATGGTTGCGCTGTTAAAATACCAGGGGAATTAACATTTGAAATTGTAAAAGAATTAGTAGATGATATTGTAACTGTATCAGAAAAAGAACTGGAAGTAGCGATGAAAGATTTATTACAACGTGGGAAAGCTGTTGTAGAAGGTGCAGGTGCATTAGCAACTGCTGCACTTCTTGCAGGAAAAGTTGATAGCTATATAAAAGGAAAAAAAGTAGTAGCGGTTATATCTGGTGGGAACGTGGACTTACAGCGCATATCAAGTGTATGTGAGCACTTTTTTGTCGCTAATGAAGTGAAATAGTTTTATGAAAGAAGAGCTAAGAGAAATAATTTTAGCTCTTACTTTTTGTCTACTGTTTATTGTAAGTAGCAATAAATTTGCTGTTTAATGAATTGTTTTATTTAAGCGCCAATTTTTACACATATCTTGAATGTTACAATAATTATTTCAATATTGTCGAAACGTAAGCAGAAATTTAATATAATAGTTTTAATGTACTAATGAGCGGTGAGGAGGGCAGGTCATGAATAAAGAAGAACAGGTCATGAACGGTTTCAGGGAATTATATAATAAGCTGGTTTGGCTTAATAAAGATAAGATGGAAGAAGGTCTTAAAGGTTTTAAGTCTTCTGAAGTCCACTGCATTGAATATATTGAAAATAATGTGGATTCTAATGTGACACAACTTGCAGAGGCTTTTTATGTGACTCGCGGTGCTATAAGTAGAATGACTAAGAAGCTCATACAAAAAGGCCTTATTGAAAGCTACCAAAAGTCGGAAAATAAGAAAGAAATTTATTTTAGGCTTACCGAAGAAGGGAAAGAAATTTATAAAATCCATGAAGATCTGCACAAAGAGTTTCAAGAGCGGGATAAAGCTGTATTTGAGCAAGTAACTGAAGAAGAATTCGACAGTATAATTAGTTTCGTGGAAAAGTATAGTAGACATTTGGATGCAGAAATAAAGAAACAAGGTATACATATTAAATCCTAATACATTTTAATAATGAAATGGCAGCCTTACTCTAATGAGAATAGGCTGCTTTTTTATTATGTTATTTTTGTTGACTAATCAACAAAACGGAGTTATCATTTTGTTGACACGACAACAAAATGTTTTAAGGAGAGAAGTTAAATGTCTATATTTAGATCACAAAATGAAAGGAAAACTGAAAAAAGCATAGATAAACATGCTTTACTATTCGGACTTATTTCTGTATTTCTTTGTGGTATAGGTTTCAGTATTATCATGCCTGTAGTCCCATTCTTAGTACAGCCATATACAAGTAATCCGGAAGAACAAGCATTAGTTGTTACACTACTAACTTCCGTATATGCGGCTTGCATGTTTTTAGCTGCCCCAGTACTCGGAGCTTTAAGCGATAAGTATGGCCGTCGTCCATTACTTTTAATATGCTTATTTGGTTCTGCAATTGGGTACTTAGTTTTTGGTATAGGAGGAGCTTTATGGGTACTATTTGCTGGACGCATAATAGAAGGAATAACAGGCGGGAGCATAAGTACTATCTTCGCATATTTTGCAGACATCATTCCAAAAGAGCAGAGAACGAAATACTTTGGATGGGTGAGTGCAGTTGTAGGTGCGGGAACTATCATTGGCCCCACTATTGGGGGATTACTTGCCAAGTTTGGTGATACTGTACCTATGTATTTTGGAGCAATCATAACGTTAATAAATGTTGTATATGGGATCAAATATATGCCTGAGAGTCTTGACAAAAATAATAGGTTAAAAGAGATTACTTTTGTAAGGTTGAATCCTTTTGCACAGCTAGCAAACATACTTTCCATGAAAAATTTAAAATGGTTACTTGTCTCAGCGTTTTTACTTTGGATACCTAACGGATCTTTACAAGCAATTTTCACGCAATTTACAATGGATACTTTCAGTTGGAAACCTGCACTAATCGGACTTATGTTTTCAATTTTGGGCTTTCAAGACATTGTTTCACAAAGTTTTATAATGCCAAAGCTTTTGATCCAGCTTAGTGATAAACAAATAGCAATTCTTGGGATGGTTTCGGAGATTATAGGATACAGTTTTATTGCGGTATCAGCTTTGTTTTCACTCTATCCACTACTTATCGTTGGAATGCTGATGTATGGTTTTGGGGATTCAATTTTCGGCCCTTCATTCAACGGGATGCTTTCAAAGTCTGGCGGTTCTAGTGAACAAGGAAGGATTCAAGGGGGAAGTCAATCTATTCAAGCTTTAGCAAGAATGATTGGTCCTATTATTGGAGGGCAAATCTATGTATCGCTTGGTCATGCTGCACCTGCTTTTATGGGTATGATCCTTATAGTCGCGGCAATAGCAGTTTTGTATAAGGGGACACATGCAACTGTATAACAGATAGATATAAGAACAAATAAAAGGGTGTCAGAACTTAGGAACACGTGCTGACACCCTTTTTGTTTACGGTTTGAGAGCTAAGAGAAATGCTTTTGTTTAGGGATTTATTCTGCAATGCTCTCATAGTGAAGAGTAATATTCAGTGAGGTTGAACTATCATTAATTACAGTTAGCTTTTTTTGAAAGTAAAAAGGTATGTAAATGACTAGTTAGTTTAATTATGCTTGTGCTGAAGTAAATAATGACTCCATTTTTACCTTGCTCTTCTCTCGAATTTCAGCATCTGCATGGCGCATAACATATTTATGCGCTACAGCGATTGCTAAAACATCATCTAATAAGCCAATCCCAATAATAGCAGCTATATCTGGAATGAAATCAATTGTTAATACGTAATAAGATAAAGCGGCTAATATTATGAATTTCGCTTTAGTAGGTAATTCTTTCTTTTTCATTGTGTAGAATAAGATAATACTTTCATATACGCTGGATTTACCGAGGTTTACAGAGCTTTTTTTGAACTTTTTCCAAAGTGTCTGTTTCTCCATATAAATACTCCTTTTACAAAAACATAGATTTTTTAAAAGGATAGACAAAGAAGTGAGAGATTAATCAATGTTATTGTTTTTCTTATTATATATTTCCATAAAAATAGGGGATTACCTGTTCAAAATAATATAATGTGGATTATGCCACGATTCACAGTGTTCCGTTACATAGTATATATATTGTAAAATGTATGTGGATGATTTAGTTATTATTATGCATTTTATAAGCGGTATGGGGGAAGAAAAATGAAAATAATAGAACTACCAATTGAATTCGAATTTAACGGGCAAAAACAATGTATTTATCCAAGTTTAATTATATTACATAATGAATTAACGTTAGTCGATACAGGATATCCAAGTTTTTTACCTTTAATTGAAAATGCAATATTAAAACATGGATATGAGATGAAAAACTTAAAGAATATAATTATTACCCATTATGATGACGATCATATAGGGGCTTTATATGATTTTAAAATGAAATATCCAAATATTAATGTTATTGCTAGTGAAATTGAATCTAACTATATTAGTGGTGATATAAGATCAGAGAGGTTGGCTCAAGCTGAAAAAATGTTAGAACGTATGCCAAATGAAGAAAAAGAATTTGGTAAATGGTTTATTCAACAGTTAAAAAATATAAAACATATTTCCGTCGATGAAAAAGTACATGATGGTCAAATGATTTTGAATAATGAATGTCAAATAGTAGCGACGCCAGGACATACTTCGGGGCATATTTCATTATATTTGCCGAATTTAGACTGTGTAATTACAGGAGATGCAGCGGTTCAAGAGAATCGTGAGTTAGTAATAGCTAATCCGGATTTTTGCTTAGATATAGAAAGGGCGGAAAAGTCTTTAAATAGGATTAAAAGTCTTAAAGCAGCACAGTATTATTGCTACCATGGAGGAAAGCTGACTTTATAAAATAATGAAAACCGGTCTTTCCTAAATCAAAAAGATCGGTTTTTTAGTTCATATATTTTGCGATTTCAACCAAATCAGTAACAGTATATTTCGGTAAAATTGAAATGTATATGTACAAAAGAATATATATAATTTGAGCAAGGGTATAGGAGGGAGAAGATGGGTTCGTTATTTGATGTAATAGCAAATGTTATTTTGTTTTATCCTCGAAATGACATGAAATTGAAACACCATATTGCAAAATTAAGTGAATTAGAGTGGTTTCGAAATCTACATGAAGATCCGAAGTATACAAGTTTAATTTGGAGTAATAGAAAAATTAAAAAGTATATTTTGACTTCTGCAAATATGGAACCATTAATAAAATCCGAGAAAAAGCAAAAAGAATTTGTCCATCTAGTACAGGATGAATATAAAAAAAGAAGATAAGAATTTTTTTATTTTTCATATTTAGCGAAACAAATGGTACAATGAAAGCTAATGTGAAAAATAAGGAAAAGAAGTGGTCTATTTGAAAAACTTTTTAGAATTAGGAATTAGTGAAACTTTTAATCATACATTACGTGAAAATGGAATTACAGAAGCAACACCAATTCAAGAAAAGGCAATTCCAGTTATTCTGTCAGGTAAAGATATTATTGGGCAGGCGAAAACTGGAACGGGTAAAACGTTAGCATTTGTGTTACCGATTTTAGAAAAAATCAATCCAGAGTCTAGTGATGTTGAGGCTTTAATTGTTGCACCAACAAGGGAACTAGCTCTGCAAATTACAACTGAAATTAAAAAAATGCTTGTTCAAAGAGAAGATATTAATGTACTAGCGATTTATGGTGGGCAAGATGTAGCACAACAATTGAGAAAATTAAAAGGTAATACACATATTGTTGTTGCAACACCAGGACGATTATTAGATCATATACGACGCGAAACAATTGATTTAAGTAATCTTTCAACGATTGTACTAGATGAAGCGGATCAAATGCTTTATTTCGGTTTCTTATATGATATTGAAGATATTTTAGATGAGACACCTGGTAGTAAACAAACGATGTTATTCTCAGCAACGATGCCAAAAGATATTAAAAAATTGGCGAAGCGTTATATGGATGAGCCGCAAATGATTCAAGTACAAAGTGAAGAAGTAACGGTAGATACAATTGAGCAGCGTGTCATTGAGACGACAGATCGTGCAAAGCCAGATGCACTTCGTTTTGTTATGGATCGTGACCAGCCATTTTTAGCAGTTATTTTCTGTCGTACAAAGGTTAGAGCAAGTAAGCTTTATGATAATTTAAAAGGACTAGGTTATAATTGTGCTGAACTTCATGGTGATATACCTCAAGCGAAACGTGAAAGAGTTATGAAGAGTTTCCGCGAAGCTAAAATTCAGTACTTAATCGCAACGGATGTAGCAGCTCGTGGACTTGATGTAGATGGTGTAACGCACGTATTTAACTTTGATATCCCTGAAGATGTAGAAAGTTATATTCACCGCATTGGCCGAACAGGACGTGCAGGTGGATCAGGTCTTGCAATTACGTTCGTTGCAGCGAAAGATGAAAAACATTTAGAAGAAATTGAAAAAACGCTTGGTGCACCAATACAAAGAGAAATAATCGAACAACCGAAGATAAAACGTGTAGATGAAAATGGAAAACCGGTACCAAAGCCGGCTCCAAAGAAATCAGGTCAAAATCGTCAAAGAGATAGCCGCGAAGGTTCAAGAAGTGAATCAAGACGTGATTCGAGAAATAGCTCGAGAAGTGATTCAAGAAATGAAAATAACCGATCATTTAATAAGTCAAGTAATAAAAAAGGTAGTACAAAGCAAGGTCAGCAAAGACGTGGCCGTTAAAGTATGAAATGGTAATCTGGATGAATAGATATATCGTTTGTTAATAGAGAAATCGCTATATAATAAAAAATCCTGATATAATTATTAATGCAGAAGGAGTCACAAAAATTTGTGGCTCTTTTTGTATTTAATAATAGGTTGGCGTGCATTTGCACCATAAGAGTAAAGTTTATAATTTCATTTACCGTATTTAAAATAATTTAAAGAATAAAGAAAAAATTAAAATGTGGAGCCTTTATTCGTCTGAAAGTTCAAAAAGATATATAATAATTTTCTGACCATTAATTCATGGAGGGGTATTAATGAAAACTGAAACGTTACACACACAAGAAGACATCTTAAAAATGCTTGATTCATTATTAAGACCTGCAGAACCATTTTGGAATGAGTTTTATGAGAATAGAGAAAAGGATGTTCCGTTTTTTGAAAATGTTCCAGATGAGAATCTAGTTTCGAATATACAAAAAGAGAGAGTTTCAAAAGGGAAGGTATTAGAACTTGGATGTGGTCCAGGTAGAAATGCCATTTATTTAGCGACTCAAGGATTTGATGTAACAGCAGTGGATTTATCTGTAGAAGGCATTAACTGGGCAAAAGAGAGGGCATTGGCAAAAGGGGTAGAAATTCATTTTATTTGTAATTCAATTTTTAATTTAGAGGTTCAAAACGAATTTGATTTTGTATATGATTCGGGCTGTTTGCATCACATTCCACCGCATAGAAGAATAAATTATGTGGATTTAATTAAAAACTCATTAAAATCGGGTGGTTATTTCGGATTAACATGTTTTGCAGCAGGCAATTTAGATGAGCGAAATGGATCAGAAATAACAGATTGGGACGTATATAGAGAATGGAGTCTACAAGGTGGTCTTGCATACTCGGAAGAAAAGTTAAGAGAGATATTTAAAGAATTTGAGGTAATTGAGATTAGAAGGATGAAACAAATGAAACAACCGAAAGAGATATTTGGAGAATCATTTCTTTGGACAGCATTATTTAAGAAGAAATAAGAAAGTAGATAATTGACAAACTCATCGTTTTTATAGACAATACACTTATAGGAATATACGTTCGGTTTTTTGGCCGACTTATGTTTTACATAAATATATAACAAGGGGCTGTCTCCATATGAGTAACACAAATCAAAAAATTACTACGTTTTTAATGTTTGAAGGCAAAGCTGAGGAAGCAATGAATTTTTATACGTCGCTATTTGATCAATCGGAAATTGTAAGTATTTCTCGCTACGATGAAAATGGACCTGGTAAAGAGGGAACTGTAATTCATGCAACTTTTACGCTAAATGGCCAAGAGTTTATGTGTATTGATAGTTATGTAAATCATAATTTTACATTCACTCCAGCTATGTCTCTTTATGTAACTTGTGAGACAGAAGAAGAAATTGAAACGGTCTTTCATAAACTAGCGCAGGATGGAGCAATTCTCATGCCTTTAGGTTCTTATCCGTTTAGTAAAAAGTTTGGCTGGTTAAATGATAAGTATGGTGTATCTTGGCAGTTAACTCTTGCTGAATAAAAAAGAAAAAGCGTAGCTTATTTGTTTAATGGATTTAGTTAAAAGCTTGAAAAATGAAATAACATAAAAAAGCGTTCCAACTGTCAACAGTTTTGGAATGCTTTTTTTGTGGAAATGAGTTGTTTAAAACTTACCAATTCTACGATTATTTTAAATGAATGATGGAATAGATGTATATTTTTGTTTCTTTTTAGAATTTTTAGTAATTATTAGTATTTATCTGTTAATATAAATGTAAACAACTATGTATGAACTATCAGGCAGGTTAATAGGAAAAGGAAAGTATAAATAGTTAATAAGCTTACACATTGAATGCCACTAGATCGTTTGGAGGACTAATCGCAATGGATACTACACAACAAAACAGTAATGCATGGGATAAGAAGGTTGAAGAAGGTTCTAGATACACGCAGCCTGTAAGTAGCGAGATTATTGAGAAAAGCAAATCAGGTGAATGGGCGATTACAGTCACTACGGAAAAGTCAGTTCCTAGAGAGTGGTTTCCAAAGTCATTAGATGGATTAAAGATACTTTGCTTAGCGTCAGGTGGTGGACAACAAGCACCTGTTCTAGCTGCTGCTGGAGCAGATGTAACAGTTACTGATATATCTAAGAAGCAATTGGAACAAGATGAAAAGGTAGCAAAACGGGATGGTTTGACTTTAAAAACCGTACAAGGAGATATGTCAGACCTTGGTGACTTTGAGGATGAATATTTTGATATTGTTGTAAATCCTGTCTCTAATTTGTTTGTAAAAGATGTTCATCTTGTATGGAATGAAGTTTCTAGGGTTTTAAAGAATAAAGGTATTCTTATTGCTGGATTTACAAATCCATTACTATGGATCTTTGATGATAACCAAGAACAAAAAGGTATTCTTGATGTTAAACATTCAATTCCTTCATCAACATTGGATTATTTACCAGAGGATGAAGTTCAAGATTACATCGATTCAAATCAAACAATAGAATATGCGCATACTTTAGAAGACCAAATCCAAGGCCAAATTGAAGCTGGTTTTGCTATGACAGGTTTTTATGAGGATGATTTTGGTGGGACAAGGATATTAGATAAGCATATTAAAACATTTATTGCGACAAAAGCTATAAAGTTAAAGATGGATTAAGAATTTTTGTTTGTCACACGGGGCGTTAGTCGAAGAACGCTCTTAAAATAGAAAAGGATGGTGCTTTCCATCCTTTTCCTTATGTATTTTGAGTGTCGAAACTATTCTCAAAACAAATTTTACACTACCAATTGTATAATTAGTTTTTTTATATTAAGAATTTTGCTGACCGAATCTTTTCCCGAGTTTAGCTAACAATTCAGGTTGATCGCTTTGGCTCATTATTACCTCAATAAAGATAAGTTGATTCTTATTAAAAGTTATATTTGTTAAGACTTCTGTTAACTCTGTTTCATTCTCCACTTTAAATGTTAGGCTTTTTTCTTCTGATCCGAATAGGTTCGGCAAGTTAGTATAATCCCACATCTGTATGTCATTATATGGTTGGTTTTGGCCGTGAATGGCACGTTCAACAGTGTATCCGTTGTTATTGATTAAAAATATAATCGGTTTTAAATTTTGACGTAGTATAGTTGATAACTCTTGGGCAGTTACTTGGTAAGAACCGTCACCAATAATTAAAATGTTGCGCCGTGATAAATTGGCGACCTGTGTACCAATTAGAGCGGGCAGTGTATATCCGATAGATCCCCATAACGGTTGTCCTACATATGCAGTGTTATTAGGTAGAGGGATAGCAGCACTACCAAAGAAAGGTGTTCCTTGCTCTACAATTAAGATGTCGTTTTCTTGTAAGAAATGGTACATTTGCTGCCAAAAACGTTTTTGTGTGACCATTTGTGATTTGGGATTGAACTCTTCAGTAAAAAGAGATGATTTTAAAATAAATGGCTTAACGTCAAGAGTATCTTTATTACGATGCTCAATTGAATCACTTAAATGTTGTAAAATATCCTGCATTACAACTGGACCGTATTTTTTATCTATAATTTTCACAGTGTAGGGATGGATTTCTATAACTTGTTCTTTTGTAAAACCTTGTGTGAAGCCGCCTGTAATAGTATCAGTTAACTTCACACCAATACTAATAATACAATCCACTTTAAATTTTCATGTGGTACTACATCATCTATAAAGGCAAGATTATAATCACCAGGAACCCCGAATGTATGTTCAATTCCTAATCCGTGTAGTCTATCCAATAAATATGTACTTACAGTATATTTTTTTCAAATGAATCATCTCCTAATTATGCAGTGAATGTTTCAATAGACTAAACAGGTTCTAATAAGTTGATTAAAATATTCATTACTAGATTGTGGTATAATTTACATACAGGGGGAAAGTAGATGACACAACATAAAGAAGAACAGATGAATGAGGCATTAGCATTATTTTATTTTGCATATAAAACATTTACTGAAAAGCCAGATGAAATTATAAAAGAATATGGCATTCAACGAGTACATCATCGAATTTTATTTTTTATCGCACGTTTTCCAGGGATAAGTGTAAATGAGTTATTATCATTATTAGAAATAAGTAAACAAGCTCTCCACGGGCCACTACGTCAACTTGTGGAAAAGGGCTTAATTGAGAGTAATGAAGCTACACATGACCGCCGTGTGAAACAGTTGTCTTTAACAGAACAAGGTGCAGATTTAGAGAAAAAATTGAGCGATGTACAAAGACAACAAATGGGCGCTATTTTTTCAAAATTTGGTGAATCATGTGAAGACAATTGGCATCAAGTTATGAATGAAATGGCAAATAGTCGATCAGGTTTTGATGCTTGGATATCAAAACGGGAAATACCAGTCGATCAAAAATAATGAAAAACTTCTGTTTTTATAGTTTGAAAAAGAACAAATTTTATCCATACATTTGGCAACTATCGTTTGGTTATAGAGTGAATGGATAAAAAGATACATTACTAGATACTTTATACGTGTACGCAATGGAACAATAAAATTCACATTTCCGAAAGGGGAATTATAATGATAAAACTTGTACTTATTCGTCACGGACAAAGTTTATGGAATCTTGAAAATCGCTTTACTGGATGGACAGATGTTGATCTATCAGAGAATGGATTAAGTGAAGCGAGAGAAGCAGGAGCAATATTAAAGAAAAACAGATATACTTTTGATGTGGCTTATACATCTGTATTAAAACGCGCAATTCGGACGTTATGGATTGTACTTCATGAGATGGATCTTACTTGGGTCCCAATACATAAATCTTGGAAGCT
The DNA here is from genome assembly GCF_053345735.1 of Bacillus sp. D48C. Lineage (NCBI taxonomy): Bacteria > Bacillati > Bacillota > Bacilli > Caryophanales > Bacillaceae > Bacillus > Bacillus sp. D48C. The sequence continues at coordinate 60,690 of NZ_JBKFAQ010000007.1, forward strand.
AAATGAAAGACATTATGGTGCATTGCAGGGGTTGAATAAAGATGAAACTGCCCAAAAATATGGTGAGGAGCAAGTTCATATTTGGAGAAGAAGTGTTGATGTAAGACCACCGGCTCTTACTGAAGACGATCCTCGATATGAAGCGACCGATCAAAGATATAAAACACTCAAAAAAGGTGAATTTCCATTAACTGAATGTTTAGAGGATACGGAGAAGAGAGTACTTGCTTATTGGCACTCAGAAATTGCGCCGATATTAAAAAATGGTAATAAAGTAATTATTTCATCACACGGTAACACAATTCGCTCGCTAGTAAAATACTTAGACAACCTTTCGAGTGATGGTGTAGTTTCATTAAATATTCCAACTAGTATTCCGCTTGTTTATGAATTAGACGAAAACTTACGTCCGATTCGTCATTATTATTTAAGTATGGATGGAGAAGTACCTGAAGGGGAAATTCCGAAACATATTTCTTTTTAATACGAAAATTTGAAATGAATGCTTGTCTACATATACAATATAGACTCATGGTAAAGTAAAATTTTAATCAGTGGGGGTCTTACTGCCCACAAATAGCAGGATAAAAGACGTGGTACCTTCTAATATATATGCGATGTAGCTAAATTTAGAAGCTTGTCCATGTCTTTTGTCATAAAGAGAGCGGCTTGCGCATGTAATGATATCGTGAGTAGTTTTTGAATGGAGGGTGATGTGATTAATGATCTCTAACATTCGAATTGGCTTATTTGTTTTAGCGATTGTCTTTGTAGTCCTTGTTTTCTTTTATTGGAAAAATGAGGAGTTGTACGAAGAGAAAAAGCAACGTATTAGAAAGACTTGGTATGGTTTGTTTATCATATCTGTCACCGTGTATTTCATGATAAAAGGAATTGATTTAACCCTCTGGAAAAATCTTTTAATGTTTACTGCAATGGTTATTTTTGTTGATATTGCGTTCATTTTAACGCCTAATATTTCAGAAATATGGGGTGCGAAATTTAGCGATATTGGCAAGACAGTTCAATCAATAAAACGATCATTAATTGCATCTAAAGCGAGAGGAGAAATATACACCACAATTATTCAAAATGTTAATCCAGCAGTTTTCGGTACGATGGAATGGCATACGGAAGAAGAATATACAAAGAGCTTAAATGTATTTTTAGATTCATATGGGGAAAAAATTGGCGCGAAAATTGTTGTTTTTGAAGCGGCAAAGGAATTAAATACAAACTTTCGTGGTATTCGCTCGCAATTTAGTATTATCGTTCCGTTAGAACATATCGAGCAATTGAATGAGCAGAAAGCAGTGCAAGTAGAAAATGTCGGGATTATACCAGCAAAAATAGTAAGTGATGTTTTCATTGTTATTGATGGAAAGAAAAATAACCTGCAAGATCGGGATTTTGAAAATGTATATAATTTAACAATACATCATAGTTATTTTAGTAAATAAGGACAGAATCTTTTTCTGTCCTTTTCTTCTATACATAAATTAAAAACAAAATCCGACAAAGTTGAATAAAATTGGACAATCATTCCTACACTAGCATGTAGAGGTGATTGTAGTGGTAAAAGATTATGACAATGATTTTTTTAAAGAAGATAACGAAGATACAACAGATTTCTCTTTAATAAAAGGGGATGCGTTGCAGCAAGTAGAAGAATTAGAAGAAGAATTAAAAAGAAAATCATAAGTGTACACTCTTTCTACATTTGCTATATAATATAAATAAAAGGTTGTATCTTTTTGAAAAGGGGGAGAAGAGATGGCTGAAGTCAATGTACAAAAGTCTTCGTTTTTTAAAGAAAAAAAAGAAGAATCCAATACAGATTTCTCTCTTGTGAAAGGTGCATTAACGGAGAATATAAATCGGTTAGAGAAACTGATGAATAATAGTAGTTCAAAATATATACAAGTGAAAAGAACAAAAGAAAATGCATAGAGCATTTTCTTTTGTTTTTTATTTAATAGTAAACTTATCTTTTACTTTTTTAGGTAAATCTGTTTTCTGAATCTCTTCATAGGACTTTACTTCAATTGATGATATTTCATTTTTGCTATTATCATCTTGATCTACATAAAGGCGTAAAAACGCGTCTTCATTTAATTTATGGTCGTTTTCTTTTTTTGTACTTCTAAATGTAATTTGTTTTTTGACACCATCTTCATGATATGCGGGCAGCGTATAGTTTCGTAAGTTTCTACCATCTACTTTTTCGATAGCTCCTTCGCCTTTTATCTGCATGTAATATACATCTTTACCAATTTTATTTAGTGACGCTCTCTCACAGCCAATAGTAAAACTAAAAAATAATAAACATAGTGTAATAATTGCTGCAAACTTTTTCATTTTCTTTATCTCCTTTAATGTGTTTCTTTAAAAAGTATACGACTATTATTAAATGAGAAAAATCGATATAGCTTACAACGCCCTTATAATGTTGTATGAGTGTTGTAAATAAAATGAACAATAAAAGTTAAAAGAAAGGTAAAATAATGAATCATGGTATAATGATAAAAGACTTACATACTATTTTTTCATTTTGAGAGGAGCTTGAAAAATGTATTCTACTTTAGAACAATTAACAAAGCACCCTGTATTTTATCATTTTGCAGAAATTTCAAAGATTCCTAGAGGATCAGGTAATGAAAAGGAAATTAGTGATTATTTAGTGGGCTTTGCAAAAGAGCGTAACTTAGAAGTCATTCAAGATGAAGCATTAAATGTCATTATTAAAAAAGAAGCAACAGCTGGTTATGAAAATGTACCAGCTATTATTATTCAAGGTCATATGGATATGGTTTGCGAAAAAAATCAAGCAACAGTACATGATTTTGAAAAAGATCCAATTGAATTACGAATCATTGGGGACATGTTATATGCAAATCAAACAACTTTAGGTGCGGATAATGGTATTGCAGTTGCGTATGCATTAGCTTTATTAGATTCAAAAGAAATTCCGCATCCAGCACTTGAAGTCGTTATCACTACTGAAGAAGAAACGACAATGGGCGGGGCTTTTGCTATTGATCCAAATCATTTTGAAGGAAAGATATTTATAAATATTGATTCTGAAGAAGATCATAAATTACTTGTAAGTAGTGCAGGTGGTGCGAAAGCTGTTGAAACAATTCCCGTAATTTGGGATGAAACACCAGCGAATATGGATGCATACCGTCTATATGTTGGCGGTCTAAAAGGCGGACATTCTGGTATGGAAATTGATAAACAACGCGGTAATGCGAACAAAGTATTAGGACGAGTGTTACGTGATTTATCAGCACATACGGAGTTTAACATAAGTGAAGTTCACGGCGGATTAAAAACGAATGCAATTCCGCGTGAAAGTGTAGCTACAATTTTAATTCGTACAGAAGATGTAGGGCAAGTAGAAGAAAAACTAGAATCATGGACACGTGTATTACAAGAAGAAATGCGTGCTGTTGATTCAGATGTTCATGTTACACTGACAAAATTGGATGAAACAGTTGAAAAAGTATTTGCTAAAGAGACACAAAAGCAGCTTATTTCATCATTATTCTTAATTCCGAATGGTATTCAAAGTATGAGCATGGATATTAAAGGTCTTGTAGAAAGCTCAACAAATTTAGGCGTTATTGAAACGTTGCAAGATGAAATTAAATTACGTAACGAAGTGCGAAGTTCTGTAAGTAGTTTAAAACAACATGTTGCAGAAGAAATCAAATATATTGCTGAATTAGTTGGTGCTACATTTGAAATAGAGTCAGAGTATCCAGAATGGCCATACAATCCAAACTCACAAATTCGTAATTTATTTGAAAAAGTACATCAAGAAAAATACAATAAAGAAATTGAAATCTTCGCTGTACATGCGGGGATTGAGTGTAGCGCATTCGTTCAAAAGATGCCTGAATTAGATGCAATTTCATTCGGACCAGACATCTTTAACGTCCACACTCCAGATGAACATATCAGTATCTCTTCTGTAGTGAATAACTGGGGATTCTTCGTTGATGTAATGAAGGGTACGAAAGAATTAGCTAAGTAATAACGACGAAATAAAAAGGAGCCTATAAAAATTTATAGGCTCCTTTTTTGTATTGGAATTTATCTCGCTATTTGCCGGGCAGTAAGACTCCCACCTCAAAATCCAGCGAGAGCAAAGAAGTTAGGTGGGGATCGGGCAGCCCGTAAAAGCCCGATTAGTTTAACTAATAATCAGTGAGGGATGAATAAAACCCCCACTGATTAAAGTTTTACTTTATGAGAAGTCATTTTTCGTTAGTATGTAATATTAAGCTTGAACAATTAATAAGGATGAATTGTTGATGTTTTTTAGTACTGATGAAGGGGTGGAGAAATGAAGGGAAGAAAGCATTTTATTGTTTGTATGGTTTTATTGTTCTTCACATTTAGTTTTATTGGTGTTCAGAAAATAATAGCAGAAGAAGTTGAATTTTCAGGGACAACAGCTCCATTGAATGTAAATGTTAGAGAGGCGAAAAGTTTGAATGCAAATATTGTAGATGTGATTCCCGGAAATACAAAAGTATCTTTTAAAGGATGGGAGTATGGTGAAGCGGTTAAAGATTACTGGACAGGAAATTTAGATAATCGTTGGTTTTACTATTTTAAAGATGGAAAAAAAGTATATGTAACGTCAGCGTATATTAATGGAAATCCTCCAAGTACACCAATAGACCGTAAATTATCTGTACCTAACATATTACAAGAAAGATCAAATTGGTGTTGGGCAGGCACTTCGGTTTCAGTTTTAAATTATTTTGGGAAAACTCCTTCACAAGATCAGTACGTTAGGTATGTTAAGGGTGGATCATATAATAATCCTGCAACTTCACGTGAAATACAATATGGATTATCGGGATATGGTGTTAGTTCAGCTATAAGTTCTGGAGCAAAATCGTATGATTGGTTCAAAAGTCAAATTAATAGTAATCAGCCGATGATTGTACTTATTATGTGGCAAAATGGAGCTAACATCGGACACTTTCTAGTACTTGATGGATTTTATAAAGGGACAAATGGAACAGATTATATAACGTACATGGACCCTTGGTATGGTGATCATTATAATCATAATTTCAGTACGTTCCATAACAATAATAATTTTTGGTGGAGTGAAACTGTTTATAATATCCATGCAAACTAATAATATTAAAAGCGGGGGTTCATAAATGGGAAATCTACTTAAGCTTGTGATACCGTGCATGTGTTTAATGACCGTTATTATTTTCGCTAGTAAAATTAGTTATGCATCAAAAAATAAAAGTGAATCAGTACAATCGATCGCATTAAAAGATTATCAATATAGTAAGGGAAGTTCTTCTGAAAATTTAAATTTTGAAAAAATAACAACATCTCCATTTTCGTTACCAATCTATGCAACAATTCCAGCACAGCAAATTTTAAATAGCTCTGAATTTAAGCAATTGCTATTACCAACAAATGAAAAGCTGTGGTTTATTATGAAGGGTGAGCAGCCAGAAGGACTAATTGTTGCGAATGATACTGAACCGATTCGAACGGGCGGAGAAAATAGAAGTAAAGATTTATATGGATTATATAAAGCAATAAAAAATAATACAAATGAAACAAAAGATATTAGTTATTTCGAATTTGAAGGGCAAGGAATATTGGTAGTAAATCAAAATAATGATCAAGAAATATACCTTAGCAAAGGTGCCGCTGCCATATTAAAACTTCCTGCTGGTCAAAAAGTATTGAGCAGTGAAGTAATACAGAAAATGAAAGAGAGAATTGTAACTAGTTTTGAAAAGTAGGAAGGGCTAATTCTTTTTTGTGTTTATACAAGGTTGAACAGATAACAGGATTAATGGTAGCATTAGGGCTGTTTAAAAGCTAATATTGAATATAAAAAGGTTAGAGAAGTTAATTCTCTAACCTTTTTATATTCTGCTATCTACTGTACAACCTTTTTGCATAGCTGAATTTCCTTATTAGAAAATAAGGGTGCATCTATAAAACCATAATGATAAACTAAAATACCTAATTCCACTCTAGAATTAATATGCCATTTTTCTTTAATATGATTAATTATCGTTGAAATTCTTCTAGGGGTAACATATATTTTTCTGGAAATTTCTGCATCTGTATATCCTTTTGCTACATAAATAGCCACTTCTAATTCTCTTTCGGTTAATATTCTTTTCATAAAATAAGTCCCTTCGAAATTGTTTATATAAAATCAAAAGAAACTATTAAAAGAAATAAAGGTCAAAAATCATATTTATTTCTTTTAATTTCGCTATTTGCGGGCAATAAGATTCTCACCTCAAAATTTAGCTGTGACAAAGAAATCGAACTACCTGTAAACGCCTGCTTGGAGTGGACTAATAATCAGTGGTGATGAATAAAACTCCCATTGGTTATTAGTGAACTTTATTGTAATAATTTCTCATATTGTGATACAAGTTTGTGAAAAACTATAAATCCATATAAATAGTAATTGTAACTATACTAATTTTACATTACATTAAAAGTTGGAAAATATTCTTATACTCATAAAGTGTTACATTTGAGGGAGGAAAGATGGAATTCTACAATCTTGGTATTATTATTAAAGAACTTAGAAAGAAAAAAAATATGTCACAATCTGAATTATGTCATGGAATATGTTCACAAAGCCAAATTAGTAAGATAGAAAAAGGGATTATTTATCCATCTAGCATATTGTTGTATCAACTATCTGAAAGACTTGGTATTGATCCAAATTATATATTTGCACTGACCAAAAATAAAAAAATAAAATATATTGAAAATGTAAAATGTGTAATGAGAGATTGTGTGAAACAAAAAGAATATAATGAGCTTTACGAAATAGTGAAAAAAGAGAAAAACGAAAATAATTTCCAATCAAAAGAAGATAAACAATTTCTATTATGGCATGAAGCGATTGCTATATATTATGTAAATGGAGCAACAATTAATGCTTTTGACATTTTAAATAGAGCACTAAAACAAACTTTAAGTAGTAGTAACTTTTTATCAGAAAAAGAAATAAGCATAATGAATTCAATTGCTATAATACATGCAGAAAATGAAGAGTATGAGAAAAGCATAAATATATTAAAACAAAGTTTAATTAATTTTAATAAGATAGAATTTCCTAGAGAAAAAGAAATCAAATTAAGACTCATTCATACGTTAACAAAATGTCTACACCTTGCAAATCAATATGAAGAAGCGATTAAGTATAGTGAAATAGGTATAAAATTAGCCATAAATATGAATACTTTATACTTATTAGGTGAATTGTTTTTTGAAAAAGGTGCAATTTTATTGAAAGTTCAGCACTCTAATGAAGTTGGTTTAACATACATAAAAAAGGCATTATTTATATTTGAACTAACAGAAAGAAAACAATATATAAAAATGATCAAGGATAAATATATTAAAAATGAAGAATAAACAAGAAACAATCCTAACATAAGCTATTTTTAATTGGTATTTATTCCTAAAAAAAGTACTGTAATACGAACTATTCCTTATTGTTGTTTATTGCTAAAATAAGTACCGTAATATTAGATAAAAATAAAGGGTGGCATTTTATGAAATCAAGAGGGATTACTCGTAAAGCAGATAGCATGGGGCGTATTGTTATTCCAATGGAAATAAGACGGAGTTTAGGAATTGTAGAAAAAGATTCTCTTGAAATGTTTATAGAAGAGGATCAGATTATTTTACGAAAATATCAATCTCCAAGAGCTTGTGCACTTACAGGTGATATTTCAGACAGCAATATTTCGTTAGCGAATGGGAAGATTATTGTAAGTCCAGAGGGGACGGAACTATTAATAAAGAAGTTACAGCAATATCTTTTAAAATAAAAGGTAAGTAAGGATTTTAAAATAGAATATTCTTGTAAAGAAAGTCCTCTATCATTTAGGGGGCTTTTTTATCCGCTATTTGCTGGGTAATAAGACCCCCACCTCAAAATTCAGCGGAAGCAAAGAAGTTAGGCGGGGGCCCTGTTGCTCGTAAAATCCCGATTGGTGAGGGCTGATTAAAGTTCCACTTTATTACAGTTAGTTCAATGAAATACAAATTACCTTAAAATAGTCTGACTATTTTTTATAAAAAAACTATTCGTTTACATTTTTTGGTTTCGTGTTATATTTTTATTGTTAATATTAGTGTATTGAAAATTCTGATTTCAATCTTAGGAAAATTCTAGGGAAAGGAATATTTGTGCTTGAATTGAAAATCCTATAAACATAGTTTGAAAGTAAAGTATGAAAAGAAATCTCCATTAAATATACTAATTTAATGGAGATTTACGGGGTTAATGTAACTAAAAAGAAATTTTGTTTACTCCACGTTTATGCTCTGTAATTTGGTAACTGTAATAGCTCTGACGAAAAGCAAAGGAGCAAAAAAGAAGTAGGTAGTTTATTTAATAGAAGATATGGTGAAAAAATAAAACAACGGAGGTTTTATAATGAATAAAGGAATACTGCAGATTACAGAAATCGAAGAAATTAGCATTCCTAATGTATTGAAGGATAAAATCAAGAATCTAATAGACCATGAATTAAAAACTCATAATCCTTATACTTGTGATCAAGAAATAGCTGCAAGCTTTTCAAGAGAGTGGCTTAATTGTTTGATTGATTATTCAAAGAAAACTTCGAATTCAGATATGAAAAAACTACTACATATGATAAAAGTAGCGAATTGTGGTGGAAACGTACCACCTACTCTTATTAAAAATATTCCATGTGATCCTATGGAAACCCTATTACCTGGGGAAAATCGCAAAGGTTTTAATTATGGTGAAGACGAAGACGATAGAATGAAAAAATATTTTTATGCAGAATGGGTCACATGGCTTTTTGCCACACTTTTTAATTATGATGCTTTAATTCACCCATCCGAACATGCAGGGAAAAATAGATTTCACCTCATTTCCCCTTTGAACAACGATGAAGTTTTGCGAAATGTCGGTGCAAGCACCGGTGGCGGGAACTTTTATCAACATAACGATGCCACAGTGTATACAGACATGAAAGACCAATCAGATATTGAAGCAAGATTGAAAATATTCAATACGAATTTAGAAATTGTATCAAATAGACTTAATAAATCCGTGGAACGAATAGTGTCTGAAATTACTTGTGGAAAATTTACTAGAGTTGATGCTCTTTTATTAAAAGGAGTGTTAAATTTAAAAACTCAAACTCATATTGGAACGCCAAAATTACTTCAAAAGCATCTTGAAGAAAATCACTTCAGTAAAGATGATATATTGGCGATAAGTAAAATGCCTATTGCTCATATCGCAGGAATGGCGGATGGTGAAATATCGGGATTTGTAGGGGAAATAAACCAAATCATATTTTTGGATGATAATGGTGATATTATTGCAACTTGTTTGAATGGAGCAGAAAATAGATTGATTTATGTGGGAAAAAGTGAAGAAGAAAAATTGAAATTTGACATGTTTTTAGAACTCTTACGAACAACGCCCACTTATAAGGTTCCACTTACATCTGAAGATTTATTAATTATTCCAAATTCATACTATGGTAAACAAACAAATGTAACTCATGGTAGGGAAAGGTTATCTGAGGAAGAATATAAAATTCCGATTGGAGATAATAAGTACGGAAGAAGAATTGTTTGCAGGCAGTACGTTTCCAGCCGATTACGTGATCAGAAAGAAAGTTACTTTACAGATATTATTAACTAGTTTAAAGAGAGGAGGGACGATGGGGAGGTTTGGGGTATAATAGCTCAAGCCTTCCCATATTCTTTGTATGGATTTTACTATTGAATTACTCATATTACTATTTTTAGTAGCTGTATTAGCAGGGTGGATAGATACAATTGCTGGAGGCGGTGGTATGATAACTATCCCGATAATGTTATTAGTAGGTATGTCTCCTTCTGTAGCGATAGCAACTAATAAACTGCAAGGGAGTAGCGGAACTCTCATGGCGACAGTGTTTTTTATTAAGAAGAAAGAAATTAATCTTAAAGAAATGCGTTTGTCCATCTTAATGACCTTTTTTGGATCAGTTTTGGGTGGATGGCTTGTTTTACAGATACGGGCAGAATATCTAATCATGATATTACCTTTTTTACTTATTATTATTGGTCTTTATTTTCTATTATCTCCAAATATAGCAAACGAAGATCGACCGAGAAAAATAAGTATGTTGTTGTTTGCGTTAACAGTGCCTCCATTCCTTGGATTTTATGATGGTTTCTTCGGCCCAGGAACAGGTAGCTTGATTGCTTTAGCGTTCATTCTTTTATGTGGATATAGTGCTACACGGGCAACTGCAAATGCTAAGATTTTGAATTTTACTAGTAATTTCGCTGCTTTGTTGTATTTTATTATTTTTGGCCAAATCGATTGGACAATTGGATTGATTATGATGCTTGGTCAAATTATAGGGTCATATATTGGGGCGAAGATGGTGCTTACAAAAGGGACGTCATTAATACGACCAATAGTGGTTATTGTTTGCTTTGTCATGGCAATTAAGATTTTTTTACAAAATATGAACTAAATGTAATAAATATAGTATTTGTATCGAAGTTAGAGTGTTTTCATGTTGTTATTGCAGTATTACACTGTTTAAGATGTGTTCAAAATTACACAATTTGACTAGTGTAATGTATTGCGTTATGCTTTTTCTATTATAAAAGAAAGGCTTGAAGATAATGATTCGTCGTTTGAGAAAGCTAAAAAATGTAGCAGTCGTAGTAAGCTTCTAAGTAAATAGCAAAATATATAATACTTAGAAGCGAGGAATAAAGTTATGAAGCATCCATTATTTAATCATTGGTCAGAAACAAAATATATAAAAGATATAGTAACAAATCCACTCATTGAAGTAGGAGAGTACTCCTATTATTCAGGGTATTATGGTCATCAAAATTTTGAAGATGGTTGTGTAAGGTATTTGTGGGGGGATGCTAAGTCACAAGCACTGTTTAATCCAATTGAACAGATGGGATGGCATCTTGATAAACTCATTATTGGGAATTATGTTTGCATTGCAAGTGGAGTAGTCATTTTAATGGGTGGTAACCATAATCATCACTCAGAATGGATTACAGTATATCCATTCGCTGAGCAAATTGAACAATCATATGAAACTAAGGGCGATACAGTCATTAAAAGTGATGCTTGGATTGGAATGAATGCTATAATAATGCCTGGCGTTACTATTGGTGAAGGTGCAATTGTTGCTGCAGGATCTGTCGTAAGTAAAGATGTTCCGCCGTATACAATAGTTGGTGGAAATCCTGCTAAGGAAATAAAGAAACGATTCACTGATACAGAAATAAACATGTTAATGGAAATGCGTTGGTTTGATTGGGATAGGAAATTGATCGAGAAGGCAATTCCGCTGTTATCTAGTCCATCCATCGAACCATTATTTACTTTTTATAAAAATGAAGTAAAAAATAAATAAATTAGTTAGTTAGAAAAACTACATTCAGTATTGGGTGTAGTTTTTTTATTACAAAAAACTAATGGTTTAGACTAAAGAAAATTTATCTCTAATATAAGTCTAGCAAATAGCTCAATTGAATAATTAAAATCCCGATTGGTGAGGGTTAATAATTAGTGGGGATGAACAAAACCCCCACTGATTAAAGTTTCACTTTATTTTTTGTAAATGTGGAACAAATGTATTATGTAGATTGTCTATTAATTGTAATCCTAAAAAATATGAAAGTGCGAATCATTTTAAAAAATATAAGGGGATTAAAAATAAGGATATGCGTGGGAATACAAAGTATCAGGGCACCTAAAAGTGTCAGATGAGATGGTCTATATGAAAGCAATCCTAACGTTTAATATGTATATACAATTTGAGAACACTGTCTATTTTTTTTGAGATTATGTTAGAATAACGCTTTTTTGAGTACAAAGATATTGGAGGTAACAGAAGTGAAAGGTATGTTTTGCAAGAGATTTATTGCAATAGTAACAGTGCTTACACTATTTTTTAGTATGTTCGTTACATTTGGAAGAGCAGCAGCGGAAACAGTTTCTGCTATAGACGTTGAAGCAGGATCAGCAATTTTAATAGAAGCAAATTCCGGAAAAATTTTATATCAAAAAAATGCAGATGAATCATTGGCAATTGCTAGTATGACAAAAATGATGAGCGAATACTTAGTTCATGAAGCGGTAGATAAAGGAAAACTTAAATGGGATCAAAAAGTTAAAATTTCTGAATATGCACATAAGATTTCGCAAGATCGTTCATTATCAAATGTTCCATTAGAAAATGGTGGCTCTTATACGGTAAAAGAGTTATATGAGGCAATGGCAATTTATTCTGCAAATGGTGCAACAATTGCTTTAGTTGAAGAGATTGCTGGTAAAGAGGGCAATTTTGTAAAAATGATGAACGATAAGTCGAAAGAGTTTGGAATGAAAGATTATAAATTTGTAAACTCTACAGGCTTAACAAATCAAGATTTAAAAGGATATCACCTAGAAGGGACAACTCTAGATGAGAAAAATAAAATGTCTGCAAGGGATTGTGCAATTTTAGCACAACGTCTTATTCAAGATTTTCCCCAAATATTGAATACAGCGAAAATTCCTAAAAAAACATTCCAAGAGGGTGGTAAATATCCAATTGATATGGCGAACTTTAACTGGATGTTAAAAGGTTTAATTAAGCAATATGAAGGTGTAGATGGTTTGAAAACAGGAACGACTCCAGAAGCGGGAGATTGTTTCACTGGTACAGTAGAAAGAAATGGTATGCGCCTAATTTCTGTAGTGATAAAAGCAAAATCTCATACGGCACGCTTTGATGAAACAAAGAAATTATACGATTATGGATTTGCGAATTTTGAAGTGAAGAATGTCTACGGAAAAGATTCAGTAGTAAAAGGACATGAAACGGTACGAGTAGCAAATGCAAAAGAGAAAGATGTAGTAGTTCAAACGAAGCAAGCTGTTTCACTTCCAATGCGGAAGGGAAACAAAGACGGTTATAAAAAAGAATTTAAAGTATCAAATAAAGAACCAGAAGCGCCTATTAAAAAAGGTGTAACAATTAGTAAAATAATTATCTCGCCTAAAGATAATACCGATCCTGGGTTCTTATCAGGTAATTCATTACAAATAGACCTTGTAACAAAATCTGATGTGGAACAAGCAAATTGGTTTACACGTTTTATACGTAAAACTGGATCTTTTTTTAGTGGTATGTGGGATAGTGCGATTGATATAGTAAAAAGCTAATTTTATAGGATACAACTAAATATTAGTTTGAAACAAAAGGTTTCAAAGTATTATAGATTCTTATGTGGATAGTTTGGAATGAAAGATTGTATTACTTTTCAAATTTGGTCCTTCGGAACTTTTTGTATTTCTATTAAGCTAAAATAAATTTGTATCCATATACTCCAAAAACGCTATTCTTTTTGTAGAAATATACAGAAGGGATGGCGTTTATTATGAATCTTTCGATTTAAAGGATTCTGGTGCAAGGTTAGTTTAATAAAGTTACATGATGAAAAACCACCCATTAAAGTTTCACTTTATAAAAATTTAATAAAATCTTTTCTTTGTATTAAATATTTTGTTTTAAATTATGTATATAAAGAAATGGAGGTCAAATTAACTTTTTACTGCTTATATTAGGAATTTAAAGAAACGATGTGTACAATTCTCTCACTACATTCGCATAGTGGCCTTTATGAAAAGCAAAATCTACAATTTACAAGGAGAACATTTTATGAGTAAGAGAATAAAAGAATTAGATTCCATACGAGGGTTAGCGGCACTTACTGTGGTATTTGGACATTTTTGTTTAATGCTACCATCGTTGCCTAATTCTATTAAATTTTCCCCGCTTAGGTTTTTATGGGCGGGTGGGGAAGCTGTTATCGTTTTTTATGTACTAAGTGGTTTTGTGTTATCGATGGCACTTTATCATTCAAAAACAAATTATTGGGGATATTTAATTAAGAGATTTGTAAGAATCTATATTCCTTATTATTTTTGGATAATTGTTTCCTTTGTTTTATTTATTTTATTTTCGTCGTATGAAGTGGTAGGACTACGGGATTGGTTCTATGATAGGTGGCAAGGGTCTATAACAAAATTAGATATTCTAAACCACTTTGTGCTTCTTAATAACTTTTTTACGGAAAATTATAATCCAGTTATTTGGTCATTGGCTCAAGAAATGCGTATATCTATTGTGTTTCCTTTGTTATTCCTTCTTTTTTATAAATTGAATTGGAAGAAAACGATACTATTTGCTTTGAGCTTTTCTTTAATTAGTGTTTTTCTCAATGTGTTGTATATTGGGAAAGCTGAAGGATTTTATAATGGTTATGCTGATACACTGCATTTTACATCTATGTTTATGGTTGGAATGTTACTTTTTAAGTATCAGGAAAAACTTATCTACTCATATAGGAATATGAAAAAATTTAAAAAAGGATTTCTTATTGCATTAGGGATTATTCTGTATTTATATTCCATTTTAATTTATGGTTTTTCCCGTAATGATACTACTTTCTTATTAAAAGATTGGGGTGTCGTAATGGGGGTTGGTATATTTATTATAATGGCTATGAGTAACCTAAAAGTAAAAGCATTTTTAAATAAGAGTGTATTTGTATATTTAGGAGAAATTTCATACAGTATCTATTTGTGTCATTTTCCAATCATGATGGTACTATTTAAACTTTTGTATACAAAGATACCTATCTTTTTCCTTCTTACTTTATGCATTGCAATGACACTACTTTTTTCTATAGTTTCATATCATTTAATCGAAAAGAAATGTATCAACTGGGCAAAACAAAGAACAACCAATTTTTTGAAAAAAGTATAATTCCTAGAGAAATTTTATTTCTTTAGTAAATATACGAATATGACCGATTCCTAAGTATACTTAGGAATCGGTCAATTTTGGATTCTAAATGTAAATATAATAAAGTGGAATATAATTGAAATCGAAAACCACTTAGAAATAACAATTACGGTGTGAGCTATTGTATAGTATAGATATGGTTAATAATAAAGGGGGAATACATATGTGGAAGCGATTTGTAGCAATTGGTGATAGTTTTACAGAGGGGATAGGGGATGAAGTTGAGGGAATTGCATTAAAAAGCTGGATAGATCATTTTGTTCAACTGTGTGAAAACGATATAAAATATGCTAATTTGGCAAAGCGTGGCTTAGTAACTAAAGAAATTCGCTCGCAGCAATTGGAAAAGGCGTTAACTTTTAATCCAGATTTGGTTAGTCTCATTGCAGGGGCAAACGATGTTTTAAAAGGACGTTGGAATCATGATGCATATAAGAACGATATGGAATTTATGATAGATTCATTAAGTAAAGCAGGGGCTGATATTATTATAGCAAACCTTCCTGATTTTACAGTTAGGCTTCCTTTTGCTTCTGAAAAAAAACAAGTAATAAAAGAACAATTATTAGAGGCAAATGAAGTTATACGTTCACTGAGCAGAGAATATAAGTTTCATCATGTTGATTTTTGGAATCATCATTTAGTTAATGACAATACGCTTTGGTCTAAGGATTTAATTCATCCAAACTCAAAAGGATATGTAAAAGTTGCTGATTTGATTTTTAGTAGTTTGTCTGTACAGAAGACAAAATAATAGTTTGCAATTTAACGAATATGATATTAATTGTGCTAAGCTATGTTTTTTAGTAAATGGAGAGAACTAGAAATTTAGCATACAAAGCGTATCTACGATATATTTCTACAGTAGTGCATAAATGTAGAATTACAAAGAAAGATCACTTATGGAAATAGGTGGTCTTTAAACGTTTTTATAACTAAATTTAAATATATACTGTAGTACTAACAATTTCGTACTACATAAAAATTAAGTTCTCTTATAGAAAAACTGATTTTATATTATCTTAAAATATAATAACATATTCAAATCATATTTTGGGTGTGTATCCTAATTGTGAATAATTTGTAATTTTTTTGAAGTGTAAATATCTAATAAATAAAATAGGTAGTAGGTGCAGAAGTATTAATACTATATTATTCAATTCTGTTATGAGTACATTAGTAATTGGTAGTATTATATTTTTATTATCAATTTTAGTTATTGGAATTAATTTGCATAGAAAATATGTAGGATAAGAAAAGATAAATATACTTTATTGTATATTTATCTTTTTGTTTAGTAGGATTTATAGTCTCTTTAAACTATTATGTTAATAAAATTAAGAAACTTAATTTTTGATATCCTTATGGCTAAAGCCATCTATAAACTGACAATATAACTAAATAATTGTTTGGTATGATTTGTGGGTTGGTTTTTTTATCCGAATTTTCTGATTCAAATATTTCAACTTTATGAATATAGTAGGTGAAATATTTGTGTGATAGTATTTGAGATAGAAAAAAGCCAACTTTAAAAAGGATGTGAATTGAATGTGCAAACAACTATAAATGGTTATATTCAGGTAATGTTTAGCTGTTTTTTAGTGTAAGGTAAAGGTCTATGTTGTAACAGTTGATATAAATACGAAGAAATAGGTGCGCCTAAATTTATCTGACTATTTAAAATAAACTAAACCTTGAGATTAGTCTAGGTTTTGACGAAGTTACATTCTAGGTGAAATCTTTATAATGATTAATTAGGTTTAATAAAGGGGTACCTTATACGCAAAAGCGTTTATATTAGTAACCTAAGGAGCTTGCTTTTATGAAAACTACTGATTCAAAAGGCCTATTAGGAAATAGGGTTTATTTACAAGTTTTCTCTGCTTATTCATTGCTTATGCTTGGTGTTTTTATTGATATGTTAGCGATTATGACTATAGTTGGGTTTGAATGGGAAGTAGATCCTACTATGATTGGATTGATCCCTGTTGCATATGCACTTCCTGGAATTATTTTTGGCTCATGGGCAGGTGTTATTGCAGATCGTTTTAGAAAAATTCCAATTATGATGTTCTGTAATCTAATGGTTGGTCTAATAACAATTGCTCTTTTATTTGTACAAGATATCCACTGGCTCTTAGTGGCATTAATGATTCGTTCCATTTTTATTGTTTTCTATTATCCTGCACAGCAAACACTAACAAGACAGATTGTATCCCCGGACTTACTTACTAAAGCAGTAAGTATCAACGGAATAGTAGAGCAGGGTACCAAGATAGTAGGTCCACTTATAGGGGGCATGTTGCTGAGCTGGTTTCAACCAGAGTTCTGCCTCATTATAAGAGCTATAAGTTGTTTATTAGCTACCTTAGTTCTCATACCCACAATAAAATTTAAAGAAACTATATCGAAAGAATTTGTTGAAAAGCAAAAACAAAGTACTTGGACCGCTTGGGTACAAGGGTGGGGTTATGTGTTATCTAATCGGATAATATTATCAACCATGATTTTCGTTACAATAGCCATGGCAGTATTACAATTAGTCGACTCACAATTCCCAACTTTATTTAAGAGCTTATTCCCACATGATAAAAGTAAAATGGGATATATCATTTCTATTATTGGTCTTGGCGGAATACTTGGTGCACTACTAACTCAGAAATTAAAACAATTTCAATATGGCTGGGTAGTATGTGGAGGTATGGTTTTAATGGGAATTGGTTTTGGGGGGATTGGTTTGATAACGCCCGGTACGGTCTTCGTTTTAGCCTATTTAATTAGTTTTATCGCTGGTATCGGAAGTGGGCTGATGCTTGTATCTAATCAAGTCATTTTACAAATAGAATCCGACCAAGATCAAGTAGGAAGAGTATTTGGTATACAAAGCAGTTTAACAAACGCAGTTCTAATTATTTCTCCTGCTATGAGTGGCCCATTAGTGCATTTGTTTGGAGTAACTCAACTCTATGTTTATGGAGGGATTGGGCTTGTTATTATTGGATTAATTGGAGTTTCACTGCAGAAATATTTATGGGCTAAACATAAACACGAACCTATAAGAGCAAATAATTTTTGAAGGGGAGATTTTTATGACCAATGAGGAATGTTATCGATTAAGCCATCCGCAGCGAAGAATATGGTATACAGAAGTTATTCATTCTGATAAAGGAATATGTAATTTAAGATTTTTATTTAAACTTCATCGGAAAATGAATTATTCAAAATTAAACCAAGTTGTGAATCGCGTTATCAGTGAAAATGACGGTCTGTGCATTAGGTTAAAAGAAAATGGGCATCAGGAACCGAAACAATATTTTATTAAACATAAAGAACAAGAATTTGAGTTTTTTGATTTCAGTAATGTGGAGAATACAAATTTGCTTGAGGAATGGATTGAGCAGAAAACAAAAGACACGTTTACATTATTTAATTCAGATTTATACTATTTCGCTTTAATAAAATTAAACGATAATGAATGTGCAGTCTTTGGAAATGTTCATCATATTATTATGGATGGTTTATCAATTCAAATATTTACTGAGCAAATTGCAAAATATTATTATGAAATGCATAACGAGAATGAGGAAGGCGAAATTAAAAATTCATATGTTCAATTCCTGACCAATGAACAAACATACTTGAATAGTAGTCGCTTTCAAAAAGATCAAAAATTCTGGTTAGAGGAATTTAAAACACTGCCATCTGTGACTGGATTGAAGCCCTATAATACGTACCAAGTTAGCACTAAAGCATCACGTGAGACATTTATATTAACGGAGCATTTGAAGAGAAAGATAGAAAAATTTTCTGAAGATTACAAAATTAGTTTATACACTTTTTTTGTTGCTGCTTTCTCGTTGTCCATGTATCGGTGGACTTCATCGCTTGATATTGGTTTAGGAATGGCTTACGGCAATCGTATGACTAAAATGGAACGAAAATTGATTGGAATGATGGTGAGTACAGTTCCTTTAAGAATGGATATTGATCCAGAAGAAGAAGTACTTTCATTTATTAGCAGGGTGTCCAGAAAACAAAGCAAATTATTGAGGCACCAGAAATATCCATTTGATTTGTTGTTAAAGCAGATTAATAAAGAGAATAATAGTAATGTGAGACTTTTCGGAACTACGATTGATTATAGGGATCGCGATGAAAGTGGTGACTCACTATGGATTCCAAACCATGAAGAGGTACAAGATTTTGCAGTGCATATTGAAAATCTAATTGATATTGACTCTTTACATGTACATATTGATTATCGTGAGGAGCTATTTTCTAAGGAAGAGATAAAACGGTTTTTTAACGTGATGTTAGCGATAATGGAAAACACTTTTGAAAAACCAAAGCAGAAGGTAGCTGAAATAGAAATCATTTCTGAGGAAGATAAAAGAATAAGTTTAGTTGAGTTCAACAATCCTAAACTAAATGTCCCACCTCAAGTAACTATTCATGAAATATTCGAACAGCAAGCGATGATTTATCCAAATACTATTGCAGTTACGTATGAACAAGAAAAAATTACTTATAAGGAGCTTAATGAACGTGCAAACCAGTTAGCTCATTATTTGCAGAAAAAGGGAGTAGGACCTGATACTTTAGTTGGAATATGCGTTGAACGTTCCCTCGAAATGATTGTAGGTATTTTAGGGGTTTTGAAGGCTGGTGGGGCTTATGTTCCACTCGATCCAACATATCCAGAGCAGCGACTTCAATATATTTTAGAAGATGCTAGCATTCAGTTATTCGTGACGCAAGAAAGTTTAAAAGAATTGAAATGGTTACCAGAAAATGTTGAGTCGATTTGCCTGGATCGTGATCAAGATGAGATTGGGAAAGAAAGTAAGACTTTGCCGCTTTCTGATGTCGGTCCCAAAAATCTGGCATATGTAATCTATACTTCGGGATCAACGGGAAATCCAAAGGGCGTTATGATAGAGCATCACAATGTCATTCGGTTATTTAAATCAACGGATTGTTGGTATCAGTTTAATGAAAAAGATACTTGGACGCTTTTTCATTCGTATGCATTTGATTTCTCAGTATGGGAAATTTGGGGAGCATTATTATATGGTGGAAAATTAGTTGTTGTTCCGTACTGGATTAGTCGATCACCTAAGGATTTTTATCAATTATTAGTGGAGGAAGAAGTCACAGTTCTAAATCAGACACCTTCCGCATTTCGACAATTAATACGAGTGTGTGAACAAGAAGATAAGAATAAAAATTTGCAGCTACGTTACGTAATATTTGGCGGAGAAGCATTAGAACCTATTAGCTTGTTACCGTGGTTTCAAAGGTATGGTGAGAAAAACCCACAGTTAATTAATATGTATGGAATTACAGAAACTACAGTTCATGTTACATATTATCCAATTACTCTAGATGATGTGCAGCATGCTTCAAGAAGTAATATTGGAAAGCGGATTCCCGATTTAGAAGTGTATATACTAGACGCTTATCAACAACCTGTTCCTATAGGTGTTGATGGTGAACTTTATATTGGTGGAGCAGGATTGGCACGTGGATATTTAAATAGACCTGAATTAACAGCAGAGCGTTTTATATCTCATCCATTTAGTAGTGATCCGAAAGCAAGATTATACCGGACAGGAGACTTAGCGAGGTATTTGCCAGATGGGAATTTAGATTATCGTGGAAGAATTGATCATCAGGTTAAAATACGTGGTTTCAGAATTGAAATTGGGGAAATTGAGTCTACTTTACATACATATGTATATGTAAAAGAGGCAGTTGTAATTGTAAGAGAAGATCAGCCAGGCGATAAAAGATTAGTAGCATATGTTGTAGGAGGTGGAAATGTAGATGGGTGGAGAGAGTATCTTAAAGCGAAACTACCAAGTTATATGGTTCCTTCGGGATTTGTGGCGATGGAAGCTGTTCCACTTACAGCTAACGGTAAAGTTGATCGTGAGGCCTTACCTATGCCGGAGGAAAAGCAGATTAATAGTGAATGTGTTGGCCCTCGGAATAGTAACGAACAGATACTGACTACCATTTGGAAGCGAGTATTAGGTGTTAAAAAGGTGGGAATCTATGATAATTTCTTTGAAATTGGTGGCGACTCGATTCTCAGTATTCAAATCATATCTCAAGCAAGTCAAGTGGGGTTAAAACTTACTCCAAAGCAAATGTTTGAATGCCCAACTATCGCTGAGCTGGCACAAGTGGCTATAGAAACGCAGGGAGTACAAGCGGAGCAGGGAATTGTGATAGGTGATGTGCCTCTTACTCCAATTCAGTGCTGGTTCTTCGAGCAAGAACATCCACATACAGAGCATTGGAATCAATCAATGCTTTTAAGAGTAAAAGAAAGATTGGATGTGAAATTACTAGAGGGAGCGATATTAAATTTACTCAAACATCATGATGCTTTACGTTTCCGGTACGAACAGTTACCAAACGGAACGTGGAGGCAGAGAAATGAAGAGACTGATGAGCTGTCAGTACTCCATGTTGTAAAACGGAATCAAGTTAATGAAAAAGAGTGGAATACAATAATACAAGAAGAAATGAACATTAATCAAGCTAGTTTCAATTTAGTTACTGGTCCGTTAATGAGAGTAGTGTACTTTGAAGATAACTTGACTGGAAATGATCGAATATTCTGGGTGATTCATCATTTAGTAGTAGATGGAGTGTCATGGAGGATTCTATTGGAAGATTTACAGGTGGTATATAACCAGATGAAACAAGGTCAAGAAGTTCGCTTACCTGCGAAAAGTACATCTTTTAAAGAGTGGTCTGAACGACTCCAGACATACAGTGATTCGGGTATTTCAAAAGAAGTACAAAATTATTGGAATCAACAAGTAGAAAAAGAAACGATGAAAATTCCAATGGACTATCCAATACAAGAAACGACAGAGGAATCGATTGATCAAGTGACGAGGACTTTAGGAATAGAAGAAACACATGAATTGTTACACGAAGTTCCAGTAACTCATAAGACAAGGATTGATGAGGTACTATTAACGGCATTAGGACAAGCTATCGTCGATTGTACAAATCAGCAAACCGTTTCTATTCATCTAGAAGGACACGGAAGAGAAGAGGTAATTGAAGGTATTGATTTATCAAGGACAGTGGGCTGGTTCACGAGTATTTATCCCGTTCATCTCAATTTTCAAGGAACTCAAACACCTATTGAAGGATTAAAGTCTGTCAAAGAACAATTGCGTCGAATCCCAAATCGCGGAGTTGACTATGGTATTTTACGTTACTTGAATAAAGGATTACTTCCGTTTTATCAGCAAAAGCCTTCAATAAGTTTTAACTATTTGGGCCAATTTGATCAGGTTTTCTCAAGGGAATCTTTGTTTATGCAAGAGACAGGATTTACATTTTTAGATCATGCTCCAGATTCCAAACCATCTCATCTAATTGATGTTATCGGAATGGTGAAAGATGAAAAGTTACATTTTGTTTGGATGTATAGTAGAGAACAGTTTTCTAAATTAAAAATTCAATTGATAGCAGATGGTATGTTGAGGCATCTTCGTCAACTTATAAATAAACCAACAACAGAGTCTGCTTTTACGGTATCAGATTTTGCTGATGCAGAGGATCTTACGGAAGAAAGCTTGAGCAAAGTATTACTTAAATTAAAAAAGAAGAGGGTGTAAAAATGGGAGACGTTATTGATATATATGGTTTATCACCTTTGCAAAAAGGAATACTGTTTCATACTTTATACGATCAAGATGATGAACATTCATTTTCCTATATTGTACAAGTAGGCTTCTTGCTCGGGGGGCAATTGGATATTGCTACTTTTGAAAAGGCCTGGGAATATGTTATTCATCGACATGAGGTTTTACGTTCAGTATTTGTGTGGGAGGAAGTAGAAAAACCACTACAAGCGGTTTACCAACGTCTTCCTTTTACTATTCATGAAGAGGATTGGAGCACCTATCCACATGATGAAAGGGCGAAGAAATTACAACAGTTTTTGAATGTAGATCGTAGAAAAGGATTTTTATTGGATGAAGCACCATTGATGAGAGTCACTGCGATTAAAGAGGCAAAAGAGGAAACGAGAATTATTTGGACACATCATCATATTTTGCTAGATGGATGGAGTGTGTCATTGGTCTTTAGTGAAGTGATGGAAGTTTATCTCAAGATGATAAAGGGAGAATTGTTGAATCTTCCTAAACCTCTTCCTTATAAAAAATATATTCAATGGATAAATAAACAAGATCAAAGTCAAGCAGAGGAATTTTGGAAAGAAGAATTAAAAGGGTTCTATGCACCTACTCCATTAGCAATGGAAAGAAAGGAACAAGGACAAGAGAAGGGTTATGGAGAATGTGCTTATCAAGTATCTGAGGAACTTACTGAGAGTTTACAAGAGTGGGTACGAAATAGTCGATTAACGTTGAATACGTTAGTACAAGGTGCATGGGCTTATTTGATGAGTAGGTATAGCGGTGACAGTGACGTCGTATTTGGCGTAACTAGCGCTGGGCGTCCTACTGATTTAATGGGAGCAGAGAATATGGTGGGGCTATTTATTAACACATTACCTACCAGAATTCGATTAACGGATAATACATCAGTAGTAGATTGGCTTCGTAAAATACAAATGAAAGAAATGGAACGAAGACAGTATGAGTATAATTCGTTGATAGATATTCAAGGCTGGAGTGAGGTTCCGCGAAATAGCTCCTTATTTCATACCTTGTATGTGTTTGAAAATTATCCAATTCAAGGTGAGAGAAATGATGATTTAAGATTACTAGATGTTACAAGCACGGAACAAACAAATTATCCTTTAACACTCATTGTAATGCCCGGTAAGAAAATTACTTTAAAGTTGATGTATGATCGAAGCTATTTTAATGAAGAAACAATAAATCTGATTCAGAATCACTTATTGCAAATATTAATTCAGATGACGAAGAGCCTAGATTCAAAACTATTTGAAATTACTCATTTAACAGAAGAAGAACAGATACAGTTACTAGAGGAATGGAATCATACTCAAGTTAATTATTCGGCTGAAGGCATGATTCATACGATGTTTGAGGAGCAAGTTAAAAAAACACCGGAAGCAATCGCGGCTAGTTACGAAAATGAACAAATTACATATAAAGAGTTGGAGAAGCGTGCAAATCAGCTAGCTCATTATTTACAAAAGCATGGTGTAGGCCCAGGGTCTCTAGTTGGAGTATATATGGAACGTTCATTACAAATGATGATAGCGTTATTAGGTATTCTAAAATCAGGAGCAGCGTATGTTCCACTTGACCCTACTTATCCAGAGAGTCGGCTTCGATATATATTAGAGGATGCTGGAATCGAAGTACTAGTGACGGAAGAGAATTCTAAAAATTTGTTTGTATCTGAAAATATAGAAACGATTTGTATGAATAAAGATTACACTGCAATTGAAAAAGAAGAATCAACCCCATGTATAAGTGGTGTAACAGGAGAAAATTTAGCGTATGTTATGTATACTTCAGGATCTACAGGGAATCCAAAGGGAGTAATGATTGAGCATCATTCAGTAATTAATTATCTAGAATGGATGCAACATAAATATCCGCTTTCTGAAAAGGATGTGGTCTTGCAGAAAACGCCATTCTCATTTGATGTCTCTGTTTGGGAATTGTTTTGGGGCATTCACGTTGGTGCCAGTGTATCTTTCCTACCTCCAGATGGAGAAAAAGATCCTTCTATTATAGCTGAAGTGATTAAACAACATCAGGTTACTATAGTTCAATTTGTACCTTCAATGTTATCTGTTTTCTTAGATCACTTCAATCGTATTGAATTGAACATGAATTGTTCGTCCGTACGCCATGTATTTTCTGGTGGAGAAGAACTAAGTTCAGGGTTAGTTAGACGATTTCAACAGAAATGGAATTATAGTGGACAAGTGAAATTAACCAACTTTTATGGACCAACTGAAGCCACTATTTATGTGAATGCATTTGATATTCAGCCTAATCAAGAATTTGTTTCTATTGGGCAGCCAATACAGAACACGCAATTATATGTATTAGACCAAAATCAACGCTTGCAATCAATAGGAATTGAGGGTGAGTTATATATTGGTGGTGCTGGTTTAGCACGTGGATACTTAAATCGTCCGAATCTTACTGCTGAAAAATTCGTTTCGCATCCATTCCAATTGGGGGAACGACTATATCGAACAGGAGATTCAGTAAGATATCTAACTGATGGAAATATAGAATTTATAGGTAGAATGGACCATCAAGTCAAAATGCGTGGTTTTAGGATTGAATTAGGAGAAATTGAAGCCACTTTAGAAAAATGTTCGTTTATTAAAGAGGCTGTCGTATTAGTTAGAGAAGATCGTCCAGGTGATCAACGATTGGTTGCATATGTAATAAGCGATGAAAATACCGAGGAGTGGAGAGAGTATTTACAAAAACAATTACCGAATCATATGATTCCAGCGCACTTTGTAGAGTTAGAACACTTCCCGCTTACTCCGAATGGGAAAATTGACCGAAAGGCCTTGCCAATACCTGATGAGCAAGCTATTGGAGATTTAAATGTTCTACCTCGGACGCCATCAGAAGAGCTTATTGCCTCGGTTTGGGGTCAAGTGTTAGGGATAGAAAATATTAGTATTCAGGATTCCTTCTTTGAACGTGGTGGGCACTCACTACTTGCTACTCAAATCGTCTCTCGGTTACAAGAACTGTTCCAAATTAAAATTCCATTACGTGAACTTTTCAAGCACGATACAGTGGAAGCATTGGCGAAACGAGTGGATCAGTTACGAAAAGAAGATAAAGAACGAGAGGTTGCTCCTCTTGTACCTATGAAACGAGAAGAAGTTATCCCACTTTCCTATGCGCAGAAACGTCTATGGTTTATTGATCAATTAATGCCAAATAGTGCGATGTACAATATTCATGCAGCGTGTCGCTTAACAGGTAAATGGTCAATTGAAGCATTGGAGGTCGGATGGAATCAATTGTTGGAGCGTCATGAATCATTAAGGACGACAATTCTAGAACAAGAGGATGAACCTTTTCAACAGGTTCAATCTCATGTGTTCAGACATATTCCTCAAACGAATCTAACAGATCTTTCTTTGGAAGATAGGGAAAGAGAAATGAAACGCCTTATTCAAAACGAGGCGGAGGAACCATTTCATTTGGGACAAGGTCCTCTGATTCGAACACGAATATTGAAAGTGGACAGGGAAGAATGGGTTCTCATTTGTACGATGCATCATATTATTTCAGATGGATGGTCAATGGGAATCTTACTTGAAGAATGGATGGCTTTTTATGAAGGAGCACTAACCGGAAAACCAGTGGAATTGAAGGAGTTATCTATCCAATATGCAGATTTTGTCATGTGGCAGAAGGAATGGCAAAAAGAGGAGAATTTGAATCAGCACCTTCAATATTGGAAGGAAGAATTATCTGGGGAACTACCGGTTTTACAATTACCGATGGATCGTCCTCGACCTGCAGTTCAAACCCATCGTGGTGCAAGTCAGTCCTTAATAGTGGCGAATTCCCTACAGGAAAAGCTCAAAGATTTAAGTCTGCAAGAAGGATGCACTTTATTTATGACATTGATGGCAGCGTATCAAAGCTTCCTTTCTCGTTATACAGGACAGGACGACATTATAGTTGGAAGCCCAATCGCTAATCGAAATGTGAAAGAGATTGAGGGATTAATAGGATTCTTTGCAAACACGTTGGTTTATCGAGCTGATTTCAGTGAAAATCCGACGTTCCAAGAACTTTTGTCGCAGGTAAGAAAAAAAGCGCTAAAAGCATACGAGTATCAGGACATCCCATTTGAGAAAGTGGTAGAATCCGTAAAACCTGAACGGAATACAAGTCATTCACCAATATTCCAAACTATGTTTACTTTACAGAATACGAAACAAGAGTTTCTTCAGCTATCTGAAAGACAAATGGAACTCATGGAAAGCCATGCTTCTGTTGCCAAATTTGATTTGAGTTTATTTGCTTCTGAGACGGAAGAAGGATTATCACTAACCTTTGAATATAATACTGATTTGTTTAATGATACAACCATTGAACGTATGGCAAGTCATTTTAAACATTGGTTAAATCAAATTGTCTCTCATCCAAAATGTGTACTATCAGAACTGAATATGTTATCGAAAGTAGAATATAAGCAACTACTAGAGGAATGGAATAAATCGCGTGTTATAGATATGGAAGAAAGTACGATTCATACAATGTTTGAAGAACAGGTGAAAAAAACACCAGAAGCAATTGCAGTAGTGTGCGAAGATGAAGAACTAACATATCGAGAGTTGGACGAACGCTCGAATCAGTTGGCACATTATTTACAAAAAAATGGTGTAACATGCGAATCATTAGTTGGGGTTTGCGTTACACGTTCATCCGAGATGATTGTCGGTCTTTTAGGAATTATGAAGGCGGGAGGAGCATATGTCCCAATTGATCCAGCGTATCCGGAAAGTCGACTGCAGTACATTTTAGAAGATGCTCAAATAAAGGTACTGGTGACGCAGGAAAAGTTACAACAAAAAATGGTTATACCTAAATTCGTCAACGTGATTTGTATTGATCGTAATCGAGCAGAAATAGAACAAGAAGTAACTACGGTATGTACGAGTGAAGTGACGGGCGATAACTTAGCCTATATTATCTATACTTCAGGTTCCACTGGAAATCCAAAGGGAGTAATGATTGAGCACAGGAATACAGTAACAATGATTCATTGGGCGCACCACACGTATTCCCGAAAGGAATTAGCGGGAGTGTTAGCTTCAACTTCGCTATCTTTTGATTTATCCGTTTTTGAAGTATTTGTTCCCTTAACGATGGGTGGTAAGGTGATTGTCACTGAAAATGCTCTACATCTAGAGAAGTTGTCTTCCAAAGGTGTGACTTTGGTTAATACTGTGCCATCGGCAGCAAAGGAACTGGTTCGAGCAAAAACAATACCTTCTTCGGTAAAGGTGATGAATTTGGCTGGAGAACCATTGCCATATTCGCTTGTTCAAGATTTATACGAGAGAAATACGATTGAAAAGGTGTACAACCTATATGGACCGTCCGAAGATACTACATATTCCACGTATATGGAATTAGAAAAGGGTGTCATGCATAGGGTCCCACCGATTGGTAAACCAATATTCAATACAGAAGTATATGTACTAAGTGCTGAACAAAAAATGGTTCCAATTGGTGTAGTTGGTGAGTTGTACATTGGTGGATCAGGATTAGCACGTGGATATTTAAAGCGCCCTGACTTAACGAAAAATCGTTTTATACCGCATCCGTTTAAAGAAGGAGAGCGAATATACCGGACTGGAGATTTAGTAAGGTATTTGCCGGATGGAAATTTGGAGTATGTTGGGCGAATCGATCATCAGGTGAAAATTCGTGGGTTCCGGATTGAACTAGGAGAAATTGAAGCGATATTACAAAGGCATACACTAGTTAACGAAGCTATTGTGATGGTGCGGGAAGATTATCCTGGCGACCCACGTTTGATTGCCTATGTTGTAGGAGACGGAGATGCTCAAAAGTGGCGTGATTATCTCAAGGATCAACTACCAAATTATATGATCCCAGCCTATTTTGTTGGATTAAATGCATTTCCACTCACTCCTAATGGGAAAATTGATAGGAAGGCTTTACCAGCACCAGAGAAACAGGAGATAGCAAGTGGTTATATTGCTCCTCGTACGTCTACGGAAAAAACAATCGTTTCGATATGGCATGAAGTTTTAGGTATGGAAAACATCGGAATTCAGGATTCGTTTTTTGAAATTGGTGGCCATTCATTACTTGCTACGCAAGCTGTTTCTAATCTTAAAGAGGCTTTTGCAATCGACATACCATTGCATGATTTATTTATGTTTCATACGGTGGAGCAATTGGCAGAACAGATTGATCAATTGCTCGATAACAAAAATCAAGAAATGCAGAATGGTAGTAAGGAGAATGTAAGTCTTCAAGACTATATTCAAAAGGAAGCAGAAGTGAGTAATGATGAAGAATTACTGGAACTACTTAAGCAATTAGAAGAGCTATCAGAGGAAGAAGCACAAGGGATATTCGAGAGTAATTTGATTGAGGAAGGGGTAAAAAAATGAGAAGTGATTTACTTGCAAAGCTGAGTTCACTTTCTCCTGAGAAGAGAGCATGGCTTCAGAAGCAAATGCAAAAAAAGGAGAATAAAGAAGCACTCCCGTTGTCTTATGCACAACAACGTTTGTGGTTTATGGACAGATTTAATCCAAATAGTTCTTTATATAATATTCCAACGGTATGGCATCTAAAAGGAAATTGGATACCTGAAGCATTAGAAAAGGGATTCAATCGACTCATTGAACGCCATGAATCATTACGAACTGTTTTTAAAGAAGTAGGAGAACAACCTGTGCAACAAATTGTCGAATTCCTTCCTAGAGCATTACCTGTAAGAGATTACTCTCAACTTCCTCTAGAAGTAAAAGAAAAAGAGGTAGATAGTTTAATTGCGAGAGAAGCGCAAGAACCATTTAATTTAATGAATGGTCCTTTAGTTCGTAATCAGCTTGTTCAATTAGAGAAGGATGAATGGTTATTACTGTGTACGATGCATCATATTATTTCTGATGCTTGGTCCATTGGTATATTCATGAATGAATTACTTGCTTTCTATGAAGAAGAAACGGGCGGAAATCCTGCTAAATTAAGTTCATTATCCATTCAATATGCAGACTTTGCGAAGTGGCAAAAGGAGTGGTTGCAAGGTGATGTGCTAAATCGTCAGCTTACGTATTGGCAAGAAGAATTATCTGGTGAGCTTCCTATTTTACAACTGCCAGTGGATCGACCTCGACCGGTTAAGCAGACTTACTCTGGGGCTACGCATCACGTAATTTTTCCTTATAAATTGCTTAGTCAATTGAAGGATATAAGTCGACAAGAAGGATCTACTTTATTTATGACTTTAATGGCCGCATACCAGAGCTTTCTTGCTCGTTATACGGGACAAAAAGATATTCTAGTTGGTAGTCCGATTGCAAATCGGAACCATAAGGGAGTAGAAGGATTAATTGGTTTCTTTGTTAATACGTTGGTTTACCGATCAGATTTGAGTGGCATCCCTACTTTTCGAGAGATTTTGAACCAAACAAAGAAAAAGGCGTTAAAAGCTTACGAATATCAAGATATACCATTTGAAAAAGTGGTAGAAGCTGTGCAACCTGAACGAAGCACGAGTCATTCCCCTATATTTCAGACCATGTTTACGCTACAAAATATAAAACAAGAACGACTAGATTTGCCTGATAGAAGTATTGAAATGGTAGAAAGTAATATGTCTATTGCTAAATTTGATTTGAGCTTAACTGCCTATGAAGTGGAAGAAGGTCTATTCGTCTCATTTGAATACAACACGGATTTATTTGATAGTAGTACCATTGCACGTATGGCAGGACATTTTGAGAACTGGCTAAATGAAATCACGTATCATCCAGATGAATCATATACAAAGCTGTCAATGTTATCGGATACTGAGCAAAAACAACTCCTAGAAGAATGGAATGATACGGACGTAGTTTATGGTCATGATTGTATGATTCATGAGCTATTTGAGCAGCAAGTTGCACGGACACCTAATGCAGTGGCGGTAGTTTATGAGGGTGGAAAGCTAACGTATCAAGAACTGAATGAAAAATCGAATCAATTGGCACATTTTCTACAAAAACGAGGTATCGGACCTGAATCATTAGTGGGTATATGTATTGAACGTTCTCCTGATATGATTATTGGTCTCTTTGGGATTTTGAAAGCAGGTGGGGCTTATGTCCCACTGGACCCAAGTTATCCCGAAAACCGCCTGAGATACATTTTGGAGAATTCACAAATTCAAGTGCTGTTAACAAAAGAGGCACTACAGGACTGGTTACCTAAAGATATTCGAGCAATTTGTTTAGACCGGGATCAAGTAATGATTTCTAAAGAGAGTAATTTAGCTCCGGTGAGTGGAGTAACAGCAAATAACTTAGCCTATATTATATACACTTCGGGTTCGACGGGAAATCCAAAGGGGGTAATGATTGAACATCATTCCGTTATCAACCGTCTACAGTGGATGCAGAAAAAATACCCATTGTCCGAGGACGATACAATCCTACAAAAGACACCGTTTTCATTTGATGTTTCTGTCTGGGAATTATTTTGGTGGTCATTTGTAGGAGCACGTGTTTGTTTACTTCCACCAGGAGGAGAGAAAGATCCTGCGGTGATTGAGGAGTATATTGAACGATATCGTGTGTCCACCATGCACTTTGTTCCGTCGATGTTATCTACTTTTTTAGATTATATGGAACTATATAATTCGAAAAGGGATGTATCGTCTTTAATTCAAGTTTTTACTAGTGGAGAAGCGTTAAACACTGAGCAGGTTCGCCGGTTTAAGGGGATCTTTTACAATGTTCAGCAAACAAAGTTAATTAACTTGTATGGTCCTACTGAAGCGACTGTGGATGTGACTTATTACGATTGTGATTTAGAAAAAGAGGCAATGCTTATTCCGATTGGTCGTCCGATTGATAATACAGAGTTGTATGTGTTAGATCAATATCAACAAGTGGTCCCGATTGGTGTGGCAGGGGAACTTTACCTTGGAGGAGTAGGATTGGCACGTGGCTACTTCAATCGACCGGATTTAACTACTGAACGTTTTATTCCGCATCCTTTTAAGGACGGGGAACGATTATATCGAACGGGTGACTTGGTGAGATATATGAATGATCGTAACTTAGAATATATTGGAAGAATAGATAACCAAGTCAAAATTAGAGGATTCCGAATTGAATTGGGAGAAATTGAAGCAGCTTTACATGATCACTCATCTGTAAAAGAGGCAGTCGTGTTGGTGAAGGAAGATCGACCAGGAGATAAGCAGTTAGTAGCTTATGTAGTGGGTGAAGGGGATACTGGAGAGTGGCGTGAATATCTCAAGAAGCAATTACCACATTATATGGTTCCGGCATACTTTTTCCAAATTGAAGGTATGCCACTCACTCCAAATGGTAAAGTGAATCGGAAAGCATTATTGGAATTAGAAGAACAGTTCATAAGTGAAGATATTACTTCATCACGAACACCAGTGGAGGAGCTCATTGTTTCCGTTTGGAGCCAAGTGTTAGGAATAAAAAATATTAGTGTGCAGGATTCCTTTTTTGAAATCGGTGGTCATTCACTACTAGCTACTCAAGTAGTGTCACGTTTACAGGAAATTTTTCAAATCGAATTACCAGTACGTGAACTATTTGAATATACAACGGTGGAGTCACTGGCAAAGCGATTAGAACAGCTACGTAAAGGAGATAAAAAACGAGAGATTCCGCCACTAATACCGATGGAGCGAGGAGAAGCTATTCCACTATCTTATGCCCAACAACGTTTATGGTTTATTGATCAATTTACACCTAATAGTGCCCTTTACAATATGCCAATGGTATGCCGTCTTACAGGGAATTGGCTACTTGAAGCATTGGAAACGGGATGGAATCAACTAATAGAACGTCATGAATCACTGCGGACGGTCTTTCAAGAAGTGAATGGTCAACCCGTACAGCAAATTAAATCGTATGCTTTTCAATCAATTCCGAAAACGGATTTAACTATGCTTTCTTCTGAAGACCGAGAAGAAGAGGTTAAACGTTTCATTCAACAAGAAACAGAAGTGCCATTTGATTTAACAGAGGGTCCATTAATCAGGACGAGTATTTTGCACGTGGGAGAGGAAGAATGGATACTCCTTTGTACTTTACATCATATCATTTCAGATGGATGGTCAATGGGAATCCTACTTGAAGAATGGATGGCATTTTATGAGAAAGCAACGGATGGAAAGGTGGCGGAACTTGAACCATTACCGGTTCAATATGCCGACTTTGCTCAGTGGCAAAAAGGATGGCTGAAGGAGGAAGTGCTTGATCAACAACTTCAATATTGGAGGGAAGAATTGTCTGGGGAGCTTCCTGTACTCCAACTTCCTATGGATCGCCCGCGTCCTGCAATACAAACTCATCACGGGTCGACATACACTCTAGTTTTGCCAAGCACGCTACATGATAAATTGAATGAACTTAGCCGAAAAGAAGGGGCTACACTCTTCATGACGCTGTTGGCTGCGTATCAAAGTTTTCTATCTCGTTATACGGGACAAGAAGATATTTTGGTCGGAAGCCCAATTGCGAATCGGAATTATAGAGAAATTGAAGGACTAATTGGTTTCTTCGTTAACACGCTGGTTTATCGAACTAATTTGAGTGGTGGACCGACATTTCAAGATGTACTGTATCAGGTTCGTCAAAAGGCATTGAAGGCGTATGAATATCAAGATATCCCATTTGAAAAAATTGTAGAAGTTGTGCAACCGGAGCGAAGTACAAGTCATTCGCCAATCTTCCAGACTATGTTCATCTTGCAAAATATGAAACAAGAGTTTCCGGTGTTATCTAGTAGAAGTATTGAAATGATAGAAAGCCATAGTCCAATTGCAAAGTTTGATTTAAGTGTGATGGCAGTTGAGACAGAAGAGGGATTACTTTTTACTTTTGAATACAATAAGGATTTATTCAATGCTACTACTATTGAACGGATGGCAGGACACTTTGAGAAATGGCTATATGAAGTTTCTCATCGCCCACAAAATCCGTTGCATGACCTGAGCATGCTATCGGAACCCGAGCGTAATTTGTTATTAGAAACATGGAATGACACTGTAATGGAAATGTCCCATCAGGGTCTTATTTGCGAAAGATTTGAGGAGCAAGTAGCAATGCGTCCTGATGCGATTGCGATAGTTGATCAAACAAAACAGTGGACTTATGGTGAACTGGATATACAAGCAAATCAGTTGGCAAATGTTTTACAGCGAAAGGGAGTAGCCCCAGAGTCAGTGGTGGGAGTTTATCTTCCGAGGTCAGCAGAGCTAATGGCAAGTTTACTAGGCATTTTAAAAGCTGGTGGAGCTTATGTTGTTTTAGACCCGTTGTATCCAAAATCAAGGTTAGAATACATGATTGAAGATGCAGGAATTCAATTTGTAGTGACGGCGGAAGTACAAGAAGGACATTTCGCACACGTCGAAATGGTGAGGTTAGAAGAATTAACGGTGGAAAGCGTAATTGCACCTACACGTCAAATAAATCCAGAGAACTTAGCCTATATTGTCTATACCTCTGGTTCTACAGGAAAACCGAAGGGTGTTATGGTTGAATATCGCTCATTAATGAATATGGTTTCTTGGCATCAAGAAGTTTATCGTATTTCAGCAGAGGATCGTGCGACTCAGATTGCAGGGGTTGCTTTTGATTCGGCTGTCCAGGAGATTTGGCCGTATCTAACTGCTGGTGCAGCACTCTACTTGTCAACAGAGGAACTGAGAATTAATCCAGAAGCACTAAGGGACTGGCTCATTGATTCACGAATAACAGCTAGTTTTGCACCTACGCCTATTCTGGAAAGACTCTTGAAATTATCTTGGCCAGATAAAACGGATCTTCGTTTTATCATTACTGGTGGGGATCAATTAACACAGTATCCATCTAACGATATTCCTTTTGCGGTAATTAATCAGTATGGTCCATCGGAAAATACCGTTGTTACCACAGATTGTTATGTACCTGTAGGAGTGACAACAGGTACGCCATCGATTGGTCGACCGATTGCGAATACAGAAGTTTATGTGTTAGATTCTCATCTTCAGCTAGTACCAATTGGTGTAATTGGAGATCTCTATATTGGAGGGAAGAGTCTTGCACGTGGATATGCTAATCGTCCGGATCTTACAAAGGAAAAATTTATTCCACATCCTTTCAAGTCAGGAGAACGTCTCTATTATACAGGAGACAAAGCAAGTTATCTTTCTGATGGTAATCTCCAGTTCCATGGACGTATAGATG
Source organism: Bacillus sp. D48C (assembly GCF_053345735.1). Lineage (NCBI taxonomy): Bacteria > Bacillati > Bacillota > Bacilli > Caryophanales > Bacillaceae > Bacillus > Bacillus sp. D48C. The sequence continues at coordinate 95,523 of NZ_JBKFAQ010000007.1, forward strand.
ACCAAGTGAAAATTCGTGGTTTCCGGATTGAATTGGGAGAAATAGAAGCTGTTTTGCAGGCGCATTCTTCTGTGAAAGAAGCTGTTGTATTGGTGCGAGAGGATAATCAAGGTGATAAGAGATTAGTAGCTTATGTAGTTGGTGAAGGAAGTGTCCATGAATGGCGAGAACATCTACAAACACATTTACCTAATTACATGGTTCCAACAAACTTTATTGAGATGGAATTTTTACCACTTACACCGAATGGAAAACTTGATTTGAAGGCATTGCCTATACTTAGTGAACAATCCGCTGAAAATACTGTATACCCAAGAACTCCGCTGGAAGAACTTATTGCTTCAGTGTGGAGTCAAGTGCTAGGAATAAGAGACATTGATGTTCAGGATTCTTTCTTTGAGCTCGGTGGTCACTCTCTACTTGCTACACAAGTGGTCTCACGCTTACAGGAGGTCTTTCAAATCAAATTGCCAGTACGTGAACTGTTCGAATATTCAACGGTCGAGGCATTATCGAAACGAATAGATCAGTTACGTAAGGGGAGCGAAAAACGAGAAATTCCACCATTGATGCCGATAGAACGAGGGGGAAATATTCCACTGTCTTATGCCCAACAGCGCTTATGGTTTATTGATCAATTTGCACCTAATAGTGCACTTTATAATATGCCAATGGCATGCCGTCTTACAGGGAATTGGTTACCTGAGGCATTGGAGTTGGGATGGAATCAGTTGATAGAGCGTCATGAATCTTTGCGGACTGTATTTTATGAAGAGGATGGCCATCCTATCCAGCAGATTCAACCGTACGTTTTCCGTCCGCTTCTGCAAATGGACTTAACTAAGCTTTCATTAGAGGAGCGAGAAAGAAAGTTGGAGCAATGGATTCAAACTGAAGTCGAATCTCCATTTGATTTAGAACAAGGGCCATTGTTCCGTGGGAAACTCATAAGAATTTCAGAAGAAGAATGGATTCTTCTGTGTAATATGCATCATATTATCTCAGATGGATGGTCGATGGAAATCTTACTTCAAGAATGGATGGCATTTTATGAGAATGCGATTGGTGAAAAACAAGCAGAGCTGGAACCACTACCAGTTCAATATGCCGATTTTGCTCAGTGGCAAAGAGAATGGTTGAAAGATGAATTACTATATCAACAACTTGCGTATTGGAAGGAAGAATTATCCGGTGAGTTACCAGTCTTAATGTTGCCAATGGATCGTCCGCGTCCGCCAGTGCAAACCCACCATGGATTAACTCATAATGTTTTGTTATCGCGCTCATTACTGGATAAATTAAACGAACTAAGTCGTCAAGAAGGGGCCACACTTTTCATGACCTTATTGGCAGCGTATCAAAGTTTCCTTGCTCGTTATACGGGACAAACGGATATTATTGTTGGTAGCCCAATTGCAAATCGAAATTATCGAGAAATTGAAGGACTGATTGGTTTCTTTGTCAATACATTGGTTTATCGAGCTGATTTAAGTAATGCACCGGCATTTCAAGAGTTGTTGTCTCAAGTACGGATAAAAGCATTGAAGGCGTATGAGTATCAAGATGTTCCGTTTGAGAAAATTGTAGAGGTTATCCAACCTGAACGAAATACAAGCCATTCTCCGATTTTCCAAACCATGTTTACTTTGCAAAATACGGGACAGAAGCTACCAGAACTACATGGAAGAAATATAGAAGTAATGGAAAGTAATGCCCCTATCGCTAAGTTTGATTTAAGTTTAACTGCTGCAGAAGTGGAAGAGGGTTTATTACTTACTTTTGTTTATAGAACTGATTTATTTGACAGCTTAACTATTGAATCCATGGCTGAACATTTTGGGAACTGGTTGAATGTAATCGTGGAGAATCCTGATAAATCATTAGCTAAGTTGCCTATATTATCAGGATTACAGCAAAAACAGTTGGAAGAGTGGAATAATGATGCTGTAGCATATCTACAGGAAAGTACGATTCATCAGCTGTTTGAAGAGCAAGTAAATCGTACACCTGATGCGGTAGCAGTGGTAGATGAAAAACAGCAGTTAACGTATCGAGAGCTGAATGAAAAAGCTAATCAATTGGCCCACTATCTTCAGCAATGCGGAATTGGGAATGAATCATTGGTTGGACTTTGCTTTGAGCGTTCAGTTGAGATGGTTGTTAGTATTATGGGGATTTGGAAGGCTGGAGCAGCCTATGTTCCATTAGACCCATCATATCCAGAAAGTCGCCTACGATATATTTTGGAGGACACTGGAATTCAAGTATTAGTTACGAACGAGTCATTGGAAGACTGGATACCTAAAGAAATGAAGATAGTTTGTCTAGATAGGGATCAAGCAATGATTTCACAAGAAAGCATTCTTTCACCAAAATGTGAAGTAACAGGAGAAACCTTAGCGTATGTTATCTATACTTCAGGATCAACGGGGAATCCAAAGGGTGTCTTGATACAGCATCATTCTGTACTAAACTTGTCACATGGTTTACAAAAAGAGGTTTTCGAACATGAGATACCATCTAACATGCATGTCGGTTTAAATGCGTCAATTGCCTTTGATGCATCTATCCAGCAATTACAAATGCTGCTTTATGGTTCAAGTTTGTATATTATTCCAAATGAAGTACGAAGTGATCCGGAGCAGTTTGTAGCTTATATTAGGGAGAACAAGTTAGAAATCTTTGATATAACACCTTCATTGCTTCAATTACTTATAGATGTCGGATTGTTAGAAACGTGCGATGGCATTCATGTTCCAAGTAAGGTACTGGTTGGTGGTGAAGCAATTATGCCGTCATTATGGGAACAGCTAGTAGAGACTGATAAAATACAGTTTTATAATGTATATGGTCCTACAGAATGTACGGTTGATGCAACATGCTATCATATCAAAAAAGATAGTAAGAGAGTAACAATTGGGCGTCCATTGCCTAACGTCCAAACTTATGTATTAGATAGAAATAGGTTACCAGTTCCAGTTGGTGTGATGGGGGAACTTTATATCGGAGGAGCAGGTCTAGCAAGGGGGTACTTGAATCGTCCAGAGTTAACATCCGAACGATTTATTTCTCATCCATTCAAAGAAGGCGAGAGGTTATATAGAACAGGCGATCTTGTGAGATATCTTCCAGATGGTAATATAGACTACTTAGGAAGAATGGATAATCAAGTGAAGATTAGAGGATTTCGAATCGAACTTGGGGAGATTGAGTCGACTTTACAAGAGCATGACTTGGTAAAAGAGGTAGTTGTAATAGTTAGGGAAAATCAGTCGGGAGATAAGAGATTAGTAGCTTATGTAGTGGGCGAAGGTAGTTTAGAAGAATGGCGAGAGTATCTTAAAACAAAACTGCCAATCCATATGATACCTTCCTACTTTGTCGAAATGAAAGAATTACCGCTAACCATAAATGGAAAGGTTGATCGGAAATCGTTACCTATACCAGATTATCAAGGAACACAAGAAGGCTACGCGGCCCCAAGAAATGAACGTGAACATAAGCTTTCTATCATTTGGGAACGTGTGCTAGGTTCAAAACGTATTGGTATTTATGATAACTTTTTTGAAATTGGTGGAGATTCAATTCTTAGCATTCAGATTGTCTCTCGTGCAAAGCAAGCTGGTTTACAGTTGACACCAAAACAACTATTTGAACACCAAACGATTGCTGAGTTGGCGCAAGTAGTCAAAGAAGAACAAGGTGTACAAGCTGAACAAGGAATTATAACTGGAGAGACGATACTTACACCTATTCAGCAAAGGTTTTTTGCACAAAATCATCCTAATCCACATCATTGGAATCAATCCATGTTCTTTAGAACGAAAGAAAAATTGGACATAGGATCACTGGAAAAGGCAGCGCGTAGCCTTCTACTTCATCATGATGCCCTGCGTTTAAGATATGAACGTTTACCTAATGGGACTTGGGAACAGTGGAATGAAGGAATTAAAGAACAATTGATGCTGACTGTCATTTCATTAGACGAAGTGCCGGAAGCGGATTGGCATGAAGTTATTCAAAAAGAGATTAATGTTGCACAAGAAAGATTGAATTTACATGATGGTCCTTTAATGAGAATGGTGTATTTTGATGAAGATGAGAAGACTGGCCGATTATTTTGGACAATTCATCACTTAGCCGTGGATGGTGTTTCTTGGCGAATTTTATTGGAAGATTTGCAAACAGCGTATACGCAAGCAGTCCAAGGACAAAAAATTCAATTACCTATGAAGAGTACATCTTTTAAAGAATGGTCGGAGAAATTACAACATTACGCTGAAACTGGAATATCAAAAGAAGTGCTACATTACTGGGAGCAGCAGGCTGAACAAGACGTAGTTATACTGCCAGTAGATGGTACTATAAGTAATCCAGTAAGCGCAGTAACTGAGGAAATTACTGTGGTGTTAAACGAGAATGAGACCCGTATGTTATTGCAAGAGACTTTAAGCACTCACCGTGTCCAAATCAATGAAGTATTATTAGCAGCATTGGTACAAGCTACAGCAGCATGTACGGGGCGGCCGATATTAAGCGTAGATTTAGAGGGACATGGTCGAGAAGAGATTATTGAAGATGTTGATTTATCGAGAACCGTGGGATGGTTTACAAGTATTTACCCAGTTCATTTAAATATTACTAATGCTAATACGCCAATTGCAGCATTAAAAGCAGTTAAAGAACAAGTTCGCAAAATTCCTAATAAGGGTGTTGATTATGGGGTGTTGCGTTACATGAACGCAACAATGTGTGAGCAATTAAGCTTCCAATATACACCGTCTATTAGTTTTAACTATCTTGGACAATTTGACCAATTGTTTTCTAGCGATGCAATGTTTATTCCAGAGAACGAATTTAAGCGTTTAGATCATGCTGCCGGTTCCAAGCGATCGCATGTAATTGATGTAATTGGGGTTGTAACGGATGGAAAACTTCAATTCACTTGGGTATACAATGTTGGACAATTTGCCAAATCAACGATTCAAAGTATTGCACAGAATATGCTATATCAACTGAGTACATTGATCCAATTTTCAGATAGAGAATCTGCACTGACCATTTCGGATTTTGCAATGGCTAATCTTAGCCAAGAAGGTTTGACAAATGTACTAAACAAAATGCATCGCGGAAAGAACAATCAGATTACTGATTTATATCCACTATCACCTTTGCAAGAAGGTATGATTTTCCACACATTGCATGACCAAGGGGATGAATATGTTGCACCGTATATAGTGCAATTGAGTTTTATGATTCGAGGGAAAATGAATATTCCTACATTTGAGCAGGCGTGGAAATCTGTAATTCAGCGGCATGAAATTTTTCGTACAGCATTTGTATGGGACGAAATTGAAGAACCTGTACAAGTGGTGTATGAAAATATCCCATTTAAAGTGAACAAAGAAGACTGGCGTACAATGACGAGTGAAGAGATAGAGGAAAAAAGAAAAGTCTTTTTGGAATTAGATCGAAAACAAGCCTTCCAATTTGATGAAGCACCATTGATGCGGGTAACAGTCATTCAAGAAGGTGAGGAAGAATATCGGATTGTTTGGACCCATCACCATATTTTACTGGATGGATGGAGTTTACCATTAGTATTTAATGAATTACTTACAGTCTATCAAAAGAGAATGAATGGAGAAGCTGTGAAGTTACCTAAGTCCTCACCATATAAGAAATATATCCAATGGCTCAGAGAACAAGATAAGGAGCAGGCGGAACAATTCTGGAGAGAGAAGCTAAAAGGTTTTACTGCACCAACTTTACTGGGCTTAGAAAGTAAAGAGGAAGAAAAAGGTTACACAGAGAAGGTTACGTATTTATCAGAAGAGCAGACTCAAGCGTTACAAGGATGGGCGAAACGCAATAAACTTACTTTGAGTACAGTAATTCAAGGTGCATGGGCATATCTCATGAGCCGATATAGTGGAGAAAATGACATTGTTTTTGGTGTAACAAGCTCAGGGCGTTCTACGGAGATTATTGATGTTGAAAACATCGTAGGTCCTTTCATTACAACGTCACCGACGCGAATTCAATTGATGGATGATATAAAATTAATAGATTGGTTGCAGAAGATACAAGAGGAAGAGATAGAAAGAAGACAATATGAGTATGCTTCTTTGACAGAGATTCAGGGGTGGAGTGAAGTTCCTAGAGGAATACCGCTGTTCAATAGTTTATATGTGTTTGAAAATTATCCAGTGAAAGAGGAGTCTTCAGAAAATCTGGAAATTGGTGAATTGGAAGGGGTAGAACAAACCCACTACCCATTAGGGTTAGCTGTAGTTCCAGGAATCCAGTTATCGTTAAAGTTAATGTATGACCGTAGTAAGTTTAATAGAGTAACCATTGAACGAATGCTGGGTCATTTACACCAAGTGTTAATGCAAATGCTCAAAAACATTGATCAAAATCTATCGGAGCTAGTATATATTACGGAAGCTGAACAAAGAAAGCTATTGGAAGAATGGAATAATAATACTATATCCTATCCACGTCAAAATGTAATTCATCAACTATTCGAAGAGCAAGTAAATCGTACGCCTGACGCGTTGGCAGTGGTAGATGAAAAACAGCAACTAACATATCGAGAGCTGAATGAAAGAGCTAATCAATTAGCACATCATTTACAGAAATGTGGAATTGGGACAGAGTCATTAGTTGGCCTTTGCTTTGAGCGTTCAGTTGAGATGGTTGTTGGTCTCATGGGAATTTGGAAGGCTGGAGCAGCCTATGTTCCATTAGATCCATCGAATCCGGAAAGCCGCCTACAATATATTTTAGAAGACACAGGAATTAAAGTGTTAGTTACAAATAAAGTATTACTAGGCTGGATACCTAAAGACATCAAGACAGTTTGCCTAGATAGGGACCAAGCAATGCTTTCTCAAGAAAGCAAACTTTCACCAATATGTGAGGTAACAGGGGAAAATTTAGCGTATGTTATCTATACTTCTGGTTCGACAGGGAATCCAAAGGGGGCTTTAGTACAGCACCATTCTGTAATAAACCTATCCTATGGTTTACAAAAAGAAGTTTTCTCACATGAAATACCTAATAATATGCGCGTCGGTTTGAATGCGTCAATTGCCTTTGATGTATCTATTCAGCAATTACAAATGTTGCTTTATGGTTCAAGTTTATATATTATCCCAAGTGAAGTTCGCACTAATCCGGAACAATTTGTGTCCTATATTAGGGAGAATAAATTGGAAATGTTTGATATGACACCTTCATTACTTCAATTACTTATAGATGGAGGATTGCTAGAAATAAGTGCTGATGTTCATGTACCAAGTAAGATATTAGTCGGTGGTGAAGCAATTATGCCGTCATTATGGGAACAGCTAGTAGAGACAGAAAAAATTGATTTTTATAACGTATACGGTCCTACAGAATGTACGGTTGATGCAACATGCTATCATATCAAAAAAGATAGTAAGAGAGTAACAATTGGCCGTCCGTTGCCGAACGTTCAAACTTATGTATTAGATAAAAATTTGTTACCTGTTCCAGTTGGTGTAACAGGTGAGCTATATATTGGGGGTGCAGGTATAGCGAGAGGATACTTGAATCGCCCAGAATTAACAGCAGAGAGATTCATCCGTCATCCATTTAATGAAGAAGAGCGTTTATATCGTACGGGAGATTTGGTTCGTTATTTACCTGATGGTAATTTAGATTACTTGAGAAGAATTGATAATCAAGTAAAAATTAGGGGCTTTCGTATTGAACTTGAAGAGATTGAAGCGAATCTAGAGAGGCATCCATTGGTAAAAGAAGCAGTAGTTTTGGTAACAGAGGATAAATTAGGAGAGCAGAGATTGGTTGCTTATGTAGTTGGAGATGGTAGTATGCATGATTGGCGTGAATATCTCAAGACACAAGTACCGAATTATATGGTTCCCGCACACTTTATTAAGGTAGACGAGATTCCTCTTACAACGAATGGAAAAGTTGATCGAAAGGCATTGAACAATTTAACTATTTTAAGAGAAAATAACTTTTCTACACCAATCATTCCAAGGGATGAAATTGAATATCAGTTGATTAAAATCTGGCAGGATGTGTTACAGATAGAAGATGTCTATGTAAATGATGATTTCTTTAATAGAGGAGGACACTCTCTCCTTGTAATTAAATTAGTTTCAAAAATTAGGGAGAAGTTTGGAAAAGAGATTAAGGTGTCTACATTGATTAAGAATCCAACAGTGGAAGGAATCGCATGCCTTATTCGTGATAAGCATGATATGACGAAATCAGTAGCAGCGCTAGTTCCACTACAAGAATCAGAGAAAAGACCTTTCTTCTGCGTTCATCCGTTTATGGGGAATGTATTCTGTTACATTCAACTAGCAAGATTGCTTAAGAGCCGTTGTTCATTTTATGGTTTACAGAATCCTCTTATAGAAAAGAAAGAAATTGACGAGTTAACTTTGCCGGAAGTAATTCAACTTTACATGGAAGAAATAAAACGTGTTCAGCCAGAAGGTCCATATCGTCTTGGAGGATGGTCTTTAGGCGGTACGATTGCTTATGAAATCGCAACTGTATTAAAGAATCAAGGTGAGGAAGTTGAGTTGTTGGTACTCATGGATACTAAAGTACCTTCAAAGCAGGATCATAAAACAAGTGAGGATATGCTCTCATATATATATGAGCATTTCATTCCTAGAGATCTTACTGAGCAGGAAGGAGACCTTGTCCATAAACAAGATATGCTTGTGGAGCAATTAATTATGGAAGGAGTACTCACGCCTGATGCAGATCTTATCAATTTGAAGCAAGTTATCAATGCGCATAGGAAATGCCTGAACATAATGGCAGAGCATGATTTAATACCATACTCTGGAGAAGTTCTCTACTTTAGTGCTGAGGAAGGAAAAGAGTTGTTTACAGATTGGGGACCTTTATTAAAAGGTAGAGTAAATAGGTATTCAGTCCCTGGATCACATGAAGAAATAGTGGATTCACCTGCAGTTGAAAAAATAGCTATGTATCTACTAAATGAATTTGAAGGAATAAAAGAGAAATCCATTTTATTAACGGAAAAGTAGAGAGTATAAAAGATGCAATGCAATGAACGAAAAGGGTAGACCAATACCTGCATATCAAGTGTAGGGAATAATGAATATATTAAGAGCATTACTTTTTAAGGGGATAATGTAAAAAGTAATTGGTAGAGACATAGAAATCTTTATGAGTTACCCATAGTATGATGTAAATACTATGAAATCTTTGTAATAGAAGCGAATGCCTGATGATATTACTGAGGAAAGGTGCATATTTTCATTGATATGTAAATATGCACCTATTCTATTGTATATGCAATAGAATAAAGTTAATTTGAATTTCCGTAACGTTCATATATGAAGTAATTCTTTAAAAAAGGAAGTGATTTATTATACAAATTCAAGCTGTGAAAATACCAAAGAATATTGAAAGTCATTTGTTTAAGCAACTTAGTAACTTAGTTTCAAATGAGAAGAAAGAACGAATGAAGCGTTTATTAAATTCATGCGACATTAATAGAACTCTAATAGGAGATTTACTAATCCGATCTCTAATCTGCCAAAAGTATAAAATTAATAATAAAGAAATTAGATTTATATATAATAAGTATGGAAAACCTTTTGTTGAAAAAATTTCTGACTTTCATTTTAATGTGTCTCATTCAGGAGAATGGGTGGTTTGTACTACTGCTAATTTTAACGTGGGTATTGATATAGAAAAAGTTTCAGAAATAGAGGCTTTTAAATTAGCAAAAGAATTTTTTTCAGCGGAAGAATTTTATGATATATCTAATATGAATTCTAATGAAAAAATTAATTATTTTTATGATTTATGGACATTAAAAGAAAGCTATATAAAAACGATTGGAAAAGGGCTTTATACCCCATTAAATTCATTCTCTATAAAAAAAGAATCACGAACTTCAATTTCATACAAGAATATACCTAAAAACTTTTACTTTAAACAATATAACATTGATCCAAATTATAAGTTATCTGCTTGTGCAACAAGAGATGAATTTCCGCAAGAGATAATAATTAAAGACATTTATACAATTTGCCAAACTATATACAAATTTGAAAGTAAGGAGAAAATCAATGCAGAAGACTAAACTTTTTTGCTTTCCACATGCTGGGGGATCTGCGTTTAACTACGCAAAATGGAAAAATTACTTTAATCCATATATTGAAGTAGTCCCGATAGAATTAGCTGGTAGAGGATATAGAATTGAAGAAAGCTTGTACCAAGGTATGGAAGAGGCCGTAAATGATGCCTACACTAGTATAGTTAAGCAAATAGACGCTTCACCGTACATTCTATTCGGGCATAGCATGGGGAGTTTGATTGCTTATGAAGTAGCTAGAAAAATACAGGGTTCTAATAACGAATTACCCGAATTTCTTGTTTTATCCGGTAGAAACCATCCAAATAGTAAAATAAAAAATATCCGATATAATCTTCCTAATGAACAATTTAAAAGAGAAGTTATTGCAATGGGAGGTACACCATCTGGGGTACTTCAATCAGAAGAATTAATGGAGATTTTTCTCCCTATTTTAAGAGCAGATTTTAAGATTGTCGAGACATATATTCATGAAAATAATATACAACCATGTGATATTGATTTTCTTATATTTAATGGGAAAAATGATGAATTTACTACATATGATCAAGTAATAAAATGGAAGCAATATACAAGTAAAACGTGTACTTTTCATTCTTTTGAAGGTAGTCATTTCTTTCTAAATGAAAATATTGAAGAAATAGCAAAGAGTATTATAGGAAAATTAAATTCTAAAAGATTATCAACTAGTTTTTAGGATTTTTCTAAGTATGCTCATGCCTAAGAAACAAAAATATGAAAGATGAAAAATACAGGCATTGCTGAAATATTGTTGAATATATGCATAGAAGCCTAAACGAACTGTTTAAAGGTAGAAACTCTAAGCAAAATGTACATGAATTAACTTTAGTTTAAGCTGGCTTTACCTATAATACCATCAAGATTCCTTATTATACTTAGTACAAAGTACACAACAGTTAGAGAGGCTGTATGTAAAGCAAATGAATATGTGAAGTGAAAAGGCCGACTCTTATAATTATGAGTGGGCCTTTTGGTTTTATGGATATCAAATTAGTGAGCAACATTTCAAAGGGTATCTTGTGATATAACTAAGTAGAATTTTTTAAACAAGGGGATGATGAGATGAATAAATTGAAGGGGAAAATTGCATTAGTAACAGGGGCTAGTAGAGGAATAGGCCGAAGTATTGCATTACATTTGGCACATGCTGGTGCGTTAGTCGTTGTTCACTATAGTAAAAGAAAAGAAGAAGCAGAAAGTGTAGTGGATAAAATTAAACAAGATGGCGGTTCCGCATTTGCGATTCGTGCAGACTTAAGTACTTTTAATGGCATTAATAACTTGTATTCAATGATGGATCAATCTCTTCAAAAATATATAGGTAATACTACATTTGATATCCTTGTAAACAACGCTGGAATTGGGCAGGTTTTAACATTAGAGGAATCTACAGAGGAGTCTTTTGATGAGGTTATGAATATTAATGTGAAAGCTCCATTTTTCATTATTCAGAAGGCTTTGCCACGTTTAAAAGATGGGGGAAGGATTATAAATATTTCGTCTTTTGTCACAAGGGTAGCCTCCCCAAGTGTTTTTGCCTACAGTATATCTAAGGGGGCAATAAATACACTCACTCATACTTTAGCTCAACAACTTGGTGTTCGTGGTATTACAGTAAATGCAATTCTCCCAGGCATAATTAACACAGAAATGAATGCTGAGACATTGGGCAACCAAGATGGACAAAAATATGCTGCAGGTTTATCGACCTTTAATAGGTGGGGGGAACCTAATGATATAGCTGATATTGTAGGTTTTCTTTCATCATCAGACAGTCGTTGGATAACTGGTGAGTTAATTGATGCAAGTGGTGGATCTTGCTTATAATATTAGAGGAAAAGCCAACTTAAATTAAGTTGACTTTGCAATTCTATTATTTGTTTGTTAAACCAGTGAACTATGTATCATTTTTTAGTTCTTAGAATAGTCACCTTGAGATGGGGCCAAATGTAGTAAGTCAATCAGGGGAGAGAACTAATTATGCTTTAGTATGATTTATGATAAGTATAAATGGTAAAAAGCAATGAATATGCACAATTTCATATGTAAATAGGTACTTTTTGTTAACTCTTTTAAAGGGAAGGAAATGTATGAAATTATTATGATAGAATCAATTTGTATTAAATCGAAAGGGGATGAGAGTATGCTAAAAAGAATGATTATAGGAGTTTCATCATTATTAGTGGGAGCAACAGTTGGCTTAGCGACTGATGTATCCGCAGCACCTGCACCACCATTAACATCATTAAATGTGGTAAAAGTTGAATCTCAATTAGGCGGGGTTGAATTTATTGGTCCTAATAATTTAAGTACAGCTAAAGATCACGGAGGGAGCTATTTATACATTTATACAAATGAAATGGGATATGGTAGAAATCCAATTGCTCAAATGAGTGGTCAAAAACTAAAAAAAGTAGATTCTAAGATGATTGATATAAATGGGGATAGAACAGTGGATGGATGGGAATATAAATGGGATGCTTCAGGACAGCAAAATGGGCAATTTAAATATCAAAATACATCTACAAATGCACCTTGGAATACATTATCTACGTCATTAAATATTAAATAAACTAACAGAAGAATTCGATGTTATTTTTTTATGTTTGTTATATATGTAACGTTTGGATACCTAAAGGAGTCTACGTTTTTAAGTAGGCTCTTTCTAACTAATGATAAGATATCAGCAAATAGATAAACTATTTTTTCTAATCGAAAAATTAAAAGTTTACATAACATTTTTCTAGTAAACAATTCTAGGTTTAATAGTGTAATCAATAAAGTAAGGAAATCTTTCATAAAATCAATTAAGTTATTTAGTGGGTCTTTCATCATAAATATCTAAAACTACATATTTATGAAATTTTATAAAATTTTCACTTTATATTTAGTCTTAAATCATACGATTTTAATACAAAATACTATAATTTGATTAGTAATAGCAGTGAAAAAAACATTAAATATATCTAGATTTTAAAGCTAATGTTACTTTATTACGTAATTTGTTTAAAGGGATATATAGGGTTATTATTCAATGTAACTAAAATAATTTAAAAGGAGATAGGAAGTTATGTTTAAAGTAAAAACAAGGGGAAAAATAAAAGAAATTGTTATGGTTTCAACGGCTTGTACCATGTTGTCAATGTATGGAGCACCAATTTCTAGTACAGAGGCAGCAACCCGATCTCATGCCCCATCAGTTTATGTAACACCACAGAATACTGCTGCTTCAGATATTATTAGCATAGACTGGTCACCAGTCCAAACAGCACCTTATACATATTGGGCTGTGCATAACTGGAATCAGGGAGGAGAAGGTGGTGGTTATGCGGGCTTCCAACAACAAAGTGGTTTTGATCAATTCGGTAAACGTACCCTTCACTTTGCGCTTTGGGATCCAATAGCATCAAACCAAGCAATAAAAGCTGAATATTTATCGCCGACTTCAGAAGCCAGTAGATTTGGTGGAGAAGGAACAGGTCTAAAGGTACAAACAACTTATAATTGGAAAGATAGTGAATGGTATCGAATGACTCTACGTTCTTGGCAAGAAGATGGCCATACAAAGTTTGGCCAGTGGATAAAAGATAATAAATTAAATCAATGGAAGTTAGTTGCTATTATGGATCATCCAGTTGCAAATGTGGCATTTAACTATGGTTTATCGATGTTTCAAGAGGACTGGGCTGGTAATGGACAAGATGTAAGAGAAGCACGTCTTAAAAATGGATACAGCAGAAAAGTTTCAGATAAACAATGGAATTCTTGGAATAATCAGCGTATCTCTGGGCAACATGATACGTCCTATCAATACGATGGAGGAGCAACTTCAGAATATCTATGGGTTAGGGCAGGAGGAAATACTCAATCAACTATTGGTACTGGAAAAACCTTTAATATAAATCAGCCTAGTCAACCAGAAATGGGAAATTTAGATTTTGATATTCAAAATACTCGCTTTGAAGATGGAAAATTAAATGTTTCATGGAAATTGAAAGAACAAAGTACTCCACAGTTTAAAGGGAAAATTGAAATCTATGACAATGAAAAGTTAATGGGACAACCTTTGAAAGTAATCGATAATATTAAGTCTTACAAAACTGAGGTAAGTCAAACTATGCAATTGCCTCAAACGGCTTTTGCTAAAATTACATTAACAGACATATTTGATCGAACTGTAGAGAAAAAAGTAGAAATTACAAATGAAAATTCTGATATTTTAGTAGGGAACCAATTTGCATGGTCCCTAAAAGGATATAGTGATCGAGAAATTGCAAAAGTAGATTATAATAAAACAGCAGAAGAGCTGAAAATCAAATTAGAAGCTGGTGTGCCGCATTCTTATTTCAATAGCACATATGCAAGTATTAAAGTCCAGAATTCATCTGGTAGCGTTTTGTACAATAAGGAAATTATGGGAAATAGACAACAAAATGCTGAAACCCAAACAGTACCTGTAAAAGTAGGAGATTATTTAGAATTCACTCATATAGAAGGGGAAGCAGCAAAGGAAAAAACACGCGCAACATTAACGAATCTTGAAAATAATAAAAATGAGACTATTGGAAAGTCAGCAAGGTATGAGGTTACAAAAGAGGGATTAAAGAAAGTAGAAAAAATGCCAGAGACAACAATTCTAGATGGAAAACAATTTGCATGGTCCCTAAAAGGATATAGTGATCGAGAAATTGCAAAAGTAGATTATAATAAAACAGCAGAAGAGCTGAAAATCAAATTAGAAGCTGGTGTGCCGCATTCTTATTTCAATAGCACATATGCAAGTGTTAAAGTCCAGAATTCATCTGGTAGCGTTTTGTACAATAAGGAAATTATAGGAAATAGACAACAAAATGCTGAAACCCAAACAGTACCTGTAAAAGAGGGAGATTATATAGAATTTACTCATATAGAAGGGGAAGTGGCGAAGGAAAAAACACGAGCGACTTTAACTAACCTTGAGAATGGAAAACAGGAATATATAGGAAAGAAAAGAACATATCGGGTTACATCTACAGGTTTAATCAGACAATAGACGTATTAAAAAGTTGGGGGAATCCCCAACTTTTTTTATCATTTTAGTCAAGAGGATTCCTTCTTCAAGGAATGCGAAGTGAGTAGGTGGAGATAAACTGGCTTCGAATAACGGATAGCAGGAAGCTTTATCAATAAGTATGCAAATATTTTAAAAACTAATTTTTATACAAAAAGTGTATACTTATGACAAAAAAGTTTCATTAAACCAATAATTTTGTTTTTGGGTAAATTTAAGGTGCGTAATTAATATGCATTTTTTAAGAAAAATGCATAATTATGTCAAATTTTTTTCATTTACATGACCATGAACGTGGTATAAAAATGAAGCATATCCAAAATTATTAAAGGAGCTGAAAAAATGATTAAAAAACTTATTATTGGTTCTATTTTTTTAGGAACAGCAATAGGAGTAAGTAAACCTACATTTGCTTCAACAAATGATTCTCCATCACAGTTTCAAGATAGGGGAAATGCCCAAGTTCAATCAATACCATCACCATGGCAGTATTTAGGGCAAACCTCTAGGGAACTTC
Source organism: Bacillus sp. D48C (assembly GCF_053345735.1). Lineage (NCBI taxonomy): Bacteria > Bacillati > Bacillota > Bacilli > Caryophanales > Bacillaceae > Bacillus > Bacillus sp. D48C. The sequence goes on from NZ_JBKFAQ010000007.1 coordinate 111,255, forward strand.
AAATTAAAACTAAGGATCCCAAAGTGCTTGCTTTTGAATTAGCAAAAGAGGCTCCATTTTACGAAGATGAATTAGTGGATGTGTGTTCTGCAATCTTAAGAGAAAATGTAAATGTAGTATATTGGACAAGTAAGGAATGGGCTAGATTTGAAGTAGGAAATTACGAGTTTAAACATGAAATGAAAATTTATAGAGATAAAGAACGTCAGCAATTAATTACTTCACTAGAATCATAAAAAAAATAGAAGCTATCTTTAGTAAGATATGCATCCAATGTAGACAGGAAAAGAAAGCACATAAAACTGTTTCGATATTGGAAAGTAAACTAAAAAAACAAGTATAATTACTTGTTTTTTTAGGTACAGTAATTATTTAGAAGGCTTAGCTTGTGCATGGTCACCTACATTAATTGGATAACCATAATCCGCTCTACAACATGATTGGGATACAAAAGCTAGAAAGATATCAATCCATTTATTTTTAAATTGAATTAATATTCCTCCATCATGGTATGATTCGTTATATTTTGAAAAATCATTTCACAAGCAATATGTAATACTTTATGGGAACATTATTAAATTTGAACGATATTAACAGAACTTTGTTGATAATTAGCTAAAAAAGTATTGTACGATTAAATACATTGTGTTACATTTGTGTTACAAAAATATTACTTAATGTTATTATTGTTTCGTTAATGTTTCTTGTTGTTTCTGTAATGTTACGAAATTTATAGATGTTTTATGTGTATAGGAGTGTGTGTAGTAAAGAGTCTGAGTTGAAAATAAGTGCACACTTTAAATTTCCTTTCTGTCTGAATGAAGAAGACTACCAACTAATTAAGGGGTTTAAAGTAAAAACTTTAAATAAAATGTGCTTCCTTTCCCACACACAATTTAGTACATATTTAAAGTACAGTCTAGTTGCTACACAGACTCTTGTACATATAAACATTAAGGTGAAATAGAGATAAGGATTTATTACATAAAAAGCATTACTTAGCTAAACGTAAAAATATTATCTGTGCATTTTGATAAAATGTTAAAATGCCTAGATGATATTTTTTAGAAGATTTCTTGGATATGTTTATGAATAACAATTTCTAATACTTAATGATTCTCTACTGCTAAAATATCCAATAATTTATGTAATTGGATTTATAAGGTGTATGTACATTCACTTATATAGGGAAAATGAGGTTTTTCATATGAAGTATAGTTATAAAGTTTTTATATTTATTTGGACAATTATTTTATTGTTTTTTCTACTTTATTATGGTTACAGTGAATTTTCCGACACCGAGCAGGTGCCAGTCATAACAATCAAAAAATAGAAGTGAAAAATATTGAGAAAACCAAATGAGATAAAAATAGATACAGTAGAAAGACTACTACAGGAAGTAATTAATCGTACGAAGTTAGATGAAATATTGGAAATAAAAAACTTTAATGGAAAATATGTTGATTGCTGCTTGGGGAGAAAATTGTAGATATCACAATTGGTATAAAGATATTCATGAGTTATTCAGAGGTTACGATTTACACTGCCTTAGGAAAAAAAGGATAGGTTTCCGAGAAACCCTTTATATTTAAGTAACGATTCAAGCTAATAGATTACATAAAATCAGAGCGGATTGTGCATCGTCTTATTCGAACTACAAGAAACCATAAACGAACAAGTAAAGCGGGACTTAGAGTAAACTGTAATGGTGAAACAGGAGGAGACGCATGGGTGTGGTGTTCAATTTGTCATGAAGAACATCCCGTTCTTTTCTGATATGTTTCAATATAATCAAGGAAACCCCTATCATTCCTTACCATTATGTCAGCACACATATATGGTATACGCTCATTTAACAGAGAATTATGTAGGGGAAGATTTATTTCTTCTGCAAAGTGCTGCAGCATTCCATGATACAGGTAAACCGTTTTGCCGTGTATTTAAAAAGCTCAAAGGGTACCATTCGTATTATGGTCACGAATATGTCAGTACTCACATCGCTTGCCACTTTTTAATGGAACTTGGTTTCGAATAGGAGTTTATTGAGAAAGTATTAATGATTACAGAGTTTCATATGAAGATGTTACATGGCGGGGAAGAGGCAGCACGTGAAATCTATCATTACTGCGGTGATGAGATGCTTACGAAATTATATTTTTTCCGAGATGCAGATGCATTTGCGAAGTAAAGAAGGGAAAAAATGCTTGTAAATATCCACGAACATTGCACGTTCCTTGGTCGATAGGGGTAACAAGTGATGACCGTGTTCTACAAAATATGGACGGATTTGAAACTCAAGAAGTAATCGTACTAGAAAAGTTAGATGGTGAAAATACATCCCTTTATAAAGATGCTATTCATGCAAGGTCGTTATCAAGTGGTCATCACCCATCGAGAACATGGGTAAAAACGTTACAAGGAAGTATGGGGTATAGAATTCCAGAAGGATGGCGTATATGTGGTGAAAATGTATATGCTTGTCATAGCATTCACTACACAGCACTGACTTCCTATTTTTATGTCTTTTCAATATGGAATGAGAAAAATGAATGTTTATCGTGGGATGCAACAGTTGCATGGTGTAAAAAGTTAGGCCTTGCACACGTTCCAGTGTTATATCGTGGCCCCTATAATGAAAAGGTAATTCGTTCGTGCTACAACGGTACTTCACTCTTTGGAGGGATTCAGGAAGGGTATGTACTTAGATTAACGGATGCGTTTCACTATAATGATTTTTCAAAATCCGTAGGGAAATTTGTTCGAAAAGACCATGTGCAATCCAATCAGCACTGGATGACACAAGCGGTTATCCCCAATAAATTAGCAAAATAAAAACACGCAATTCCAAATGGAACTGCGTGTTTTTTCGTTTTCTAACATCATTTGACGTTCATGTATGGTTACTCTTATCAGAGAATATACTCCCTAACACGGAAAGCTATTAATTTATTAGTTTTTATTCGTAACTTTTAAAGTATCTAATACGACTTTAGTCGCGTCAGCAATAAGCTTATCATTATATTCTGCATCTTCTTTATCATGATTAGAAAGGATGGCAAGAACAATCGGCTTTTTGTTTGGTGGCCAAATAATCGCAATATCATTCCTTGTTCCATAAGATCCTGCGCCTGTTTTATCAGCTACTTCCCATCCTTTTGGTACGCCCGCACGAATCAACTTATCACCAGTCGTATTTCTCTTCATCCAATCTACTAATAATTCACGTTTCTCTGTTGGAAGTGCAGATCCTAATGTAAATGATTGAAGTGTCTTAGCGATCGCTTCTGGTGTACTGGTATCGCGCGTTTCTCCAGGATGTACTTCATTTAATTCAGGTTCAAATCGTTCAGATTTAGTAACCGTATCTCCTGTTTCTCTCAAGATTTTTTCAAATGCGGATGGACCACCTAATTTTTTAAGAATTAAATTATGTGCCGTACTGTCACTATATCGAACAGAAGCATCTGCAAGTTCTTTTAACGTCATTCCTGTATCCACATGCTTTTCTGTAATTGGATTATAATTAGAAAGGTCTTCACGCGTATACGTAATCCTTTCATCAAGAGCTTCTATTGAGTTCTGACGTAAAAGAGCTCCCGCTGCTAATGATTTAGATGTAGAGGCAAATGCAAAACGATCATTTGGATGATAAGCAACAGTTTGATTTGTACCTGTATCCAGAGCATAAATACCAAGCTTAGCATTATATTCTTTTTCAAGCTTAGCAAAAGAATCATGACCTGTATTTTCTTGTTTAATTTGCTTTATTTGTTTTGTTTGCTTAGGTGGTTCAGATGGAGTATTACTATTAGAACACCCTATTAGTGTTACACATGAAAGTAATACGACAGGTACAATCTTTTTGTAGGTAAAGAACTTGTTTAAAACGTACATGAATTTTCAACCTCTTTCAACAATATATGGATTTTGTTTTGGTATTTTAAATACCGATGTTAATTAAAGTGGGTGTTGGATACCAATACTTCTGAAGTTGAATTTTAACAGGATAAGCAGAACCAAAGCGTTTATATGAATGAACGGTTACTGTTTAGGGTGTTTCTTTTTTGCTTACACTTGTAATAGTTTACCTGTGAAAGTATTAAACTCGTAACATTTAAATGAAGTATTTCAATACACACTTTTTTTACATCACTTTACTTTTGGGAATAATAAGTCCTTTCATATTTTTAGGAATACACATAATAGACACTCTAAGTAATAAATTTGTTCCATTTTAACTTGGTGAACGGTAAAGAAAATACAATGAATTGTAAATGAAACCTGTACGGGAGTATAGTACAGTGCATATGAAAAACCCCTCAATGCTATCTCTGAAAAAATCATAATTCTCGGCTTTATAAACTGTATTTTCAAAAACATTGCGAGCTTGTAAGAAAAATGAAAGGTAATTCAATATGAGATAAACAACCTTACTACTACAATGAAAAACAGAATTATTCTTAAAAATCATGAGATACGATATCAAGTTATTTGCGTGTTTAATATATTTGACCAAATATTCCAGTTTCAATAGGAAAAGTCGAATCAGACCATTAACGAATGGTATATTATTCGTATTTTGGAAAAGTCAAAATGTAGACAAGCATCTTCTATCAAATCTCATTCTTAGTGTGTACATTTGGAGGGGATTTCTCATATGAAATTAGTAAAAGTAACAGATGTTAGTTAGGAGAAAGATGATAATGTTAACAAATTCTATGGGAAGGTGAAGAAAGAAGGTAGCGTAGGTCTATTCCTACGTGTATATCATTTAGATAAAAAAGGTGTAACAGCTTGGGAGGAAGTGCAGGAAGACGAGCTTCCTAAGAAAGTAAAAAAAACTAGGTGTGAAATAATCATTTATTTGTGATGGTGGATTCTCCTACGTCGAGGGTTTGCCGTTTTTTATTATATGTTATGTTGTAATTTTTTATATGAAGTATATTGAAAAGATAGGGTAGATCTTCTGGAATGATATTTCCATAATTAATAATTTGTACGTTAACCTTTCCATTATTACTAATTCCTTTTGTATCAACAAATTTCCCCACATATCCCTTTGTACCAATATCTTTTAAAGTACGTATAAAAAATGCCCTTTATCTTATCTTTATCTTATCTTTACCTTATCTTTAAATTTTTATATTAAACTTGAAACCTTAAAGTATTGATGTTTGAGTCTAAAAAGGGCGGGAGATAGATGTTCATTACATAGTTTGTAAATAACCAATTACCTTTGAAAAATTGAATTTTTTATACGAGGAGGAATATATGAAGGATACAAGTAAAAAACAAATTATAAAAGTGTTCCTTATTAGTATTTTAGGCTTAGGAATAATACTTGGAATGCTTTATTTTAATCATAAAACCAATATTCAACAAAATAAAGCACTAGCCACCGAAAAACGTGTATTGCAATATGAGTCTACCTTAAAAAAAGAATTAGAAAAATATAATTTAGGAGAGAAAACTGCAGTTTTATTAGGAATTATGTACCAAGAGAGTAGAGGTGAGGGAAACGACCCTATGCAGTCATCCGAATCACTTGGATTAAAACCAAATGAAATTCAAGAGACAAGCTTGAGCATTAAACAAGGGGTAAAACACTTTGCTAAAATGTACAAATATGGAACGGACAAGGATGTTAGCATGGATACAATTATTCAAAGCTATAATATGGGGCCAGGGTATATTGATTTTATTGCTAGTCAAGAAGTTAAACAACACTCGGAGGATTCAGCCAAAACGTTTTCTAAGATGAAGGTTGATCAAAATCCAGCGATGTATACTTGTGGTGGAAATAAAAATAATTTTAGGTATCCATATTGTTATGGTGATTTCACATATGCCACAAAGGTAAATGAAAAAACAAAACTTATTGAAGAACTTCTTCGAAATGTACATATCTCTTCTAAATAAGTTGCAGAATGAAATATAATGATACCATCAGTTATTAACAATAATATCTAAGAAAAAAACTACTTTCTTTCTTAATTCACAAAATTTTCAAAAATAAATTCCGTGGATGTCAATATTTGTTATATAGTATATTTGTCAAAGCATTACCCCTAAAGTTTCTAAAGTCAAGCTGTAAGATAGTTTGTTTGTTTGTTTGGCCCGTATTTTCACCTTAAAATAAAAAAACTTGTAGAGATTCCTGCAAGTTCTTTTTGTTTTAAGGGTTAAAAGTGGATTTTAAATATAGTTGCAATTTTTTGAGGGGGAAAAGTAAATGTTTATAAAAACAGAAAGATTATTAATACGAAAATTTGAGTTCAAAGATTGGCAAGCTGTTCATGAGTATACATCAGATATCAATGTTATGAAATACATACCTGAAGGGGTTTTTACTGAAGAAAATACAAGGAACTTTGTGAATGAAAACATTGGTGAAAACGCTAAGAACTTTCCTGTAGTATTAATTAATAAAGATATTCTGATTGGTCATATAGTTTTTCATAAATATTTTGGTGAGCATACATATGAGATTGGTTGGGTGTTCAATCCAAAATACTTCAATAAAGGATATGCTTCTGAAGCAGCACAAGCTACATTGAAATATGGCTTTAAGGAAATGAAATTACATAGGATTATAGCTACATGTCAGCCACAAAATATGCCATCATATCGAGTGATGGAGAAGATTGGAATGAGAAGAGAAGGCTATTTTAGGAAGTGTATACCACATGGGAATGAATGGTGGGATGAATATTATTACGCTATTTTAGAAGAAGAGTAGTTTTTTAGAACGCACTATTTAAAACGGCAGATTAAAAACAAGTAGGTTATATTTCTTCTGCATATGTTATGAAAATAGTTTAATTTAAGAACCCACAATGAAGATAATTACTGATAAAGATATGGTAGTGATGAGATCAGTTGTAGGTTTTGGTGAAAAAAAGTTATCAAACTTGGACATACTAATACTATTCCTCTACAAAGGCTTATAAACGGTATGAAAACAAAACAGTTGTTCAAGTGTAAGAATTTTGAGCCTAACTTTATTTTGTAAATAGTGAGATGATACATGTGGTACAACTTGAATCTTCGTAAAGAAGTATTTCTACATGTATATTACACTGAAAAAAAGTGCAATAGCTTGGGAAGATGTGAAGATAGACGAGTTTCCAACAAAAGTAAATGAAAAAATAAATATGAAATGATTAGTTACTTGGTGCGGATTATGTTGGTCAAGATAACAAAATGTATTCAGTTATTCCTGTTGGATGGGGTGAAAAAAATAATCTTTGGGCTGAAGAGAAAAACGTAGGCGTGCAATCTAATGAGAATAATCCAAATAATTACAAGCCTCAAATAAACGAAGGCAAGAATATTGAAACGAATGATAAGCCCGCATCTAGTACAGCAGGTATAAAGGCAGATAATAAGCCCGAAGAAGCTACTACCAATTGTAAACCTAATAATAAAGAAGTTGAACAATATCATAATAAGGAACAGCAACATAAGGAAGTAGAAGGATTTAAGCCGAGCGATGCAGACATGGAGCGTATTAAACGACAAGAAGACCGGTGGAATACACCATCAGGTGGTGTTGGTGCTACATGGCAAGAAGAAATGAAAAAACAGAAATAAAATAACATACCTATTATACGGATTAAGTGAATTTAAAGTGGAAAATTTATAGTCTTTATTATATTTCATTATATTCATTCTATAAAATTCAAAAAGATTTCCCAGCACCCTGTCTATTAAAAAACATTAATATTGTTTTTGATATTGTCTTATAAGAAGGAATTCATTTAAGATATTAATTGAAAATATTGATTGGGAGGATGTTAGAAATGGAATTAAATAATGTGGATGGAATTAGTATAGAAAAAAGTACAAGTATTAACATGGAAGAAATGGAGTTATTGTTACTAGCTGATCCCTCAACAGAAGTAGTTAATGGATATCTTAAAAAGGGAGATTGTTTTGTTTTAAAAAAAGGTGCTGTTACTGTAGGTATTATGATTTTAATTCCTACCCGAACAGAAACGATTGAGATTATAAATATAGCAGTTTCCGAAAAAGAGCAAGGAAAAGGATATGGGAAATATTTACTTGGGTTTGCTATAGACTATGCTAAAAAAGAAGAATATAAAACTATAGAAATAGGCACAGGAAATTCTAGTTTAATGCAACTAGGCCTTTATCAAAAATGTGGTTTTAGAATAACCAGTGTGGATAAGGACTTTTTCTTACGAAATTATAATGAAGAAATATATGAAAATGGTATTCAATGTATGGATATGATTAGGTTAACGCAAAATTTATAAAAATTATTTGTACATAAAAATCGCAACCCCCATTAAATGTAGAGGGTTGCAATTTTTTTGATGTAAAGCGTCATTATGATTTTTGGGTAGCATTAAGGAGTTTATGTATTTGAGAATTATTACAAAATCAACAAGTGTTAATAAATTCATCTGTTATGTCAACAATTTGAATATATTTCAAATTGTTTTTTATAATTCAGATAGATTTTTTTCCATTAATTTTAATGAAAAGTAAAAAATATGAAACTCATCCATTTTAGTTATGGTTAAATGTTCATTTAAATCACTAAAAAATGGGATTTATTGGATAATTATAAGCATAATTTTTTCTTTATTCAAGGATGAAAATCGTACTAAATGTAGATATAACAACTATTATATTGTTTTAATGATATAAAAATATTTGGTTTTTTTAAAAAAGAATTTTCTGAATTATAAATATTATTATATATTGAGAAAGTAAAAAAACAGAAAAATATCAATTGAATCCCAAAAAATAACGTGTGAATATTATAGATATAAATTACATCTTGATATTTCGCATGAATTTCTACAAATTTAGATGTTTATTAAATTAGGAGGATTGATAGTGCCAAAAATGTAGTTTGTTGCTAATTCAGTATTTTATATGCATCCATGGGATTTTAGAACGCACAGTTATTATTTGCTAGTAAGCATTTTAATATCAAATCTTTTGGGGAAGTGATAAGTAATGGTCACAGTATTAAATAATGAAACTAAAAGTTTATTAGTTGAAAAAATTGCAAATAAAAATGCGTGTATTGGATATGTAGGCCTAGGTTATGTTGGACTACCATCGGCTCTTAAATGTTTAGAAGTAGGTTATGCGGTAAGAGGTTTTGATAAAAACTCAGTAAAAATAAGAAAACTAGAACGTGGAATAAGCTATATCAGTGATATTCAAGATACTGAAATCCAAGATGCTTTACATACAAATAGATTTTTTGTTAGTACAGAAATGGATTATATAAACGAATGTGATGTTGTAGTTATATGTGTTCCTACACCATTAGAAAGAACTAGTAAACAACCAGATTTAACATATATTCATTCAGCAGTTGATGAAATAGTTAAATACATTAAAAAAGGTACATTAATTATCTTAGAAAGTACTACTTATCCAGGTACTACAAGAGAAGAAGTTTTATACAAATTAGAACAGAAAACTAATTTTAAAATTGGTGTAGATATATTTGTAGCATACTCTCCAGAGCGAATCGATCCTGCAAATCAATCGTTTTCAATTCAAGATATTATAAAAATCGTAGGTGGAGTTACATCTAATTGTACCGATTGTGCAGCAGCTTTCTATAGTAACTTAATTAAGGATATTCATAAGGTAAGCAGTCCAGAAGTAGCAGAGACAGCTAAGTTATTAGAAAATACGTATCGTTTTATAAATATCGCTTTTATTAATGAAATGACACAAATTTGTAATGAGTTAAACATAAATATTTGGGAAGTAATTGATGCCTCAGGAACTAAGCCATTTGGATTTCAAAAATTCTATCCTGGCCCTGGCGTAGGAGGACACTGTATTCCGATTGATCCTATTTATTTTAAGTGGATTGCAAATAATAAGGATTTAGCAACAAAAATGATTGATGTGGCAAGAGAAATTAATGAAAACATGCCTAAGTACGTTCTTAATAGAGCACTACAGTTACTAGATGATAAAGATGGTAAGGATATTCTTATGGTTGGTGTTGCATATAAAAAGAATGTTAATGATGCTAGGGAATCGCCAGCTTTGGATATTATGAATGATTTAATGATAGAAGACTATAACGTGGATTATTACGATCCGTTTATAGAGGAACTCATTGTGGGGGATAACACATTGAAAAAATCTATAGATTTAAACCTAAGTCAATTAGACAAATACACTTTAATTATTGTTCATACGGATCATGATTGCATTAATTTTAAATTGCTTAACGAGGTAAATTGTTTAATTTTAGACACAAGAAACATATTTAAAGATGAATCAGTATATAAAAAAAATATTATAAGTTTGTAGGTGATTACATGGTAGAGTTTATTCCTTTTTATCGACCGGAAATCAATGATGAAGATATAGATAGGGTAGTTTCTGCCCTTAAATCTGGATGGCTTTCAAAGGGGCCAAAAGTGATAGAGTTTGAAGAGAATTTAAAAGAATATCTGAATACTGAACATGTAGTAAGTTGTAATTCAGGGACTGCCGCATTACATTTAGCATTACTGTCTCTGGGAGTTGGATTAGAAGACGAAGTAATAGTTCCAAGTTTTACTTTTTGTTCAAGTGTAAACGTTATTATGCATGTAGGTGCAAAACCTGTATTTGTAGATATAGATGAAGAGAATTTATGTCTTGATCTTCAAGATGTTAAAAGAAAAATCACTAAAAAAACGAAAGCAATTATTGCAGTTCACTTTGCTGGATATCCGGCTAAATTAAAAGAACTTCAAAAACTATGTAAAGAATACGGACTGTTTTTGATAGAGGATGCAGCGCATGCATTAGGAACAAAATATGATAATACTTTAATTGGTACACATGGAGATGTTATTTGTTTCAGTTTTTATGCCACAAAAAATATAACAACAGGTGAAGGTGGAGCGTTAGTCACTAAAAATGAATCGATTGCTGAAAAAGCTAGATTATATGGTTGGCATGGTATCACCAAAAATGCATGGAATCGTTATGGTGAAGAAGGAAGCTGGCGTTATGATGTTCTATTACCTGGGTTTAAATATAACATGATGGATCTACAAGCTAGTTTGGGTATTAGTCAGTTAAAAAGAGCTGATGAAATGATTGAAAAACGCAAGAGAATAGCTGAAAGGTACCAAGAGGAATTAAAAGAGGTTCAAGAGTATATAACGTTACCTAATTATACTAACAATCTAAGTGTAAAACACGCATGGCATTTATTTGTTATAAAAATTAATTCTAATTCTCCTGTTAGTAGAGATCAGGTAATTCAAGAAATGAAAAAGAGAAACATTGGGCTAAGTGTTCACTTTATTCCTGTTCACATGCATCCGTATTATGAAGAGAGATTTAACGTATATTTACCTAAAACGGAAGAGATATTTAATCAAATTATTTCATTACCACTGTATAGTGCTCTTACAGACAATGAGGTTGAACATATTATAACGTCTTTAAAAAGTCTATATCAATTAAAAATAGGGAGGTAAATATTTATGAAAATTGGGGTTATTGGTGGCAGCGGATTTATTGGTAAGCATGTTACAAAGGAGTTACTAGCAAGGGGGTATGAAGTAGTTATATTTGATAAATTTAAACCAAGTATTGATGTTCCTTTTAAAGAAATTGATATTTTAGATATTGCAACATTAAGAGAAAATCTTATTGATGTCGATGGGGTAATCCATTTAGCTGCATTAGTGGGTGTTGATAATTGCCGTTTAAATGAAGAAGATGTAGTGAGGGTGAACTTTGAAGGCACGAAAAATATTGTACAGGTTTGTAACGAAAATGGCATAGAAAAATTATTGTTTTCTTCCAGTTCGGAGGTATATGGGGATGGAGTGAGTGTTCCGTTTAAAGAAAATGATATTAAAATTCCAAAATCAGCTTATGGAAAAGCTAAATTAATGTCCGAAGATTATTTGAAAGAATACGCTAGTAATAGTTTGAAAATTAGAGTGGTTCGTTATTTTAATGTATACGGTTCACAACAAAATGATAACTTTGTAATTTCTAAGTTTTTAAAACAAGCTCATAGTGGTGAAGATATTACTATTTATGGAGATGGACAGCAAATTAGATGTTTTAGTTATATAAGTGATATTGTTAACGGAACTATACTAGCCTTTGAATATGAAGGAGAAAACTTTGCAGATTTTAATATTGGCAATAACAAACCTATATCTATGGAAGAACTAGCAATAAAAATTAATGAATTAATGGGCAATAAAAGTAAAATTAAATTTCTTGATTTAGGTGAAGAGGGAGTCCGAAATTCTAGCATTGAAATCTTTAGAAGAATCCCTTCAATAGAGAAAGCTAAATTATTTTTAAACTATCAACCAATTATTTCATTAGATAAAGGACTAGAGATAATAATAGGGGAGAAGTATGGAAACACAGTATCTATATCCTAAGAATCCAAAGAAAATTAAGTATCCCATATATTCTTCTCCTTGGAGTATATCTGATCATGTATTTTTTTTGAAAAGTGTATATAGACCTAATGATTCTAAACTTAAAAAAAGTCTTCAAGCTCTTTATCCGGATGCAGAAATTGTATTAACTAATAGCGGTACATCTGCATTAGTAGTTGGTTTAAAGTACTTAAAAGTGGCAAAGGGAGATGAAGTAATTCTATCAAACTTTAATTGTCCTAATGTAATAGAAGCAATATTAACGGTGGGAGCAAAACCTGTATTAATTGATTTAAACACTAATCATTCAATTTCTCTTAATAAAATAAAAAAACATTGGAATGCTAATACAAAGGCAATTATTCTTACGCACTTGTATGGATGTCATGACGATTTAGAAATTATTGACTGGGCTAGAGAAAATAATATTTATATCATCGATGATGCTGCACAAGCAATGTTTTCTTATCAAAATGGAAAGCCAGTTGGTAGTTTAGGCGACATTGGTATTTTAAGTTTTGGGGGAACTAAACCGATCCCAAGTATTGGGGGAGGAGCGTTACTTCTTAATCGTACAATAAGTGAATTATGTGACATGGGTGAAGAAAAGAAGGAAGAAGTAATTTTAGATTATAAGAATCATTTAAAAACACAATTGGCTATAAAAATAAAAAAGAGTAGAGTACTGAGTTTATTTACTAATTATTGGAGGAAATTAGAGATTCTGCCCTCCTATAATAATAGTAAATTAGATTCTTTACCGGAGAAAACGGAAGTTATAAATCCAAAAAGAATGTCTATAGTACGTTCATTGTTAATTGATAAACACCTACAGAAAACAAAGAAGATTTTAGAAATAAATATATGCAACGCTAGTCTGTGTTATACAATGCTGCAGGAAATTGAAGAAAAGTATGGCGTTAAGATTATATTTTCAGCTCAGAATGTTTATTTAAACTATTTTACCATTATATTCAAAGAATCATCTGATAGATATGAGTGTTCTGTACATTTAGCGGAAAAAGGTATACAAACTTGTTGGAATTACTTACCCCTGAGTGAGATCCCTATTTTTTCGAAGTACGCAACTGAGTCAGAAAATATAGATTATTTATGGCCAAGGGTATTATCAATACCTTTTAAATATCCTTTAGTGAATAAGGACCTTAAGTATATATGTAGTCAAATTCTGAAATATTTAGAGAATAAGAATTAAAAGGTGATTATATGGAAATCGAAATATGTACTGACGCCCAATATTGGGATGCCTGTATGGAAGAATACAATGGTTCTGTATTTCATAGTTACGAATGGGGAAAGTTAATGGAATTATTACCTGGTGTTCAATTTTTCCCAGTACTAATAGAAACACGAGATACAGTAGTTTTAACTCCTATGTATGTACAGGATGGTAGGCTTTTGGGAAGTTTAATTGGTTATGGAGGTCCAATAATAATTGGCCAAGATAAAATAGATTTTTCAGTTTATGAATCCATAATAAATAAGAAGTTTGAAAATAAAATTCAAAAGCTTTTATTACCTATAACGATAAATCCTTTTCAAAGTTATAGTAAAGAAAAGTGGGATTATAAAGAAACTTATATGTTAGATCTACCAAATAGGTTTGAGGATTTATGGACATCGTGTTCTGGAAAAGCTAGGACAAGTGTTAGGTATGCACGTAAACAGAATGTTGAAGTTCGTCCTATAACTGTAGCGGAATTAGATGAGTTTTACCAATTATATCAAGAACATAATACAAGTATAGGAGCGAGTTATTCATTTAGTAGAGAGTTTTTTTATCATTTAGTTCTTAATTTGCAAGAAAAAATCCTTTTCTTAGGGGCATTCTTAGAAGAAGAATTAATTAGTTCCAGCATTTTTATAATGGATAAAAAGGTTTTATATTATTGGATTAACATTAACAATACCGAAGGGAAAAATTCACAATCTTCATATTTACTACTAAATGATGCGTTTGAATTAGCAATTCATAATAAATTAAAGTATGCGGATTTAGGATATTCACATAATAAAGGGATTGCTAGACCTAAGATATACTGGGGGGCAGCTTTGAAAAAATGTTTTTGTTTAAAAGAAAGGATTTAAACTATGATTATTAGTGGCCACCAACCAAGTTATTTACCTTGGTATGGTTTTTTTGAAAAAATTCATAAATCAGATGTGTTTGTATTTCATGATATAGCACAATTTGAAAAAAAAGGTTTTTTAAATAGGAATCGTATTAAAACTTCACAAGGAGCGTCTTGGTTAACTGTTCCAATACAAATGAAGAATTATAAAGAAATTCCATTTAATAAGTTAAAGATAGACAATACTCAAGATTGGGAACGGAAGCATTGGAAAGCAATAAGAATTAATTATTCTAATGCACCTTACTTTAATGTATATAAGGATTATTTAGAAAATTTTTATTCGGAAGATTGGATTAATTTAAATGATATGAACATGAATTTTATTCATTTTATTATCCGTGAATTAAACATTGATACGGAACTATATTATGTATCAGATTTAGAGGGGATTACAGGTAAGAAAAGTGATTTTGTATTAGAGTTGTGTCAGAAATTTAATGCCAGTACTTATTATTCTGGAAGTTTAGGGCAAGATTATTTAGACGAAAATGATTTTGAGAATGAAAATATAGAAATTATCTACCAAAGAATAAGGGATTATTCCTACAAGCAATTATTTGGGGAATTTATACCACATTTATCTATTTTAGATATTTTACTAAATTGTGGACCAAAGGAAACAGAAAAATTAATTAAAGGAGTCTAAAATTTTATGAATGTACTTGTATTTGCCGCTCATCCGGATGATGAAATAATTGGTGTTGGTGGAACAATAGCGAAACATGTGAAACAAGGTGATGATGTACATGTTGTAATACTTGCAGAGGGAAAATCTTCTAGAGCTAAAGAATATAAAGAGCTAGATTTAGAGGTTAAGAACTTATCTTATAAAGAAACAGAGGGGGCATGTACTACACTTGGTGTAAAAAGTTTTGCAAGACTAGATTTCCCTGATAATCGTCTTGATACATTACCCTTACTTGATGTAGTGAAAGAGATTGAAAATCACATTAAAAAAATAAATCCTACAATTATTTATACTCAATATGGTGGAGATATAAATATTGATCATACTGTTGTTTACAGAGCAGTAATGACAGCGACACGCCCTCTGCCAGATACTAATATCAAATGGGTATTTGCATATGAAACTTTATCTTCTACAGAGTGGAATTATAATGAAAAAGATAAGTTTCTTCCTAATTATTTTGTGAATATTGAAGATCATTTGGAGGAGAAATTAAGTGCGATGAGACATTATGAATCTGAGTTAAGGGAATTTCCTCATCCACGCTCTATAGAAGCAATGAGACATAACGCATTTGTATGGGGTGCCAAATCTGGATACCAAGCGGCTGAGGCATTTATGTTAGTAAGGGGGACATGGTAGGTGAAGAGAATATGTTAATACCACAGGTCCCGTTCTTTGGTTTAGATAGTAAACAGATTGACTTAAGATGGGTTGAAAAAGGCTATGGATTAGAAGCAAATATTTTTGATGGGACATCTTTATTTGATAACTCATATACAAAAAGGTTTTCTGAGGTCCTGTCTTTTGTTCAAACCCTTAATCCATCCTTGTTAACGCTGCATTTTCCTACTGATAATGCAGACTATCTCAATGATGAATTTATTAAAAAGCAACTATATGAATTTATTAACCTTGCTATAAAGTATAATGCATCAGGTATAACAGTGCATGCTAATCAATTCATGAATGTCGCGGAATTTCAAAACTATAATCTTCTAGATAATAGAAAAAGGATTATAGAGTTCTTTAATATGCTAGATGAGGAAATAAAAGGGACTGATATATGGATTGGCGTTGAAAACCTACCCATTATTGGAAACTTGGGCGATGATTTTGATCCTATATTTATATATCCCGAAGATTTTACTGATTTGGTTAATCTGGAGTTATCTAACGTTGGAATAACATGGGATATATGTCATTGGTCTATAACCTATCTTACACGTTTAGGTATTTCTAAATTATTAAGGCAAGAAGAAATTGAATATAAGGATTTTCATAAGTATTTAAGCTTAATGGATTATATTAAACATTTTCATTTTAGTTCTTTTAAGCATTTAACGATTCCTTATAGTGAGATACGTTGCTATGAGGGAGAGAATCCGGCTAATGGATCTATTGATGAAAGTTTATTACATGAAACTTTATTAAAAGTGAAGAACAATACTTTGGATAAAAACATAGGAATTGTATTTGAGGTTCAGGAAACTGATTATACGAATAGAAAGAGGTCATGGGAGACTCTTAATTGGTTTCATAAAAATATTACTGGTATGCAAACAAAAATGAATTATTTGGAGATATAAAAGGCACTATCGGTTTATTTATTTTTACATGTAACTTGAGTTAGAGATTATTTTAATGAACCTTTTCTTCTAAGTAAGTGTGTTAGGAGGGAAGGTTTTACTATTAATCTTTTTTAATCATAGGGAGGACAAATGAAAAAACTAACTCTTATAAAGAAGCTTATTGTAACTTTTGGGAT
The DNA here is from genome assembly GCF_053345735.1 of Bacillus sp. D48C. Lineage (NCBI taxonomy): Bacteria > Bacillati > Bacillota > Bacilli > Caryophanales > Bacillaceae > Bacillus > Bacillus sp. D48C. The sequence continues at coordinate 128,283 of NZ_JBKFAQ010000007.1, forward strand.
TTTGTTGCTTTTCCTTTTTAGTAATTTATCTGAGGATGTAATACTAGTACATGCTATGACTAAGAACGACCAAAGTTCTCTCATGTCAGATAAGGTTCGTGCTAGTCGAGCTATTGAACATACACGTTTTCTGTCTGAGAAAATTGGTCCACGTCCAAGTGGGACTAAGGAAGAACATAAAGCAGCTACATACATTGGAGATACATTAAAAAAATTAGGGTATGAAGTTGAGTATCAGGCCTTTCCTGTACCAGATCAATATATTGGGAGTATCTCTTTTAGTGTGTATGGAGAAAAAGAATGGCAAGTTGGAGCAGCATCTAATGCATCTATACCTAAAGATCCTGTCGTAGGGCCGGTAGTTTCTATAGGAAAAGAGAACGATATTAAAAATTCACCTGAGCCAATTCATGGGAAAATAGTATTACTGGAACAAGCTGATACGTATGAGAAATATAATGAACAAGTTGAGTATGCAGTAGAAAAGGGAGCAAAAGCTGTATTGTTATATAGTACGATTGGGGATAGAGGCAACTATGGAGAAGCCTTTAACCCAGTTCTAAAAAAGAAACAATCAATACCTGTATTTGGGCTTGCTTATAATCAGGGAATTAGAATGAAAGATAAAATAGTGCATAATAAAAATATAGTTAGTTTAAAGGCAAAACATGAAATGAATTTGAGTTCATTAAATGTTATTGCGAAAAAAAAGCCCAAATACAAGACAGATAATGAGGATGTAGCAATAATGAGTGCTCATTATGATAGTGTTATCGGAGCACCTGGAGCAAATGACAATGCTTCTGGCGTAGGACTTTTATTAGAGTTAGCATACAATTTTAAAGATATAGAGATTAATAAAGAAATTCAATTCATAGCGTTTGGAGCAGAAGAAAATGAATCCTTAGGTGCTTACCATTATGTTAATCAGTTATCTACAACAGATAAGAAACATATTCTAGGGGTTTTTAATGCAGATATGATAGCGACAAGTTACCAACAGGCTAAGGACTTATATGCAATGACACTAGATGGCTCTCAAAATGAAGTAACAAATACTGCAGTAGCTACTAGTAAAGCATTAGGGAAATCGGTTGTATTAACTGGAAAGTTTGATTCTAGTGATCATGTACCATTTTACGAAGCTGGAATTTCCTCAGCACTATTTATTTGGATGGATGTAGAGAGTTGGAATCCCCTAATTTATCATGTTGAAAAGGTATTCCATACACCTCAAGATACCGTTTTAGAAAATATTTCTCCTCAACGTATGCAGGAGGCACTAGAAATTATAGGGACAAGTTTATATTACTTTATCAAAAGATAGGTTTTTTCGGGGGGGGGGGGG